>CAZULK010000006.1:0-39165 GCA_964621225.1 uncultured Melioribacteraceae bacterium | reverse complement strand
TTTCTTCTCTTCAATGGTTGTTCCCGCGGGTGGCCAGTCCAAATTGTAATTTGTACTTATCCAAACTCCCCTAACCTCATGCTTTGGCTGGGCAAGCAAGGATGAAACAAACCAAAGAAAGATAAAGGAATATTTAAGAAAAGTACTCGAGAGAAAATTGAATTGCATCTAAAACACCTTTTTTATCAGCTTCAACATCAATCAATATTTTACCAATTTCTACAGGAAGAACAAATTTCAATTTCCCTCCCCGAGTTTTCTTATCCGAAAACATTGATTTGTAAACTGCCCGGGAACCGGCATTCTTTAGTTTTATATATTCGGAATATGGGAGAAGAAGCGAGAGGAATTCCATGTAATTCTTTTCGGAAACAAGTTCCAAGTTTTTGGCTAAACGAACCGCAGCAACAAGCCCGATAATGACTGCGTGACCATGTTTTATTTTATGCTTGCTGTTCATCTCGAATGCATGAGCGAAAGTATGCCCGAGGTTGAGCAATTTTCTTATTCCCGATTCGCGCTCGTCTGCTATTACTACCGAAGACTTATATTTTACCGATTCGGCAACTATTTTTTTAATTGCAGTTGAATCAAGTTCCAATATTTTGGAGCCATTTTTCTTTAAATAATTGAATATTCTCTTTTCGGTAAGAAACCCGTATTTCAGTATCTCTCCAAGTCCGCACAATCTTTCCTCGAAAGGAAGTGTATTAAAAAAATTAACATCAATAAATACTGCTTCGGGTTGATAGAATGAACCGATAAAGTTTTTAGCGGTATTCAAATTAATTCCTGTTTTACCCCCAACCGAAGAATCTACCGCGGCAAGCAGCGTTGTGGGAATTTGAATATACGGTATTCCCCTCATGTATATACTTGCAGCAAATCCCCCGATATCGCCTGTTATTCCACCTCCAACGGCAACAAGCAAGGAATCTCTGCCAAACTTTTTTCTTTGCATAAATTCGTGAATTTTAATCACGCTGGAGTATGTTTTATTTTTTTCCGAAGCGTTTATCATCAATCGGAAAGAATTGTTCACTCCATCAATAATTTGGTCGATGGCAATTTTTTGTTGTGAATAAAAATTCCTATCAAGTAAAAACAGAACTTTATTATGGTTTGTATGACCATTTATAAATCTTATGATTCTGCTGTTCAAATTCTTATCGATGATGATATCGTATTGGTGATAACCTAAATTTACATTAACTTTTTTCATATAAATTTTTTGAGTTTATAGTTAATAAAATCGATTGTTCTACCTAATCCTCTTTTATCCGTATTAACAATCAAGTCGGCTTGTTCATAAAAGTGTTCCCTTTCGGACATCATCTTCTGAATTTTTTCCCTTATTTCCCTATTCTTCCCTTGCATAATCAAATCCCGGAAAAGCGGCCGGGTTGTCTTTCGTTTAATCCTGTGGAAAATTGTATTTACGGAACACTTCAGATAAATAGTAACCCCGGTTTCCTTACATATTTCAACATTCTTCTGATTGGTAAAAACACCACCACCGAGAGCGACGACGTAATTTTCTTTCTTGGAAACTTCCTCGAGTGTTCTTGTTTCCAATTTTCTAAAATATTCTTCTCCTTTTTCTTTGAATATATCAACAATCTCTTTCCCTTCTTTTTCAACTATCAACTTATCCAAATCCACAAATTCCCAACCAAGTACATTAGCCAAAATTCTGCCATAAGTACTTTTGCCACTTGCCATAAATCCGGTCATATAAATAATTTTTTTCTGCATAAAATATATTTAATCCCTTCCTGCAGAATCTTGAGTATTTAACTGAAAGATTCATTAATAATAATTAATTTAAGAAAATTATAAAAAGAGATATGAAGTTAAATAAAAGAATTACAAATGTAAAACGGCACTCAATCCGAATGTAATCCCATCTATATTAACTTTGGTTGTAAATTCATTAACAGGTAAATAAATGTTAGTTCCGTTGTAAACAGCTTCTCGGCTTTTGTATCTCGACTTCAAATAAAATTCCGGGTCACGGAAGCGCATGTCGAATCTAGCCGACAAATAATCGAATATCATATATTCCATTCCCACGGATACCTGAATGCCGAACGGGAAACCGTCGGTGTGAGAATCAATTTCTGCCGTTCCGAATTTTCTTATTTGTTTTGCAAAATAATAACCGGCGCCACCTGACATATAAAATTTTAAGTCATCGGTAGAAAAGGGAAGCAAATAAATAAGGTTTAGCTCAATAGGAATCAGAACGTATCCGTCTTCCACTTCCAAAAGTTTTACCCCCGAAGGAGTAGAGGCTGCAACGTTTCTTCCTAATTCCGTTTTTTCAATATATTCGGTGTTGATGCCGACGGCAAGAATTTCACTTATTCTATACCTCACGTCAAATGAATAATGATAAATATCATCGTATGGAATGAATGTGTCCCTAGTGAATCTGTCGCTCGAGTTTGGATTTAGAAAATAGCGTGAGGTAGTTGTATAGTTTGCACCGAAGGAAAATGAAATTCCCTTAGGACCATATTGAGCAAACAGAGAAGAAGTTAATATTGTTACAAAAATAAGAACTTTAATTTTCATACAGTCAAATTATAAAAATCCGTGAAATAAATCAGTGCAAATATACGGTACCTTTAAAATAAAAAAGGCTTGACAAAAGCCAAGCCTTTTTGCGAATAATTAAATTTATCTGTAGAACAAATATCTTTCGTCAACAATATCAGCTTCTTTTTTAATCGACTCGAGCCAATTTCTATAATTGCTTGCTCTTTTAGCCTGGTATAGCTGATCTCTGATTGTATTGTGCTGTATCTGGTAACTGGTAGAATCGAATTTTGTTCTATCCGTAACCTTAATAAGATAAGCACCTCTCACACCTTTAACCGGATCGGACACTTTATTAATTTCTCCGGTGAGGCAATATTGTGTGAATGCAGGTTCCTTTCCGATAGTAGGAATGAGGTCCAAAGGCTTCCAACCTTGTGCCGATTTAACAACAGCTTTTGGGAATACCTCTTTGGCAATTTCCAAATTACCGGAATCACCTATTTTTTCTCTGATTTCTTTCGCAACGTTCATTACATAATCTCTCTTCTTGAGAGCTTTAACCTTTGCTTCCACTTGAGATTTAACGTCTTCGAAATCTTTAAATCCGGCTTTAATAACATTCGAAATTTTAACTACTGTGTATCCAAGTTCAACTTTGAATACTTTGCTGATATCTCCCAAATCATTATTAAATGCCCATTGAATTATACCTTTGTTGCCTTCCAAACCGGGAACTGAAAATGCATCTTCTTTGAAAGGTCTGGTTTCGCTAACAGTATAATTCATTAACTTTGCTTCTTCATCGAAATCATTTTTATCTGCTAAATATGCAAAGTCACTGGCATCGTTATAAATTTTGTCGACTGTAGTAGCCGAAGGTTTAATTTTGTTAACTATTTTTTCAACGGCATATTTTTTCTTATTCTTTCCGGTTACAAGAATTATATGATAACCGAAACGGGTTTTAATAGGCTTTTGCACCTTACCCACTTTGCCTTTGAAGCACGCATCTTCGAACGGTTTTACCATTTGACCTTTGCCGAACCATCCCAAGTCTCCGCCTCTCACTGCACTACCGGGATCATCAGACCTGTCTTTTGCCAATTGAGCAAAATCCGTTCCGTTTTTCAATTGTTGGTAAATTGCATAGGCTTCTTTTTTTGCAGCATCGTCGTTTTTACCGTCTGTTTTTATGAGTATATGCGAAGCTCTCACAAATTGGTCTTTGCTCTTCAATACTTTTTTCACCCGGTAAACAACGTATCCTTCCGGTGCAATAACCGGACCTATGATATCACCGTCTTTTGCATTCAGAAAATATTCCGAAGCAAGAATCGGAACACGGTTAATTGAAAGAGTATCCACTCTGTAAGGAACTTCAGAATATATTTCAACATAAGTTTTGAAAGAACTTGTATCTTTTTGCAGTTTATCTACAATGGCTTTTAAGTTCTTTTGAATAAACAATGTGTCGTCTTTGGATGCTTTTTCTTTGAAGAGGACGAACTTCAATTGACGTTGAGGTTCAATCTTATATTCATCTAAATTTCTATTATAATAATCTCTTAAGTCATCTTCAGTTATTGTAATTAAAGAGTCGGGAACGAAGTATCCGTTCAAGTATGCATAATCTGCATACATTTTAATATTATCATTAATAAATTTCTCTTTAATTTCTTCTTCACTTACTACAACCGATGAATTTACATAAGCTTCGAGTTTTTCTTGTAATTTCTGTTGACGAACAATTTCTTCGGTTTGAAGCATTGCTTGCTTGTTTTGCGGATCGAAAATTGCTTGTTCGTATCTTTCCCTATCGAAATTACCGGTTGAATCTATAAAATATTGTTTGATAACATTTGGTGGATTCGGACCTAAAAGGGCATCTCTAATCTCTTCGTCCGAAACTTCAATTCCATATTCTTCAATTTTCTTTTCCACAAGTTTCTGAGAGACATATGCATCCCAAACCTGATCCCTAAAAAGACTCATCTGCTCTTCAGGAATATCCTGCCCTGTAGCTTGAACCCTATTATTTCTTGCAGTTTCTACAACTTGAGAAAATTCTTGATAAGTAACTGGTTCACCATCAATATATCCAACGTTATTACTTCTTTGTCCTAATATTTGCGTTATCTTCGAATCGGACAATACCATAAAGAGAACAAATAAACCACCAACGGTAATTATAAACCAAGGGGCTAAATTTCTCATTCGGGCCATCATACCCATAATCTACTATTCCTCCAAATTTGACACTTTTAAAAAATACAGATTTCAAATTTAGAGACACGGGGGGATAAAATCAAAAAATAAATAGACCAAATGAAATCGCCCCTTTTATTTTCTAAATCACTAAGTTTGTATTTTATTTTTTAGGAATTTATGCAAAGACAAAACTTCTTTGGAAAATTAAGTCCCGTACAGTCGCTCAACCCGGTTATTTCGCCGGGTGTTGTAGCATTCATGGCTCTGGTCGGCGTTTTCATTTTATATCAGGTTGGGGGTAGCGTAATCACTCTGATAATCTTCGGCTTTGATTTGGAAAAGGCTAACGTCCAAGCTTTGAGAATAATGACAATGGCGGGACAGGTATTGTTTATTCTTCTTCCTGCTCTCCTGTTGGCAAAATACGCCTACGAAGATGTGACCACCGTTATTCGTGCCTCAATTCCGGAATTAAAGGATGTGGCATTATTTTCCATCGGACTAATAATATTGATTCCTCTTTTCCAGAGCTATCTTTATTTACAAAATTATCTTATCGAATCTTTGGCTTCACAATCGGAATTTATTAATTCGATAAAAACCATGCTCGACCAACTGGATAAATTAGTTGAAAGCGCATACGGAGATTTACTCAGAGTAGATAATATATTTGAAGGAATTCTCGTAATATTAGTAATAGCATTAACTCCCGCTATTTGCGAAGAAGTTCTCTTCCGGGGTGTTATTCAAACAAGTTTTATGTTGAGAACCCGGCCTTACATGGCAGCATTCTATACAGCTCTGTTTTTCGGATTATATCATTTCAATCCATATGGTCTGATTCCCTTGGTTATTTTAGGTTTCTATCTCAGTTACTCCGTTATAATCACCGATTCGATCGGCGTAAGTATGATTTTGCATTTTTTGAATAATTTCGTCTCCATCATTCTTTTCTTCATATTCGGAGATGAGGAAATGCTGCAAACCGGTGCAACCGACAATACCAACATTTCCCAACACTTGCTGGAATTTATAATTCTTGGATTAATATTCACTATTTTTATTACATTTATTCACCGATATTACAAAAAAAGATTGGAGGCTAAAAATGATTTGCCCCAAGTGTGAATATGAATATGTGAAGGGAATAAAATATTGCGCCGATTGCGGTACCGAGTTGGTTCCGGCAGAAGATTTCGAAAGAAATTTGGTTAATCCATCCGATTGGAAAATAGTTTATATCACCGACAAAGACTACGAAGCCGAAATGTTCAAAGCCAATCTGGAAAGTGCGGATATTGAGGTGAGAATTTTGGGTCAAAAGGATAGGAATTATCCTACTGTTGGAGATTTGGCAATCATAAAAATTTTAGTTAAA
The DNA here is from genome assembly GCA_964621225.1 of uncultured Melioribacteraceae bacterium. Classification (GTDB taxonomy): domain Bacteria; phylum Bacteroidota; class Ignavibacteria; order Ignavibacteriales; family Melioribacteraceae; genus CAYNUJ01. The sequence continues at coordinate 33,035 of CAZULK010000006.1, read as the reverse complement.
AAAAACGACGCAGATGATGCATTGGCAATAATTAATGATATAATTTCGAGAAATCCGGAAGAAAATGATGAAACTGAATAACACTGCAGTCCGCATAATTGTATCTTTGCTTGGAATCCCCATTATTCTAGGTTTTTGTTTGTGGGGCGGCTGGTCATTTGTAGTTTTTGTTGGAATTATTTCTCTGACAGCTTTATACGAATTTTCCCTTCTTCTAAAAGGCAAGGGAATATTGTTCAATTATGTAGTAGGATTCCTATCTGTTATTGCACTATTAATTAATGTATATTTGAAAATTACCGACACCTCTATTCTTTTGGTCATAATTTTTCTCCTCCTCTTTTTCTATGAACTGTTCAGGAATAAAGGCTCTGCAATCTTAAACACTGCGGGAACGGCACTTGGAATAATTTACCTGGGATTTTTCACTTCTCATCTAATTTTACTGCGGGAACTTTATACGTCTTTGCCAATATATTATGAAAGAGGCGGACACTTAATAATTACACTAATGGCTACAATATGGATTTGTGATTCCGCAGCATATTTTATTGGCATATCATTCGGTAAACATAAATTATTCCCGAGGGTGAGTCCCAAGAAAAGTTGGGAAGGAGCAATTGCCGGATTTATCTTTTCCGTAATTGCCGCAGTAGCCGCAAAATATCTCATCCTCGATTTTATGGATCTGGATCAAATGATTATCATCGGCATGATAATAGGTATAGTTGGTCAGTCCGGAGATTTAATAGAAAGCTTATTTAAACGTGATGCAGAAGTAAAAGATTCTTCTGCCATTCTACCCGGGCACGGAGGATTTTTGGATAGATTCGATTCACTAATTATATCTGCGCCGGTAATTTATCTCTTTATTATACTCACCAATTGATTTTACCAATACAGTTTTTTAATATTAATTTGAGAATTAGTTATCAATATGAAAGATAAAATAGAAATAATTACACTTGGGTGTTCAAAGAACACCGTAGATTCCGAAAGGATGATGAGGCAGCTTAATGCAAATGATTTTGAGTTGGTCGATTCATCCGAGCAAGCAGATTCAATTGTTATTAATACATGCGGATTTATTGAAGCTGCTAAAGAAGAATCAATCAATACAATTTTGGAAGCAATTGAGCTTAAAAAGAAAGGCAAAATTAAAAAGGTAATCGTTACGGGCTGTCTTTCCGAAAGATATTTGGAGGATTTGCGGAAAGAGATACCTGAAGTGGATGCTTATTTTGGCACGGAAGCCTATAAAGAAGTTGTAGAAGAATTCGGTGGTAATCTTAAATATGAATTGTTGGGTGAAAGATTAATTACAACACCCAAACATTATGCTTACCTGAAAATTTCGGAAGGATGCGATAATCCTTGTTCATTTTGTGCAATTCCTCTTATGAGAGGGAAGCACTCAACCAAACCGCTCGAAGAGCTGGTGAAAGAAACTGAATCCCTTGCAAGTAAAGGTGTGAAGGAATTGATTATAATCGGGCAAGACACTACCGATTATGGCATAGATATTTATGGCAAAAGAAATGCTGCAGAATTACTTCGCAAATTAAGTGAAGTGGATGGGATTGAGTGGATAAGATTGTTGTATGCCTACCCTTCCCATTTCCCCGAAGATTTGATGGATGAAATTTCGAATAACAATAAAATTTTGAATTACATTGATATTCCTCTTCAGCATATATCTGATAAAGTGTTAAAATCGATGCGAAGAGGAATTACCAAACGAAGGACAATTGAAGTATTGAATAGGCTCCGGGAAAAGATTCCGGGAATAACACTCCGGACAACATTCATCACAGGTTACCCCGTTGAAGGCGAAGAAGAGTTTAACGAACTCTATAATTTTGTTAAGGAATTTGAATTCGACAGAGTGGGCGTATTCCCCTATTCGGTGGAAGATAACACTGCTTCCTACATTCTTGGGGATCCGGTTCCTAAAGAAGTAAAAGAAGAAAGAACAGCACAAATTATGGAACTTCAGAGGGAAATTTCTTATAAAAAGAATAAGGAATTTATCGGGAAGGAAATGAAAGTCATTATAGACGATATTGAAGGAGAATATTATGTGGCCCGTTCGGAACGTGATGCTCCGGAAGTTGATGGAGAAGTTTTGATTAAGGCCGAAAACCAGTTGTGTAAGATAGGCAATTATTATTCCATTGAAATTTATGATTGTAATGATTATGATTTGTATGGAAAACTAATTTAATGATTGGAGAGCAAATGAAAGCTCTATTTTTAATACTGATTATTTTTGCATTTGATATATATGGACAAGTTGAAAATTCGAAGAACGCTGTTTCTTTGAGATCAAGTCCTTTCTTTTATTACGACATTGCTAACTACAAAGGTCCTTCAGATTCTTTAACAAGAGTTGATGTATTTCTTCAAGTCCCTTATTCTAAAATTCAATTTCTTAAAACCAGCAACGGTTACAAGGCTACGTTCAATATCAATTTGAAATTCCGGGATGCCCTGACTAATGAAACAATACTCGAAAGGGAGTGGACTGAATCTTTATCTGCTTTAAGTTACGAAACTACAATATCGAGTAAAAACTTCAATATCTCATACCGTTCTTACCTTTTGAAACCGGGTGAATATAATATCAAAATTGGGGTTGAGGATAATGCTTCGCAAATTGAACGCCAGGTTGAAGTAAAAGCAAAAGTTTTGAAATTCGAAAAGCCTTTTGGAATAAGCGATTTGATGCTGATAACAAAAAAGATGGAAAATTCTAAAAAAATTGTTCCGAATATTTCCCACAATATTTCGAGTAATGATCAAAGCATAAGTTTCTTCTACGAAGTCTATTCCGATTCTGTTAGGGATACGGAAATAATTTATCAAATAAGTAACCGTACAAAGGAAGAATACTTCTCTCAAAAATTTGATAAACAACTGAAGCCCGGCAAGAATTTGATATATCAAACATTGGATAAAAAAGATTTAACTATCGGCGAATATAGTCTGATAGTAAAAGTAGTTGACAAAAATAACAAACAGCAAGTTGGGATAGGGAAAAAATTCTATTCGAAGATATACAACTTCCCAAATTCAATAATGGATTTGGACAAAGCGATAGAACAGATGATCTATATTGCCAGCAGTTCTGAAATAGAAAGAATAAAAGAGGCAAAAACATATAAAGAGAAGTTGGATAGATATTTAAGATACTGGAAAGAAAAAGACCCTTCCCCACACACGGAAGAGAATGAAATTTTGAACGAATATTACAGAAGAGTCGAATACGCTAATTCTCATTTCAAAAGTTATTATGAAGGCTGGAGAACCGATATGGGAATGATATATATTACACTCGGTCCTCCCAGTCAGGTTGAACGCCATCCTTTTGAATATGGATCGAAACCATATGAAATTTGGGAATACTTCGATTTGAACAGAAGATTCGTATTTGTTGATCAGACAGGGTTCGGAGACTATAGACTTCTGAATCCAGATTATGGTGATTGGTATAAATATAGATATTAATTATGGTACTTACAGTTACAATAAATCCTCTACTCGAAAAAAGATTCAGTTATTCTAAAATTGAATTTGGAAAAGTAAACCGTTCTGCCACGGAAAAATTTTGTGCAGGCGGAAAAGGAATCAATATTAATCGACAGTTGAATTTGCTGGGTATTTCGAATCAAGCCATTACTTTTGCAGGTGGTAACAACGGCAAAATTTTCCGCCGGGTATTGGCAGAAGAAGGAATCAATTCGGTTCTCGTACCTATGAAATCTGAACTTCGCTGGTCGGCTACTATTGAAGAAAAAGACTTAAAGAGAACGACTCACTTTTTTTCTCCGAATCACGTAATAACGGAAAACGAAGCAACGGATTTCATTTCCAGATTGGAAAAAATGATACCGAATGCTTCAATAGTGGTTTTAGCAGGCAGTACTCCGAATGAAGAGGCAATCAATGTTTTCAGAAAAGCAATTGAAATTGCACATCGAGAAGATAAAATAGTGATTTTGGATACATATGGAAATCATTTGCCTGAACTGATTAATATGGCTCCTATGATTGTTCACAACAATTTGGATGAAATCAATTCTTCGTTCGATGTGAATATTAGCAGCGAAGAAGAAATTTGCAGCTTCCTTCAAACTCTTTACAGCAAAGGAGTTAAGTTGGCATTCATAACAAACGGGAAAGAAAATTTCTATGCAATGAAATTTGGCTTTCTCTATAAAATTAATACAATATTAATTGATGATGAAATTGATCCAACGGGTAGCGGCGATGCCTTTAATTGCGGTGTTGCATACGGATTGGAAAAAGGATTGACATTCGATGAGTTTGTAAACCTGGGATGTAAGTTGGGAGCAGCCAATGCTGCAATGTGGGAGACATGCAAGGTGGACTCAAAAACGCTGGATTCATTCCCTGATGTGGAAATCACAAACATAGGAAAAAGACTTAAACTAATTGATGATTCGCCAACTATATAAATTTCTTTTCTGTTTCATTTTTCTTCCCATTCTGATTCCGGCTCAAACCGGGAGCAGTATTAAAATCTTCGGTAATAAATTTTTAACCGAAAAGGAATTGCTCTATTCAATAAACATTAACCCGTCTGATAATAAAGAAGAGAAAATAGACTCTGTAAAAGCTGGATTGAGAAAAATATATTCCTCAAACGGATTTTTTCATTCCGGTATCGATTCAATCCTATTCGATCAAACAGTGATAAAAATTTTCATTGATGAAGGAGATCCTTCAATATTAGACTCAATTTCAATAAATTGTTCAACGCCAAATGATTCTTCAATTTATGTATCATTTTTCAGAGAATTGACCGGTAACATTTTTATTCCATCAATATTTAATGAAAGGATAGAGAAACTTTTAACACACTTTGAAAACACCGGCTACCCTTTTGCAAAAGTAACCGTGAATAAATTTTATTGGAAAAAAGATGACAGCCACATGATAAATATTGAATTGAATATTGATCTTGGCGGTTTGCAAAAAATAAATAAAGTAATAATAACGGGAAACGAGAAAACGGAAGATGATGTGATAATACGCGAGATAGGTTTTACTCCGAATATGATTTACTCACAAGAGATGATTGACCAAATTCAACCGAAACTAAAAAAGTTGAATTTTTTCTCTCAAGTTGAACCTCCCGCCTATTTAATTGATAAGTCCGGCAAAGGAATTCTGATGATTAATTTGAAGGAAAAGAATACCAATAACTTTGACGGAATTGTCGGTTATGTGCCCTCGAAAGAAGAAAACGAGAATGGATATTTCACCGGAAAAGTTGACGTCAGTTTGAGAAATCTTTTTGGCACCGGAAGAGCTTTTGCATTCCGTTGGGAAGCATTCGAAAGGGAATCGCAGGAGTTCGAGTTAAAATATTTGGAACCTTGGATCGCAGGCTATCCGGTGAGTCTCAAATTCGATCTGTATCAAAGGAAGCAGGATTCGTCATATGTTCAAAGGTCCCTCTCTTCTCAAATTGAATTTTTAGCCTTCGAAAATATTACCGGAACCATACTCTTGGGTGTGGGACAAACAATAGCAGGCACCAATAGTTCTTTATCTAATTTTTATAATTCAAATTATTACGATACCGGAATTAGTTTGAAATATGATTCGAGGGATGATCTTTTCAATCCCCTTTCGGGAATACTTTTCATAAATTCTTATACTTATAGGCGGAAGAACATTTCACTTCCCTCAAAAAATAACGGGGATAAAAATTCTTCAATTGGTCAGCAAAAAATTCAACTCGATTTTGCGATTTACAATTCATTCTTTACAAATCAGGTTCTTGCAATTTCCCTCCACGGCCGGGAATTGAGGGGAGATGAGATTGATCCGGCTGACCTTTTCTGGTTTGGAGGGACAAAAACTTTACGTGGTTATAGGGAAAAACAATTCAATGCAAACAGGTTGTTATGGATAAATTCCGAATACAGATTTCTCCTCGGAAGCCGTTCCTACCTGTTTTTATTATACGATTACGGATATTCATCAAGGAACGAGAATAAACTGATGAATATAGCAAAAGCGGAAAATTATCTTTCCGGATATGGATTTGGAATTACTTTGGATACAAACTTGGGATTACTTTCCGTCAGTTATGCAATCTCAAAGGGAAGTTCGCTCACCCAAGGATTAATTCACTTCGGAATTATTAATGAATTCTGATTAAATTAGCTTTCGAGATGGAAAAATTATCGGCATTCATAAAAATTCTTAGACCAATCAACTTTATAATCACTTTTCTTTCGGTGGTTGTAGCCGGGTTAATTTGTTCAGAGATAAAAGTAATTACCATGCCTATTATATTGGCAGCGTTGTCGGCATCATTGGTCGGAAGTGCCGGAAATATAATTAACGATTACTTCGATATAGAAATCGACTCTGTTAACAGACCGGAAAGGGTTCTTCCATCAGGTATAATTTCCCCCAAGATTTCGCTGTTTTATTATTTATTTCTGGTTGCTGCATCAATATTACTTGCCGTTCAAATCAACTATTATGCAATTCTTATTGTGTTGATAGCAAACATTTCTATTTTCTTGTATTCCTTTAAATTTAAGTCTATCCCGTTACTGGGTAATTTCACAGTAGCATTTTTTACTGGTTTGGCCTTTATTTACGGCGGAATTGCAGTGGGAAATTGGGGAAGCGGTATTTTCCCGGCACTCTTTGCCTTCCTCATTAATTTGATTCGTGAAATTGTAAAAGACATTGAAGATATTGAAGGTGACTCAAAAGCGGGAATAAAAACATTCCCTATTGTTTACGGAAAAGAAAAATCATTCAGATTGATTTTATTTCTGGGCGTTATTTTAATTATAACAACCTTCATTCCCTTCTACATGAGTATTTATAACATCGAATATTTGATATTGGTGTTATTTACAGTGAATGTAACGCTGGTATATTTGCTGAAAAAATTGTTGTCGTCGAAAACAAAGAAAGATTTTCGTTATATTAGTTCACTACTAAAATTAGATATGGTTTTTGGACTCATTTCAATTTACATTGGCACATTATAATGAATGAATCAAAAAAATTCGATCTTGGTTTCTTAGATAAAAATATTCGATACATTGCCGGAATAGACGAAGCCGGAAGAGGTCCTTTGGCTGGTCCGGTGGTTGCGGCAGCAGTAATATTCCCCAATGATCTTTTTATTGAGGGTGTTGACGACTCGAAAAAGTTATCGGAAAAGAAACGGGAAGAACTCTTTGATATCATACTTGAAAAAGCGATCTCCGTTAAGTATGAAATCGTCAGTCAGTATCAAATAGACAGAATTAATATTTTACAGGCAACGCTAAAAGCAATGAAATTAAGCGCCGAAGGGTTGTCCCCTCAGCCAGATTTATTATTAGTTGACGGAAACAAAATATTTCCCACTAAGAAAGCGTTCAAAACAGTTGTGAAAGGAGATTCAAAATCATTTTCGATAGCAGCTGCCTCTATTGTGGCAAAAGTAACCAGAGATCGCTTGATGGTGAGGCTATCAAAAGAATATCCCGAATACAAGTGGGATAAGAATAAAGGTTACGGAACTAAAGAACATATAGAAGCAATAAAAAAATATGGAGTAACTCCTCATCACAGATTAAGTTTTCTGTCCAAAATATTGAATGAACAGAAAAGTTTCGAGATGAAAATAAATGCATAAGAGAGCAAAAGGGAAAGAAGGCGAAGATATTGCGGTTGAATATCTTCAAAATTTGAATTATCAAATTCTTGATAGGAATTATCAAGCAGGCCACGCCGAAATTGATATTATAGCAAAAGACAAAGACGAAATTGTTTTTGTTGAAGTTAAGTATAGGAAATCTCTCGAGTACGGTAGACCGGAAGACGGAATATCATTAAGGAAAAGAAAATTGATCAGAAAAGCTGCCGAAGATTACTTGTTTAAAAAAAATATTGAAAATATCTCTTGCAGAATTGATTTCATCGGCATTTTGCAATTCCCCGGGCATAAACCGGAGATAGTTCATTATAAAGACGCAATGTAAATTTTATTAATATCTTTATTCATTATTTACTATTTTTGTTATTAAACTGATAAAGAGATTTTTTAATGAATATTCCCAAAATCATTTACAAACGAAATTTGAACTTGGGCGAAAAAATTTACAATTTTTTTGCTACTGTTTCGGGATTGACTATTTTTAACTGGGAATTCATTAAGCAGGTGTTCATTCCCCCCTACGATATAGCCGAAATTAAAAAACATATGATTGAATTGGGAATTAAAACCTTCCCGATAGTGAGCATTACAGGTTTTCTTATCGGCTTTGTTTTGGCGTTGCAAAGTCAGCCGGTTTTTGCAAGATTCGGTGCCTCCGATTATTTGCCTGCTACAGTAGCTCTCTCGGTTGTCCGTGAATTAGGGCCTGTAATCACTGCTATAATTTTTGCTGGCAGGGTATCTTCCGGTATTGGTGCGGAACTTGGCTCTATGAGAGTGACAGAACAGATAGACGCAATGGAAGTAACCGCCATAAACCCCTTTAAATATCTGGTCGTTACCAGAATCATTGCCACCACAATGATTCTGCCTCTGCTTACCGTCTACGTTGTTTTCCTGGCTATTTTCGGCGGTTATTTGGGAGTGATTCTCTCTCAAAGTATGTCTTTTCAATATTATCAAAATTCAGTTGTCAATGCAATTCAGTTCGGGGATCTTATTCCCGGAATTGCTAAAACCTTTGTATTCGGTTACATAGTTGGATTGGTAGGCACGTACAAGGGATACTCTACCGAAGGAGGAACCGAAGGTGTCGGAAGGGCTTCCACAACTGCGGTTGTACTTTCATCCCTTTTGATACTATTATTTGATACAGTATTAGTAAAAATAACTTTGTGGATATGGCCGAATTAAATGCGATAGAAATAAACGGACTCACCAAGAGTTTCGGTGATTTTAAAGTCCTGGATGATATCTCCCTAAAAGTTAGGGAATCGGAAAATTTCGTTGTATTCGGAAGAAGCGGAACCGGTAAGAGTGTATTGCTAAAATGTATAATCGGGCTATTGAAACCGGATAAAGGTGAAGTGTTCGTAAAAGGGACTGACGTCACAAAATTAAACAGCAAAGAACTTAATAACATAAGGAAAAGTCTCGGTTTCTTATTTCAATCCGGTGCCCTCTACGATAGCATGACGGTTAGAGAAAACTTGGAATTCCCATTAGTGCGTCACAATAAATTGACAAAGAAAGAATTGACGGAAAAGGTTGAAAAAACTTTGGATTTGGTCGGACTCGCTGAAGCAATAGATAAAATGCCAAGTGAGTTATCCGGTGGAATGCGCAAACGTATTGGATTGGCACGAAGCATAATAACCGATCCCGAAATAATGCTCTATGACGAACCGACAACCGGATTGGACCCTCTCACGTCTAAGGAAATTAGTGTATTGATACGTGATTTGCAAAAGGAATTGAAAATGACTTCGGTGGTAGTGACCCATGATCTGGTTTGTGCTAATATTATTGCCGATCATGCAATTTTTCTGAAAGACGGAAAAATAAAATACCGTGGCACAATAGAAGAATTGATGAATTCTGACGATATTTTTCTTAAAAACTTTTTTAGTTACGAGTTAGTAACTTCGTAAGGGAGCTTATTATGTTAAAGCATTTTGAAGGAGCTAAATTAGGAATATTTATTTTTATCGGAACGGTTTTACTTGTTCTCGCAATCTTTCTGGTTGGGAACAAAGAATCTATCTTTACCGAAAGTATTACGGTAAAAACATATTTTTCTGATGTTGCAGGTTTGAGAACCGGAGCTGCCGTAAGACTCAGCGGAATGAATATCGGTAATGTTAGCAACATTCAGTTAGTTCCGGATACAACAGGCAGAGTTGAAGTTACAATGCGTATTAACAAAGAGCTAAGACAGTTCGTCAGACTCGATTCTGAAGCCAGCATAGAAACCGAAGGTTTGGTCGGAAGTAAGATTGTTTCAATTACTCCCGGTTCATCGGATATGGAAATTATTTCCGATGGAGGGGTAATTCAAGCCAAAGCTCCCTTAAGTATATCAAAAATTATTGAAGAAACCCAAGGCGTTATAGGATACCTAAAAAGTTTGACAAAGGATTTAAGTGAGATTGTTGCAAAAGTTAACCAAGGTGAGGGTACGATAGGAAAAATCGTAAACGACGATGAACTTTATTATGCTGCTGTGAATATCACTCATTCGGCAGATTCAAGTCTTGTTAAAATGACGGGAAAATTAAATGAGATTACCGATTTTATTGTTGGACTTGGTTCGGGTGTTGAAAGCATTGTTGCAAACGTAGACAGTTCCGTGGCAGATATAAAAGGACTTATATCCACGGTGGAAAATGGTGAAGGTGTATTGGGTGCATTGATTTCTGACAGAAGTTCATACGATTCAATAAAAACAGTAATCTATAACCTTGTTGAAACAACGGAAAATGCGAAAAAAGGGACGGAAAGTTTTATTGAAAATATGGAAGCTTTGAAACACAACTGGTTATTCAAGGGATATTTCGAAGAAAGAGGTTACTGGAAGAAAGAAGATTTTGAATCGAGAATAGACAGAAAAATAGATTCGTTAAAAACAACTACTTCGAAGCTTGAACGGCAATTAAAAGAATTGAATAAATTAAAACAGAAAGTAAATACAATAAATAAAAAATAAAAAAAGAGCCGGCAGAAACCGGCTTTTTTTATTGGTCGTAATCCATTCAATCTTAAATTAATTTATCAAGGGCGAGACATAAAAATATATTGAAGAAATAAAATTAAAATTTGTTCTTTGATTTTTTTAATTTGCCTATCAACTTTTTATGAAATCTTATCGTTCACATATAAGGGAAACATTTAGACTAGCAATTCCTGTAGCCGTAGGTCAATTAGGGCAAATCATGTTCGGGGTTGTGGACAGCCTGATGGTGGGCAGACTCGGAGCAGCTCCCCTAGCAGCATCCGCATTGGTGAATGGTCTATTCTTCTTAATAATGGTAATGGGAATCGGTATAAGTATGGCGGTAACCCCACTTGTGGCAATAGCAAAGGGAGGAAGAAACCATGACGAATGCGGTGTAATTTTGAGACAGTCACTTCTAGTGAATGTGGTTTTTGCATTCCTGTTAAATATTATAATTTACTTGATGGCGGAAACTATTCCATATCTAGGGCAAACTCCCGAAGTGACTAAATTAGCAGTATCATATATGCATATTCTCAGTTTTTCAGTTCTCCCCTTTATGCTATTTCAGACCTACCGCCAATTTGTGGAAGGATTATCGGATACGAAACCTCCCATGTATGCTGCATTAACTGCAAATATTGTAAATGCAATAGCAAACTACGTTTTGATTTTCGGTAAATTAGGCTTCCCCGCAATGGGATTGGACGGAGCGGGAATTGCAACTGTAACTACCAGAAGTTTTATGGCTCTGTTTCTTATTTATTTCGTCATTAAAAAAGACAAATATAAAGAATACGATCCTTCACTTAAATTCAAGAAAATTGATAAAACAATTATTAAGAAAATTATTTCCATCGGTCTTCCGTCCGGATTTCAGTATACATTTGAAGTAGGTGCATTTGCTTTTGCAGCCGTGATGGTTGGATGGATAAGTGCCGATGCACAAGCTTCCCACCAAATTGCAATCAATTTAGCTTCGATTTCATACATGGTTGTTTTAGGGATTTCCTCTGCAGGAACGATCCGGGTTGGAGATAATCTGGGGAAAAATGATAAAATTGGTATGAGACGGGCAGGATTTTCAGCATTACTTCTTGCAGTTTTGTTTATGTCATCCACGGGATTGCTTTTTATTTTATTTCGTCATTTTCTTCCAACACTTTACATAGATGATCAAACTGTGATTCAATTAGCATCCCGGTTATTATTGATAACTGCAATCTTTCAAATAGCAGACGGTATTCAAGCTGTTGGGTTGGGAATTTTACGAGGGCTAACAGACGTGAAAATTCCTTTATACATTGCCATTTTTGCTTATTGGGTAGTCTCGTTACCTACGGCATACCTATGCGGATTTACCTTCCAAATGGGAGTAACCGGAATATGGATTGGATTATCGGCCGGATTATTCACCGCCGCTATTTTGCTGGCTAGCAGATTTTATTTAAAGACGAAATAACTTTCTCAATACGGATAGAAAATGTAGAACAACACTGAAAGAGCAAACAGTACCCACATTCCTCCGTTTATTTCATCTTTTTTTCCTGCAAAAATTTTAACTAATGGATAAAGTACAAATCCCGCCGTCATGCCAATTCCGATATTAAATGAAAAACTCATCAGTGCAATCGTTGCGAATGCGGGAATTACCTCCGATAAATCTTCAAAATTTATTTCTTTTATTGGACCGAACATCAGCATACCCACAATAATTAACGCCCCACCATATGCATAAGCCGGTATTATTGTTAATATTGGAGAAAAGATTAGAGCAACTAAGAATAGAATTGCAGTAACAACTGCAGTAAAGCCCGTTTTTCCTCCGGCTTCTATTCCGGTTGCGGATTCAATATAAACACCCGCAGTTGTTGTTCCCAATAGAGAAGCAACAACAGTCGATAAGGCATCTGCAAGGAAGGGTTTCTCTATTTCGGGTAGATTTCCATTTTCGTCCAACAATTTTGCTTTGTAAGACATTCCGATCAGAGTGCCCATTGTATCAATAAAATCCATAACCAAAACTGTTAAAATTACCGCAAAGAAACCCCAGGATAGTGCGCCCGGAATATCTAAAGCTAAAAATGTTTCGGATAGTGAAGGTGGTGTTGAAACTATTGCTTTTGGTAATTCAGTCTCTCCTAAAATTATCCCGAGTAAAGTAGTGACAATTATCCCGATCAAAATTGCAGCGTTCACTTTCCGCAGCATTAAAATTCCGATTGTAATAAACCCCACTATTGAGAGTATCACAGTTGTGTTAGTTAAGTTGCCGATATGCACCGGGGCACCCTTTACACCCAAAGTAACTATACCTGTGTCGTTCAAACCAATAAAAGTAAGGAACAAACCGATTCCGATCGCGAAAGCTATTTTCAAACTTTTAGGAACGGCATTCGCAAGCCAAGACCTAATATTCAACAACGTTATGATCGTAAACAGAACACCGCTAATAAATATTGCTCCTATTGCAGTTTGCCACGAATATCCCAACACGCCAACCACGGTATAGGCAATAAAAGCATTCTCTCCCATATAAGGTGCGATTGCAAAAGGTCTTTTTGCATAAAGTCCCATTGTAATTGTCCCGAAAAATGCAGTGAGTATCGTTGCGGTAAATGAAGGTCCGAATGGAATTCCCGCAGCTTCGAGAATTTTGGGGTTCACAATAATTATATAAGACATGCTAAGAAAAGTAGTAATACCGGCAACTATTTCAGTCTTATAATCGGTGCCGTAAGCATCGAATTGGAAATACTTGGAGATCATGATTCCTCCTATTTATAAAAAAGAAGCAATTTCCTCGAGCGATTTTTTTGAAATGTTGGGAACTACAGCATCTTTAGAGGGGAAGCCGGTAACAAGAAGAAGAAATGGTTTCTCGTTGGAGGGTCGATTCAAGATTTCATTCAGAAAATTCATTGGACTTGGAGTGTGGGTAAGAGAAACCAATCCCGAAAGATGTAGTGCAGTAATTAAAAATCCGGCAGCTAGCCCTACCGATTCTTTTGTGTAATAATGTTTAATCTTTTCCCCTTTCTCGTCGTAGTCAAATTTTTTTTCGAAAACTGCAATAAGTACCGGTGCCTTTTCCAAAAAGGGTTTGTTTGAATCGGTACCGAATGGTTCAAGCGCATTTAACCAATCTTCCGGTGCTCTGTTTTCGTAAAATTCTTTCTCTTCCTTTTCGGCGGCTAATCTTATTTTTCTTTTTATCTCTTTGTTTGTAACCACCACAAAATGCCACGGCTGCATATTTGCTCCACTGGGAGCCAATCCTGCAACTTTTATACAATTGCGAATTACTTCCATTGGAACTTCTTTTTCGGAAAACATCCGCAGCGTCCGGCGGGATTTCATCAAAGACAAAAATTCCCTCGATTTTTGTATCATCTCCTCTTCGGTAAATTTAAAAGGAGAATTATATGGCACAAATTTTTCGTTCATTAATTGAATTGTTTTTTTAACTCATTCAATTTATCGGATTCTCCAATAATTAACAAGCGGTCTCCTTCAAGCAGTCTGGTATTTCCGTTGGGAACTATCGAAATTTGATCCCTTGTAAGGAGCGCCACCAACAATCCTTTTTCCAAGTTTAATTCCTTGATCTGTTTTCCGACCAGTTCCAATGTTTTCTCTTTACTTGAAATTTTGAGTGTCAAAAATCTTTCGTCGTGCAAAAGAGCTTCTTTCAAATCGAGTTCATCTTCAGCAACATTCCACTCTTTTTCAAAGCTTTCATCCTCAACTCGTCCGGCAATTTGAGCCAACATGCGTAAATGTTGCGCAGGATTATCTTCGGGGCTGATTAAAAAGAAAAGAGCATGAACTATCTGTTCTTCTTCCTCTTCGTGAGTGATAGGATTGATCAAAGTTATATTCACACCATTTTTTGCACGAACCAAAACCATTTCGGTTTGAGGAATACCTTTAGCTCTGAAGTGAGGAAGCGCCACTCCTCTTGTTACCGGAGTTGCTCCGATGCGTGTACCTTCCATTATCTGTTCCACAATTTCAGTTTTATCCAGCGGTAATATTTTTTCCAACCAGCTGGCGGCACGGTTCACAACCTCTTCAAAATTGATTCTTTCTTCAATATCTAAAACTCTAGCTCTGGAAACAACCTGCTCGAATGGATCTTCTTTGCGTAATCCCTTTTCTTTCATTATACCACGGAGTTCCGTATCCAAAGCATCATAACGCTGTCTGCCTAATCTTTCGAATACATGATAGATAGCTCCGGCACGGATTACACGGTTTTTGGCATAGAACCAATACCACAAGATACAAATAACCACTAGCCCCAGAGAGAAAAGCATTGATAAAGTTCCCAAACTGAAAATAAGGACGAATGAAGTTATGATACCAAAAATTTGCATCCAAGGATAGAGTATCGATTTATAGCCAGGGTCATAAGATTCAATCTTGCTTTCCCTCATAACAATCACTGCCAAATTTAATAGAGCAAAAATGAATAATTGAAAGGCTGAAGCTAGTTTAGCTATCGACATCGGGTTTAAGAATATCAGCTGAATTATAACAACTGCTGATGTTAATAATACTCCATAAACCGGAACTCCCGCTTTGTTCAATTTTCTGAGAAAATCCGGAAAGATATGATCACGGCTCATAGCCAAAGGATAGCGGGAAGCAGACATCATTCCTACATTTGCAACAGATACGAACGCAATCATAGCAGCTATCGATAATATCGATTTCCCTATATTTCCAAAGAAAATTTCCGCTGTTGTGGCAACCGGTGTTAAATCTCCTTTTAATATATTCATCGGCTCTATTCCGACTATTACGATGGTACCTAATACATAAACGACAATCGCAACGGCAATGGATGCGAATATTCCTCTCGGTAAATTCTTTTCCGGATCTTTCACTTCTTCTGCCAAGCTGGCAACTTTTGTAATTCCTATGTAACTGACAAATACCAATCCAGCCGTGGTTATAATGCTTTCAGTACCGGCGTCGAAAAATCCTTTAAAATTGTTGTAATCTATATTTGGCACACCGGAGAAAATAAATCCCGACAGAATCACCAACAAACTGGCACCAAGAACTATTTGAAAACCACTGGTCTTCTTTGCACCCAGGAGATTTACCGCAGTAAGAATAACGGCGAAAGATAAAGCTATTGTAATAATGGGGGCTTCGGGGAAGAATATTTCCATATAAGCTCCCATTCCTATTAATGCGAAGGCAACTTTCAGAAGAAAGGTAATCCAAATTCCCACACCTCCGATTGTTCCAAAAAATGGTCCTAACGAACGATCCAAAAAGAAATACACCGAACCGGCTTTAGGCATTGCGGTAGCTAATTCAATTTTACTTAACATCGCCGGTATTAGAGGTATTAATGCAATTGCGTATGCCAAAATCATTGCAGGACCAGATATTTCGGCAGCCAAACCAGGCAAGAGGAAAAACCCCCCGCTTAAAGTTGTACCAATTGCTAACATGAAAACATCGGTGAAACCGAGATCTTTCTTTAGTTTTTTAACCGTATTGTTGCCTTCCATTAAAATCCTTTCCGAATTGAGAAAATTATAATTTGATAGATAGTTATTGTATGTCTTAAAGTCAACTTAACATATGATATTTTTATTTTAAAAATGTATTTAATTGATGCCTAATAATTGATTTTTATGTCTCTTAATCATACTTTTACGTGATAATATTAAATAATTTCAAAGACTATTGGGTAAATATAGTAATCTCAACGACAACGAGTTATTCAAGAAGATAGCCAAGTACGACTCAAGGGCTTTGGAGGAGCTTTACGATCGCTATTCTCCTCTTTTATATACGTTAATCAAAAAAATCTCTCCGGATACAATAACCGCGGAAAATATTCTTGTGGAAGTCTTTGCAATTGTATGGAGAAAAATTGACCAATATGATTTTAACGCAGACAGCCCTTATACTTGGTTGATAACTTTGGCAAGGAACCGTGCCGTGGATTCCCTTCGCCGAAGCAGGTCTGCAGCGGATACCAGCCATTATAACGACGAATATGAAGATTACTTTGTAATACCGAATCTGTCGGACAAAATAGACAGTTTGGATTTGCCCACTGCTGCTAAAATAAGACCGGCAATGGAAAACGCCCTCGCCAAACTTACAGATACAAACAAGTACATCATTCATCAAGCTTATTACGAAGGGTATACATTAAAAGAAATTGCTGCAAAATTAAACATACCTGTAGAAACCGTTCGTAAAAAAATATTAACCGCTGTTTCTACATTAAAAAATAATTTATTATCGGGTTGAAATGGCAGACGATCAATTAAGGGAAATGATTAGCGCATTCGCTCTCGGTTGTATGGACCGCGAGAATTTCATCCAATTCAAAGAATATATGGATGCCGGGGGTAATCTGCCCAAAAAGGAATTGGGAGAATTTCAAAATACAATTGCTCTCATTCCGATCATTTTGGATTTGGAAAAACCCGATGCAGTATTAAAAAACAGAGTTGCCAAGAGATTATTGAGCCTGCAAGATGAGATAAAAGAAAAAATTAAAGAAAAGAAAGCCAAGCTCAAAGAAGAAGTTGAAAAAGGAAATATGAGTCAATCGGAAGCTGACGTTGCTTTCCCCGATTTTGAACCAACCTTTACAACTCAAGAGATACAAGCTCTAAAAACATTGGACAAAAGGAAAACCGGCGGGGAGAATAAACCGCGTTCCACGGAAGAAGAAAAAAGACGTACACCAATAGAGAAGAGAACCTCCGACAAACCGAAGCCAAAGACCATAACGGAAACAAAGGTGGTTTATAAAGATTCGAAAAAAGCATTATACGGATGGTTGACTGCAATAGTTTTATTTATTGCTTTAATTGGAATGTATTTCTTCCTCTCTTCGAACACATCCGAAATGGAACAGAAGATTTCCGAACAAAACAAGCAACTTGAAGCCTTACAAAAAGAAATTGCCCTGAATAAACAAGTAATTTCAGAGTATAAGGAATTACTCCAATTCTTAAAACATAAAAACAATTATATTGTGGAATTAAACGGAGGGGAAAATTATAAATCTGCCACAGCGAGATTGATAGTTTCGTTTTCGAGCGGTGATGGTATACTTATTCTGGATAATCCTCCTCCGCTTGCTGAAGGCGAGGCATATCAACTATGGATGATATCGAATGGGAAATCGATATCTTTGGGCACATTGAATAAAGACAACGACAGGATGTATTACTACATTTATAATATTCCAAAACTTCCTCTCAATGAAATTGAACTTTTCAGAATAACAAATGAACCGGAAGAAGGATCGGTCATTCCGTTAGGTAATTCCCTCCTATATGGGAATGTTGCTACTTTCTGATTTCTTTTTAGGCGACAATAAAAAATTTATCCCAATAAATATTAGGAAGATTTCCTTATATAAAAACATAAGTTGGGTTAAATTGTTCGCGAATCTAAAATACCAATAGTAATTATACTTAAATGCCATAATACCTATCAATACCGACAATATACTTAGCAGCAAGAAGATTCTCTCCTTGGTATCATCAAAGAAAAGATAAAGAAATACTATTCCCGAAAATATCATCAAAACCGGGAAAGCAAATGTAGACTTATTTAGCAAGTCGAATCGGTTTAGTAATAAATTATAGACTCCGATAAGAAAAATCACCACTGAAAGAATGAGCAATACTTTTCTGTTTGAATTGAAGTAAATATAAACCCCAGTGACACCGGCTAAAATATATAAACTAGCTTCCACAGATTCTATACCGGGTAAAAATTCCGTAAGAGTATTAACTATAAGCAATAAACCCAGCGATATCAAAATCGAACCCGGTAATAATGAAGCAATCCTATTCATCCTCTCCCACCACATTTTTGGAAAAATAGATTGCCAAATAAGCCACAACTCCAAATCCCGCCGTAGCAAAAGAAAAAATCATCCAAAGCATACGGATTGCATTAGGGTTAATATTGAGATATCCGGCAAACCCGCCGCACACGCCCAATAATTTTCGTTCTTCTTTGCTTAATGAGAATTTCTTTCTTTCGTCTCTACTAAATATTTCTTCTTTAACTTCCAGAAAAACCAGACCGGCAAAAATTAAAAGAAATGAATCGATAATTTGAATTGGAATCCGGAAATAATTGAGATAATTAAATATAAAAGTCTCCCGGAAGAACAAAAATGTACCGGTAGAAATCAGTATTATTCCCCAAAAGTATTCGGTATTCATTTCATAAAGGGAATTTGATATGTTTTTTCTGAATCTGAAAAAAGAAATGATATATACAAATAGTCCAAGTCCTCCCCAAAGAGCAAGAAGGAAAAATATTAGTCTTAAGAAGAAAACCGGCATGTTCATTTCATCTGAGAGAAAGGCACAAACACCAAGTACTATTTTTCTTTTGGGATTATCTTGGTTGTCTAAGTTATTTGAGGCTGGTTCAACTTGCATTTACAATATTGAATTATTTCGAGTATCGATAACTCTAAGTTCCGTTACAATTTTATCCACAATCAAATCATCACGAGTAGTTTCAATATTATCGAACAATTGGAATTCGAAAGCAAGTGCAATCTTAGGGGAAAAAGTATTTTTTAATAATTTTTCATAATACCTTTTGCCGTAACCGATTCTTTTACCGTAGGGAGTAAGAGCAACAGAAGGAATTATGAATAAATCGACATCGTCCAAATCGTCGTGCAGACCGATTTGCGGCTCCAAATATCCTTCTTCGTTCACAACCAAATTATTCCAACCCGTAAAATTTCCCCTTAAAAATGTTTGATTAATACTATTGAGTTTGGGAATAATAATAGACTTCCCCATTCGGTTCATAATATCAATTAGTGAATGAGTATCCACTTCTCCCGGGCGGCTTGAAATATAACAATGAATTGTTTCGGCTAAATTAAAATCGTCCAACTGAATCAAACGGGAAACGATCTTTTCCGCTTTTCTTTTAATTTCAATTTCGGAAAAATCTTTCCTTCTCTCCAATACTAACCGGCGAGCTTCTGATCTCGGTATTAACGATTTTATTCTCAAATTTTAGCTTTTATAATTAGAAAATGTGATTTCGAATATATAAATTCATCTAACAATAACAAAAGAAATATTGATTTTTAACTTAATTCTATTGAGAAACAAACTGAACAACATTTGATTACTACATTTTCCCCGACGGCAAACTGTTATTCTCAATACATTTTCATATTTTTGTCATGTTTTATTCAGTAAATTCGGGAAACAGATGAAAAGCCTATTATTAACAATTTCTGCGATTATTATAATGATTTCATGTACAGAAAAGAATAACAACCCTTTATTAAACGAATGGGACACACCGTTTCAAACTCCTCCATTCAACAAAATTAAAACAGAACATTTTTTACCAGCTTTTAAAGAAGCAATTAAAATGCACAATAGAGAAATTCAAGAAATAATTAATAACGACGAACCCCCAACATTTGAGAATACAATTGTTGCATTGGATAGAAGCGGATCGACTTTACGGCGAGTTCAAAGGGTTTTCAACGCATTAAATTCCGCAATGGCAACGGATGAACTTAGGGAGGTATCCAAAACAGTTAATCCGATGCTTGCAAAGCATAAAGATGAAGTTAATTTGAACGAAAAGCTTTTCCTTCGTGTTAATGAAGTTTACAAAAAAAGGGATTCTTTAAATTTGAATTCCGAACAAAAAATGCTGCTTGAAAAGTATTATAAAAAGTTTGTTAGAGGTGGAGTCAATTTACAGGGAAAGGATAAAGAGGAATTCAAAAAAATTAATGAACAACTGGCTCTGCTTTCTTTACAGTTCGGAGAACATGTGCTAAAGGAAACAAACAAGTTTCAATTGATCATTGATAAAAAAGAAGATTTGGTTGGTTTACCCGAAGGAATAGTTCAAGCTGCTGCCGAGACTGCTAAAGAAAACGGACTCGAAGGTAAATGGATGTTTACCATTCAAAAACCGAGCATGATTCCGTTTCTTCAATATTCTCCCAAAAGAGAACTAAGGGAAAAAATCTATAAAGCTTACTTTATGAAAGGTGACCACGACGACGATTTGGACAATAAAGAGATTATCAAAAAGATGGTCAATTTGAGACTGAGAAGAGCACAACTTCTCGGCTATAAGAATCACGCCGAATATGTTTTGGATGACCAAATGGCAAAAACTCCCGGTAATGTTTACAACCTATTGAATAAACTTTGGCCGGCTGCCCTTAAGCGAGCAAAGTCCGAAAGGGATGAAATGCAGAAAATGATTTATGCAGAAGGAAATAAATTTAAATTAAAACCATGGGACTGGTGGTATTATGCAGAAAAGGTGAAAAAAGAAAAATATGCTTTGGACGAAGACCAACTCAGACCATATTTCGAAGTCAACAATGTTATTCAAGGGGTGTTTACCTTAGCAACCGATCTGTTCGGAATTAAATTCGAAGAAAGAACCGATATTCCTAAGTATCATCCGGAAGTAAAAGTATTCGAAGTTAAGGAAGGAAATGGGGAACATATCGGGATTTTGTACACGGATTACTTCCCCCGTCCCACAAAGCGGGGCGGTGCGTGGATGGATGAATTCAGAAGGCAATTCAAAAAAGAAGGGAAAAATATTACTCCGGTAATATATAATGTAGGGAATTTCACAAAGCCGACATCCGATAAACCGGCTTTGCTCAGCATTGACGATGTTCAGACTCTTTTCCATGAATTTGGACATGCATTGCACGGACTTTTATCCAATTGCACCTACGAATCAGTCTCTGCAACGGAAACCCCAAGGGATTTTGTAGAATTCCCTTCTCAAGTAATGGAAAACTGGGCATTGCACCCGGATGTGCTGAAAAAATATGCCAAACATTATAAAACCGGAGAAGTCATTCCCGATGAGTTGATAAAGAAAATAGACAACTCAAAATTATTTAATCAAGGCTTTGCTACCGTGGAATATTTAGCTGCATCCTATTTGGATATGGATTGGCATACTATTACTGAGCCGTTTGAAGGGGACGTTAGGGAATTCGAAAATAATTCGATGAAAAAAATCGGGTTGATCGATGAGATTATCCCAAGGTACAGAAGCACATATTTCAATCATATCTTTTCGGGAGATTATTCTTCGGGATACTATAGTTACATTTGGTCGGAAGTCTTGGATGCAGATTGCTTCGACTATTTTGTAAAAAGCGGAAATGTCCTTAATCGTGAGTTGGGTGAAAAATATCGTCGCGAAATTCTTTCGAAAGGCGGAAGCGACGATGCAATGAAACTGTACAAAAATTTCCGCGGGCAAGATCCTGACATTAAAGCTTTGTTAATTAAACGGGGATTGAACTGAAAAATATGAAGAAAATATTATTTGTATGTATGGGAAATATATGCCGCTCCCCTTCTGCCGAAGCGGTAATGAAATATCTCGTGGAAAAAGAAAATTTAACCGATAAAATATTTATCGACTCGGCCGGTACAATTGGATATCACGCAGGTGAACCGGCAGATCCGAGAATGAGAAAACATGCGGAGAAAAGAGGTTACAACCTTACCAGTATAGCCAGACAATTCAGACTGCAAGACTTTGAAGAGTTTGATTACATTGTAGTAATGGACCACGATAATTACCGGGATATCCGGGCATTGGATAAAGAGAATAAATATGCTCATAAAGTATTTAAGATGACTCAGTTTTCTTCCAACGGATATGAGGAAGTGCCCGATCCTTATTACGGCGGACCTCAAGGATTCGAAAATGTATTGGATATTTTGGAAGATTCGGCAAAAGGGTTACTGGAAAAAGTAAAAAGCGAATTATGAATTCGGAAGCAATAAGTAAACTGATTGGAGAAAAGATAATTAAACTCTCTCCTATCGGTGGCGGATGCATTGCCAACGCTCACAAAGCAATAACACCGGAAGGTATTCACTATTTTGTTAAGCAATATGGGCGGAATTCTTCCATACTCAATAACGAAGCAAACGGATTAAAAGAATTGGCAAAGGCTAATGCCGTTTTAGTTCCGGAAGTTATTGCTTTAAATGAAGATTACTTGGTTTTGGAATTCATAGAAGAAGGAAGGAAGCCTGCTAATTTTTTCGAAAAATTCGGGGCTCAATTTGCACAACTTCATAAATATAATTCCGATGCTTTCGGATTCTATGAGAATAATTTTATCGGTGCAACCCCTCAAATCAATTTACCTTTGAGCACAAATTGGCATGAGTTCTATTGGAATAACCGCTTACTCTTCCAATATCAACTTGCAGAAAAAAATGGGTATGCAAATCCGCAGCTTAAAAATTCGTTCTTGGAATTGGAAAAGGTTTACCCAAAAATAATTGAAGATGACGGTGAACCGCCCTCCCTTTTACACGGCGATCTTTGGAGTGGAAATTATATGTGCAATTCGAACGGTGATCCGGTACTAATCGATCCGGCAGTATACTATGGCAACCGTGAAGCAGATTTGGCGATGACAAAACTTTTCGGTGGGTTTCCCCTATCATTCTATCAAGCATACAACGAAGAATTTCCATTGAAAGAAGGATGGGAATACAGGGAACCAATCTACAAATTATATCACGTGCTAAACCATCTCAATCTTTTCGGATACGGATATTTATCCCAGGCAATTGAGATAATCAAATTCTACATTCATTGATTATAATTTATTTCAATATTCAAGCCCGTGGTTAAACCATGGGCTATCTTAAATTAATTCGTGAAATTGGGAATAAATATTAAATTGAATTTCGTTTAAGGACTATGCCAATATACTTCCTAACCATTTTTCTGCAGTTGACCGGCTCCAACCTTTTCTTTTACGATAATCTTCCAATTGATCGGATGTAATCTTCCCGGTAGTGAAGTATCTCGAATGTTTATTGGCAAAATATAATCCCGATACCGAAGCTGCAGGCATCATAGCCATACTTTCGGTCAATTGGATTTTTGCATTTTTTTCAACCTGCAATAATTTCCAAATAGTTAATTTCTCAGTATGGTCAGGTTGCGCGGGATAACCGGGAGCCGGACGGATGCCGATATATTTTTCTGCTATTAATTCTTCGTTGGAAAGATTTGAATCATCAGTATAACCCCAAATTTCATTACGTACTTTAGAATGCATCAATTCGGCAAATGCTTCAGCCAGTCTGTCGGCAATAGCTTTCGCCATTATCGAATTGTAATCGTCGTGTTCAGCTTCATATTTTTCAACTAATTCTTGCAAACCAAGTCCCGTGGTAACAGCAAACATACCGATATAATCTTCAACTCCGGATTCCCTTGGGGCAACAAAATCACTCAAAGCAAAATTGGGTTGTCCTTCGGATTTCTTACTCTGCTGCCTAATAGTATGGAGTAGATCCAATATGCCGCTCCGGCTTTCATCGGAATATAATTCAATATCATCGCCAACGCTGTTTGCCGGAAAAATGCCTACAACCGCATTTGCTTGCAGGATATTATCTTCAATAATCCGATCAAGCATCGCTTTGGCATCATTGAATAATTTGTTCGCTTCTTCACCCCATTTTTCATCTTCGAGAATGGAGGGATATTTCCCTTTCATTTCCCACGTGGTAAAAAATGGCGTCCAGTCTATAAACTTGGCAATTTCCGCAATGGAATAATTTTCGAAAACCGTTACTCCCAAACGATTCGGTTTTATAATATCCTCCGAATTCCAATCGCATGAGAATTTATTCTTTCTGGCTTCGGTTAAACTGATCAAATTTTTGGAAGATTGTTTGCGTGCGTGACCTTCCCTCAATTCATGATTTTCGGCTTTAATCTTTTTGATGAATTCTTCTTTCGATTCTTTATTCAACAATCCCGAAGCAACTCCCACACTGCGCGAGGCATCCAACACATGCACAACTGCGTTGTCATATTCGGGGTCTATTTTTACTGCAGTGTGGATTCTCGAAGTAGTTGCACCGCCAATCAAAAGAGGTTTATCTATGTTCATTCTTTTCATTTCTTTTGCAACATGAACCATTTCGTCCAGCGACGGTGTTATCAATCCGCTAAGTCCTACGATATCCACATCCTCTTTCAGTGCGGTTTCCAAAATCTTCTCTGCGGGAACCATCACACCAAGATCGATAACGTCGAAATTATTACAGCCCAACACAACACCGACAATATTTTTACCAATATCGTGGACATCCCCTTTAACTGTAGCAAGCAATATCTTTCCGGCTTTTGTACCCGCTTTTTGAGTCTCCTCTATAAACGGTATTAAATAAGCAACAGCCTTTTTCATTACACGCGCACTTTTTACAACCTGAGGAAGAAACATTTTCCCCGCACCGAATAAATCCCCGACTACATTCATTCCGTCCATAAGAGGTCCTTCAATCACCTTCAACGGATCAACAAGTTTTTGTCTTGCTTCCTCAACATCAGCTTCTATGAATTCGGTAATCCCTTTTATTAAAGCATGTTTTAATCTTTCCTCTACCGGATTTTTTCTCCATTCCTCATCTTTCTTTTCGTCTTTCTTTTTCCCTTTTACTGTTTCCGCAAATTCAATCAATCTATCCGTCGCATCCGGTCTTCTGTTCAAAATAACATCTTCCACTCTTTCGAGTAATTCCGGCGGTATATCATCGTAAACTGTCAATTGCCCTGCATTCACAATACCCATATCCATACCGGCTTCGATTGCATGGTATAAAAATGCGGAATGCATAGCTTCCCTTATCACATCATTACCGCGGAAGGAAAAGGAAAGATTGCTTACTCCGCCGGAAACTTTAGCATAAGGCAAATTATTTTTTATCCACTTCGTTGCTTCAATAAAATCGAGGGCATACCGGTTGTGTTCTTCAATTCCGGTTGCAATCGCAAAAATGTTAGGATCAAAAATAATATCTTGCGGAGGGAAACCGACTTTATTTACGAGAATTTCATAAGCCCTTTTGCAAATGTTGATTTTTTTCTCAAGAGTATCAGCCTGCCCGTCTTCATCGAAAGCCATTACAATTGTTGCAGCACCGTATCTTCGTATAAGTTTTGCATGATGGATGAATGCTTCTTCGCCTTCTTTAAGACTGATTGAATTAACAATCCCTTTCCCTTGTAAATTTTGTAAACCTGCTTCAATCACTTCCCATTTGGATGAATCCAGCATAACCGGAACACGGGAAATATCCGGTTCCGAAGAAATTAATCGAAGGAATTTTACCATTGCCGCTTTGCTGTCTATCATTCCTTCGTCCATATTGATGTCTATAACCTGAGCACCGTTTTCCACTTGTTGACGTGCAACGGAAAGGGCTTCTTCGTATTCACCGTTTTTTATCAATCGCGCAAATTTTCGCGAGCCGGTTACGTTCGTCCTTTCCCCAATATTCACAAAGTTAGAATCGGGACGCACTATCAAAGGCTCCAACCCGCTTAATCTCAACAGAGGTTCAATTTCGGGAATTTCTCTCGGCTTGTAATTTTTCACCATTTCGGCAAATACGGAAATATGTTCCGGAGTGGTTCCGCAACATCCACCTACGATATTCAAAAATCCTGCTTCAGCATAATCTTTTAGAACACTCTCCATTGTTGCTGGAGATTCATCGTATTCCCCGAATTCATTGGGCAATCCGGCATTTGGATAAAGCGATACAAAACAATTGGCAATTCTGCTTAATTCCTCAATAAAGGGACGCATCTGTTTTGGACCGAGCGAACAGTTTAAACCAACACTCAATAAGTTTTTTGTGTGGGAGACCGAAATCCAAAATGCTTCGGTTGTCTGTCCGCTCAAAGTTCTTCCCGACATATCCACAATTGTACCTGAAATGCTTACCGGTATCTCAACTCCCAATTCGTCCGTAATTTCATCAATTGCAAATAATGCCGCTTTGGCATTCAGTGTATCAAATATTGTTTCTACAAGAAAGAGATCAATCCCGCCTTCAATTAATGCTCTCACCTGTTCTTTGTAAGCATTTACAACCGTGTTGAAATCAACTTCCCTGTAACCCGGATCATTCACATCGGGAGACATTGAAAGTGTTTTATTCAAGGGACCAATAGCACCCGCTACAAACCTGGGTTTATCCGGGGTTTTGGCTGTGAACTCATCGGCAGCTTCCCTGGCTAATTTTGCCGAGTTCAGATTTATTTCATAAACAAATTCGGATGTGTTGTAATCGGCTTGTGAAATTGATGTGCCGTTAAATGTATTTGTTTCAATAATATCGGCACCCGCAGCAAGATATTCCCGGTGAATATTTTTGATTATCCCGGGTTGTGTTAAAGATAATAAATCGTTATTTCCCTTAAGATCGTTTGGGAAATCTTTGAATTTCTCTCCACGATAATCTGCTTCGGTTAATTTATGTCTTTGAATCATTGTGCCCATTGCACCGTCGAGCACGAGAATTCTTTCTTTTAATATGTCGTTTAATTTTTTGAATGTATTCATAGTTTGGGTAAACATTTTTTGAAGATGAAGTCCAATATACTTAAATTCGCTTTTAATAAAAATAAAGATGGAGTAGATAAAGATGATAGTAGTTACGGGTGGCGCAGGATTTATTGGGAGCGCAATCGTTTGGAAATTGAACGAAATGGGAAGAGACGATGTAATTATTGTGGATAGATTAGGCGAAGGCGAAAAATGGAAAAATTTGAATGGTCTGAACTACGCCGATGTGTTTCACAAAGACGTTTTTTTTGACCTAATTGTAGAAGACGCAATTCCATATCAAATAGATTCAATAATACACTTAGGCGCATGTTCTTCCACAACGGAAAAGGATGCGGATTATCTACTGCATAACAATTTCAAGTACTCCCAAGCCATGGCGGAATACGCAATGGAAAAAGGGATCCGGTTTATTTATGCTTCCTCCGCTGCAACTTACGGTGCCGGAGAAAACGGCTATACGGATAATGAAAACGAAATAGAAAAACTCCGCCCTCTTAATATGTACGGGTATTCCAAGCAGATGTTCGACCTCTGGATAAAGAGAAACAATTTGCTCGATAAAGTGGTTGGGATAAAATATTTCAATGTTTACGGACCAAACGAATATCACAAAGGGGATATGCGCTCGGTCGTGCATAAAGCATTCGAACAAATTAGAGATACGGGTAAGGTTACTTTATTTAAATCCTATAAACCGGAATATAAAGACGGCGAACAGATGCGGGATTTTGTTTACGTGAAGGATGCAGTAAATATGACACTTCATTTTCTGGATAACCAAGATAAAAACGGTATCTATAACGTAGGGACAGGAAAAGCCAGAACATGGAATGATTTAGTTACTGCTTTATTCAATGCTTTGGGGAAAGATGTAAATATTGAATATATAGAAATGCCCGAATATCTCCGTTCAAAATATCAATATTTCACTCAAGCGAATTTGAGTAAAATTAGGAATGCGGGTTTCGATAAAGATATTCATTCTTTAGAGGAAGGTGTGGAAGATTACGTAAAAGAATACCTCCTCAAAAATATGTACCTGGCTTGGTAATTTATATTCCGGAATCTGAAATTAAGTTTAAGATTACATGTATTATTTTTTAATTGATGCATGTTGCCGGTCGATATTCCGCGCCTTTTAATTATTATTCGAAGGAAAATTTAGACTGTGAATTAAACCTCCGGGAAGTATATCTATTAATATTTTAATCTGCCTTGGTCTTTCTTCATAGAATGCGTTTTCTTGTCCGCACAAACTATTATTGGTATATTTTGAACCTTGTTTTTCTGTATTATGAAGAGGAAATTGGATGGAAAAATTTCGTAATGATGATGTAAATAATAATTCGGTGATTGAAGATATACCTAAAATAATGCCCGTTTTACCTTTGAGGGATAATGTTATTTTTCCCTATATGATTTTCCCGGTACTGGTAGGAAGGGAACAATCCATAAGGGCGGCTAACCATGCTTTGGACGAGAAGAAATATATATTCCTCACATCGCAGAAAAATCCTTCAATTGAGGAACCGTCGGTAGACGATATTTATCTGGAAGGAACTGTTGCCAAAATCATTCAAATTTTAAAATTACCCAACGGGTTGATGAAAATTCTCGTGGACGGAATTGCTCAGGGTTCGGCAGTCAGATTCACGGATAATCAAGATTTTTTTGAAGCAGAAATTGAATTGGTAATTCCGGAATTTGGAGATAAAAAAGAACTCGACGCACTTATTCGTCAAATGAGCGCTAAGTTTAAGGAATATGTTAATATAAATAAATCTATTCCCCCGGAGGCTATTTCGGCTTACGACAATATCACAGAGCCGGACAGAAAAATGTTTTACGTGGCGGCAAATATCAATCAATCCATCGAGGTAAGGCATACCATTCTTACCAAACGAACCTTGAAAGAACAGATATACGAAATAATCCGAATTCTCTCTTCCGAAATTGACGTACTGAAAGTGGAAAAGGAAATTGAATCCAAGGTTCAGGAAAATATTGCCAAAACCCAAAGAAAATTTATAATTCAAGAGCAGATAAGAATACTGCAGGAAGAACTGGGCGAAGAGGATGACATAATTCCGGAATTTAAAAAGCTGAAGCAAAGCATTAAAAAGGCAAAAATGCCAAAGCACATAGAAGATAAGGCATTGGATGAACTGAACAAGCTGAAAAAAACTCCACCCTCTTCACCGGAATCGACTGTTATAAGGAATTATCTGGAATGGTTAATTGAAGTTCCTTGGTACAAGAAAACCAAAGACAATTTGGATATTGAATACGTAAGGAAAGTTCTGGACGAAGACCATTACGGATTGGAAAAACCAAAGGAAAGAATCGTTGAGCATATTGCAGTTCTGAATTTGGTTAAGGAGATGAGGGGACAAATTCTCTGCTTTGTGGGACCTCCCGGAGTTGGAAAAACATCATTAGGTAAATCAATTGCGAGAGCTTTGGGAAGAAATTTTGTTCGAATTAGCCTTGGCGGCGTGCGGGACGAAGCGGAAATTAGAGGTCACCGCAGAACTTATATAGGTTCCATGCCGGGTAAAATAATTCAATCCATGAAAAAAGCCGGCAGCGTAAATCCGGTTATGCTTTTGGACGAAATCGATAAAATGAGCATGGACTTCAGGGGCGATCCGTCTTCTGCAATGCTGGAAGTACTTGACCCGGAACAAAATCATACATTCAACGATCATTATTTGGATGTTGATTATGACCTTTCACAGGTAATGTTCATCACCACTGCAAATGTGCGGTATAACATTCCTCTTCCTTTACAGGATAGAATGGAAATAATTGAATTGCCGGGATATTTGGAATTCGAAAAATTGGAAATAGCTAAAAGACATATTGTTCCGAAACAGTTTTCGTTCCACGGATTGGATAAACACAACATTTCCATTACCGACGAAGCAATTCACAAAGTGATTACGGAATATACCCGGGAAGCCGGCGTAAGAAATTTGGAAAGGGAAATTGCTACCATTTGCAGAAAAACCGCAAGGGATGTGATTCTTGAAACTTCCAAAAAGAAAGGAAGAAGAAAAAAGATAAGCTTTGAAATTACTCCTCAAAAAGTGGAAGAATTCCTTGGCGTACCGAAATTCAGGTTAAAACAACACGAAAAAGAACCTAAAATCGGCTCTGTTACCGGATTGGCTTGGACATCCGTTGGCGGCGATATTCTCAATGTGGAAGCAACTGTGATGACCGGACCGGAAAGATTAACATTAACCGGTCAATTGGGAAATGTTATGAAAGAATCTGCACAAGCCGCGATGAGCTACATCCGCTCCCATGCAAAGGAATTAGGATTACCACAGCAGTTTCAAAAAGGAAAAGAAATTCACATACATCTTCCGGAAGGTGCTATTCCAAAAGACGGTCCTTCTGCGGGCATTACTTTGGCTATGGCTATTTATTCGGCTTTCAGTCAAAAAGCCGCCCTTGGCGATGTTGCAATGACGGGTGAAATTACATTACGCGGTAATGTACTGCCAATTGGCGGATTGAACGAAAAACTACTCGCCGCTCAAAGAAACGGAATCAAAAAAGTTATTATTCCTTCGGAAAACGAAAAAGATTTAACCGAAATAAAAGATGACGTTAAGAAAGGTTTGGAAATTGTTCCGGTCTCCACTATTATGGAAGCATTTCCCCATGTATTCAAAGGCTGGAAGAAACCGAGAACATCCCGGACAGCTTCCAAAGCGGCCGTTAAAAGTAGTACGAAATCCAAAACCAAAAGCACGACGAAAAAGAAAAAATAGTGAGTGAAGAAATAAAAATACCGGCAAATGCTACGGAAGAAGAAATTTATAAAGAACTTCTTCCCCAAATTGAATCCTTGATTGAACCGGGGATTCCGGCAATTTCCAATTTGTCGAATATAACCGCCGTTCTGAAGGAAGCATTTCCCAAAATAAGCTGGGTGGGATTTTATCTGCTTTCCGGAGAAAAACTTTATCTGGGACCGTTTCAGGGTAAATTAGCTTGTACAACAATCGAAATCGGCAAAGGTGTTTGCGGCACTTCGGCGTTAAGGAAAGAAACAGTAATTGTTGACGATGTGGATAAATTTCCCGGACACATTGCGTGCGATGCAGGTTCCCGTTCCGAAATTGTTGTTCCGGTTATTTATGATGATAAATTGTACGGTGTTTTGGATATCGATAGTTACGAATATTCCTCTTTCAATGAAATTGATAAGAGGTACTTGGAAAAAATATTGTCGATTCTTACCGAAAAAATTGATTTTGAAAATTTACGGATATAATTTTGAGCATGACTTATTTAGTTACAGCAAGAAAATGGCGCCCGCAAAAATTTGACGAAGTCGTAGGGCAAAGTCACATTACCAAAACTTTAAAAAATTCGATAGAAAATAATCGAATTGCACATGCGTATATTTTTGCCGGACCCCGTGGCGTTGGAAAAACTACAACGGCTCGAATATTGGCTAAAAGGTTGAATTGCTCAAATCCACAAGGGGGGGAACCTTGTAATGAATGCGAAATGTGCCAAATGTTCGGCTCCCAGCAAACGATGGATATTATTGAAATAGACGGTGCTTCGAACCGTAGAATTGACGAGATCAGAACCCTTCGCGAATCCGTTAAATACGCTCCTACTACCGGTAAATTTAAAGTTTACATCATAGACGAAGTACATATGCTTACTACGGAATCTTTCAATGCATTGCTAAAAACATTGGAAGAGCCTCCGGAACATACGGTTTTTATTTTTGCAACAACGGACGTTCATAAAGTTCCGCTTACAATTATTTCCCGCTGCCAAAGATTCGATTTCCGTAGAATAGAACTTAAGGAAATTAAGGCGTTGTTGTCTAAAATTTCGAAAGCAGAAGGAATTGAAATAGACGACAAATCACTAACTATTATTGCCAAAAAAGCAGACGGAGCATTGCGCGATGCTCAAAGTTTGTTCGATCAGGTTGTTTCCTACTGCGGCAAAAAGATTACAGCCGAAGATGTATCCATGATGCTCAACTTGATTGACGAGGAAATATATTTCGACTTGACAGACGCCATTCTAACTAAAAAATTTGAAACAGCTTTTACCATATCACAAAAGATATATGAAAACGGTTGGAATTTCATTGATTTTATGAACGGACTTCTGGAGCATTTCCGGAATCTTTTAACTGTTGTTATCACCGGAGAATCCAAATTGATTGAAGCCGGCGAGATGACCAGAAAAAGGCTCGAATCTTTCAAAGATTCTTTCTCCGAGTCTGATTTATTAAGAATTTTGAATTTTGTATCGAAACTTTCCACAGAAGTTAAACTTGCCCAAAACCAAAAACTGAGAACCGAAATAGGGTTAACTCAAATCATCGGACTCGAAAGGAGCGCAACTATCACCGAATTGGTTGATCTTCTTAAAAACGACAAGGATCTTACTTCCAAATTATCAAAACTGTCCCTTCCGCCGGAAGATAAAAAAAAAACTCTGAATGAGATTAAAGCCGAAGATTCCGGCACTGAGGAATTGAATAAACAGGAAAAACCGAAGCGGGTAATTGAATCACTAAATGATCTCAAAAGGTACTGGAAAGAATTCACCGGTGAAATTAATAGAAAAAAATTTACCGTGGGCGGATATTTAATCAACACTACTCCCATATCTCTTACGGATTCTACTTTGGTTATCCAACTTTCCGACGAAGAAGGAATTCAAATATTGAATTCTGCTGTTCAATATCTTGAAAAAGAATTTAAATCATATTTTTCCAAAGAAGTTAAAATTGAAATTAAGGCTCTTGAATCGCATGGCGAAAAAGCATTGAAAAGTTCAAGTTCACCGGGTAGTTCGAAAGACCTCCCCGACGACCATCCTTTAATTAAAGCCGTAATAGAAGAACT
>CAZULK010000005.1:7290-41372 GCA_964621225.1 uncultured Melioribacteraceae bacterium | reverse complement strand
AAAGTACTCCTGTTATATTGGAAGTATTCCCGGGTAAAAAACGTATCGACTATTCCACACCTTACAGCAGTGGTGACAATATAGTTGCTCAAAGAGTGGAAGGTGCGGGTGATCAATTAGTTCGATTCAAAGCTATTGATCCCGACGCATTTACAGGCGATACTTACAGGGTAGAATTCCATGATGACGGTAGCGGAAATGTATATTATAATTTATTAGATAAAACTACCGGTGATACACTGGTTGCTCAAGAATATGATTTCGTAGGACTTGAAAAAGACGAATTCGGTGCATGGACAATTTTCGATGCTGATACTTCTTCAAGAAAATTGTATGACGGATTCCAATTGTTGGTTCAAGACCTTGCAGCGGACACTCTTAAAATATTACCTACAAAATACCATGTGAAGAGTGTTACTGAAGTTAAAGGCCCCGGTGGAACCGATCTTTCAACTCCGGTTAATGTTTATTATTCACCAAACTCAACCGGTAAATGGATGATCAAAGCCAAAGGTGCTAATAACAGACTTAATTGGCAAGGTAGCGGACAGGATGCACTCGGATTTACCAATTACGAAATCCGTTTCACCGGAGAATCACCCTATTACCTGAATGGTTACGGATTCGGTTTCCCATCAACTATTCCTTTGTTGAACGACGATAAAGCTGCAAATACTTTACCGTTCGAAATTTGGGATGTTGGTAGAGACCTGAATTCAACTGCTGATGATGTTAGATTGGCAATTAAAATTAAAGACCACGACAATCTTGATTCAACTGCAGCTGTTTCCGATTCTGTTTGGACTCAGTTACCAAACGGCGATTGGGAAGAAGTTTATGCATTCGAACCGAGAACTTGGTCTGCCGATACTACTATAGATGCTTGGCCCGATAAATCTGGTCCGACTACTTTTGGAAGTCACAGATTTGGCGCGCTCGTATTCAGTGGTGATTTACCGGAACCTGGTACAGTTATCCGTATTGAATCTTGGAAAATTGCAGCCGAAGGTGATGCATTCGAAGCGAAATTGGAAGCTCCGAAGCTTTCCGATTTAACTGCAGCCAAGAAGAATTTGGATGACGGTATCAGTGTGTTCCCTAATCCGTACTTTGGTTCTAACAATCTCGAATTGGATAAATATAGAAGATTTGTAAGATTTACCGGATTACCGGTTAAAGCTACAATTCGTATTTATTCATTGTCGGGTATCTTTATCACAAAATATGATAAAAACGATACTTCGCCATTCTGGGATTGGAACCTGTTGAATAAAGACGGATTACCGGTAGCTAGCGGTATGTATATCGCATACCTCGATTTGCCTGGAATAGGTACAAAAGTAATGAAACTAGCTATAATTCAAGAACAACAGTATATCGATAGATTATAATGTTGAATGTGAGTGGGGAGAGGGATTATCTCTTTCCCATGCTCGATTTCTACAAATAAAAGGAGTTTAAACGATGTACAAAAAATTTATATATGCGCTCGTAGTAATAGTACTAGTATCATCACTTTACGTTGATACCTTTGCAGGCGGAGGAAAGAGAAACGGAACGAGTGCTGCTCAAGAACTCTTATTACCTGTAAGTGCGCGCGGAATGGCTCTTTCGGGAGCTTATCTTGCGGGCTTGGATGGTATTGATGCTATGTACTATAATCCTGCAGGTTTAGGATTAACCGAAAATAGTGCCGATGCTATGTTCTCTTATATGAACTACATCGCCGATATCGGATTTTCCTATGCTGCAGTTGCTGTAAACTTCGAAGGCTTCGGTGCCCTCGGTTTCAGCGTTAGAACTTTAGATTTCGGTGACATACCTGTTACCACAACCGATAGTCCTTACGGAACCGGTGCTACTTTTTCACCAACATTTGTTACAGTCGGTATGACTTATGCTAATTCTCTTACCGATAGAATTCGTGTTGGTGTAAACGTTAACTTGATTACTGAAAAAATAGTTAACACAAGCGCAACCGGTTTTGCTTTCGATGCCGGTATCCAATACAACGGTATTGGCGGTGTTGAAGGACTTAAATTCGGTGTTACTCTTAAAAATCTCGGACCAGCAGTTGATTTTGACGGTCCCGATTTGTTAAGAACTGCGGTTGAACAAGAAGCTTCCAGAGGAAACCAGTTCTACAAAATTGATGCGGCTGCTTTCGAGTTGCCTTCTCAATTGGAATTGGGTCTTGCATACGAAGCTAAATTTTCTGACGAATATAAAGGCTTGATTGCTACAACATTCCAGAACAATGCCTTTGCAAACGACGAATATCGTTTTGCCGGAGAATTTAGTTATAACGATATGTTATTCCTCCGTGGTGGCTACACTTATGTTACCGAAGCTGCTAACAACACAGACGAATTTTTGTTCGGTCCTACTTTTGGTGCCGGTATTAAATTATCCGGTGGTATGAATGCTACTGTTGATTATGCATACCGTACTGTTCAGTACTTTAATGCTAATCACATGGTAACATTGAAGTTAGGATTCTAACAAAACATATATTTTCAAAAAAGGGCTGAGCGATCAGCCCTTTTTTATTTTAATGTAGTGCAATAATTTCCCCCCTAGTCCAATTTAGTGCAACTATTTATTATTTTTAATTGTTACATTTATTATATTTTTATAATTGATTGAATTATTTACTAAAAATTTTTGTGGTGTAAAATGAAAAATATTTTCGTGGCATTTCTTATAATATTTGCGGTTACATTAAATGGACAAAATAAATTTAAAGCCGAATTCGATTACGCTGTTTTTCCCATTGATAATAACTCCGGTACCTTTGAAATATATTATTCCTTTTATCAACCGGGTATGAAAAAAATAACTTTGGACGAAAAGGAATTCGTAACCGGATTATTGGGTGTGATGATTAAAAATACCGATTCGGATACTGTGATAATTCAGAAGGAATATAATTTCAAGGTTCCATTTATTCCAAACGGTCACGAAAAGAATTTGAACGGATTATTGAGATATTCTCTTAAACCCGGGAATTATTATTGTTCTTTGGTAGGTAAAGATTTTGCACAAATGGAGAATATGGATACAGCTTCATTTTCATTTACAGTTAAAGTCCCGCCGGAGGATAGGTTTTCTATAAGCGATATCCAAATGGCAAGCTCAATCAAAAATAACGCAAGTTCCGATTCATATTTTTATAAAAATACGCTTGAAGTAATTCCCAATCCCGAACTGGTTTATGGGGAAAATTTGCCGGTTCTCTATTTTTACACTGAATTGTATAACGTAAACAAAGAAATTGGAACCGAAAACTTAAAAGTTTCAGAATATGTATTCGATTCACAAGAAAATTTACGATACAAGAAAGAAAAATTTGTTTCCCGGAAAAATCCGGATGTAGTGGAAATTGGTGCGATTAATTTAACAAAATATCCTACCGGAATTTATACATTGGTAGTTGCAGCGGATGATTCTATTAAAAATCGTAGTATAAAATCATCTAAAAGATTTTATGTTTATAACCCGAACATAAAAGATACTGTGAAAATTATTGCAACTTCCAAAATTGCTGATACCTGGTCTACGTACAATTCGGAAGAATTGGATGAAATATTCGCTATTTCTTCCTACATTGCTACAAAAGCGGAAAAAGATGCATGGAAAAAATTATCGAATGTGCAAGCCAAGAGAGCTTTCTTAGAGCGGTTTTGGAAGAGCAGGGATGAAAATACAGACACTCCCGAGAACGAGACCCAAATTGAATATTTCAAGAGAGTGGAATTTGCCAATAAAGCTTTTTCCAATATGTTGACCAAAAAAGGATGGAAAACCGATAGAGGGAGGGTTTACATTCTTTACGGTGAGCCTAGCGAAGTTGAACGTCATCCGAATGAGTTTGATAAACGTCCATACGAAATTTGGTACTACGAAGGAATTGAAAGAGGCGTGAAATTTATCTTTGCCGATTTTACCGATTTCAAGGATTATCGTCTTATTCATTCGGATAAAATTGGTGAACTTCAAGACGAAAACTGGCAAGATAGAATCATAATCAATTAAATAAAATTTTAAGGTCGAATCAATAGAATTCAGTTCCATTTGGTTCGGCCTATTTTTATGTTTGTTCCTTATGTTTTTGTAAATTTTGCAGTTGAATTAAATGAAATAGGACTATGAAAAATTCCGAAAAAAGCTTCATCTCAAAATATCTTTCAGAAGACGAAATAAAAGTATTATTCCCCATAATTGCAGTTGCCATTTTGATACGCCTATTCTACGTTATCGAAATTCAAGGTACATTCTTCATGAACTATTTAACTGATGACTCGAAGATATATTCCGATTGGGCGGAGAAAATAGCAAATGGTCAGTGGACGTTGAAAAATCCCTTTTTTATGGCACCTGCATATCCTTACTTTTTAGGTATAATTTACACGATATTCGGTAAATCCCTTTTTCTTGTTCAATTGATTCAAATTGTTTTCAGCATTGGAACGCTCTTTTTTACCTACCTTGCGGCCAGAAATTTCCACTCGAAAACTGCCGGGATTATCGCAACCGTAATCGGCGCATTTTATATTAATTATATATTCTATAGCGGAGCTATTCTTTCCGAAACGCTTCAAACCTTTGTCTATTCTGTTTTGATTTATCATTTGTCACTTTCATCTAAAGAAAATGATAAATTTTACTATTTAAAACTTGGTCTGATATTAGGTTTGGCTGCTTGGTTTAGAGGAACAATCCTTCTTTTTGCCCTGCTATTTTCTCTTTATATGTTGTGGAAGAAAAATAAGTTTAATGCCGAAGGGAATACAGTTTTTAATAAGATTGGAATGTTCGCAGTCGGAACAATATTGATGATTGCTCCCATTACTCTTCATAACTATTTTGCAGGGGATGATTTCGTGCTGCTTACTTCGAACGGTGGAATCAATTTCTTTGTAGGGAATAACGAAAGAGCAGTTGGTGTATTTGTTACTCCAACTGAGTTTGATTTTTACGAAGATATGCCCGGACATAAATATGCGCAGCAGGTTTTGAGGAAAAAGCTCAAACCTTCGGAAGCAAGTTCTTATTGGTACGGTAGGGGATTAGATTGGATAAAGCAAAATCCGGCTGATTTTGTAGTATTGGAAATCAAAAAACTTCTTCTCTTTTGGGGAGAAGACGAAGACCCGCAAACTTCTATAATGAATCCCGATTACTTTGCCGAGCATTACAGTAAGATTTTAACTCTTCCATTGTTCGGATTTTTCTTTTTAACATTTTTTGCGGTACCGGGAATTTATTTTGCTTTCCGGAAGAAATACATGAATAATTCATTATTCATTCTGCTTATTTCTTTTGTGCTTGGCATAATCATTTTCTTTGTGAATGGAAGATTCCGGATGGCAATAACTCCCTTAATGATGATTTTTGCAGCCGGTGGAATCATAGAAATTTATAATTTAATTAAAGAAAATAAATTAGCCGGACTGAAAATACCTGTTATCGTTCTGGCTGTTTTCATGATGCTCTATTATTTTTCATTCGAACGTCCTAAATTTAAACCGTATGATGCTCTCTTACATATGGGCAACAAAGCATATGAAGATAAGGAATATGAAAAAGCAATCGGATTTTTTAAGAAATCATTATTCTACAGAGATTATCACCTAACTTATGTCAACTTAGGCAATTCATATGCGCAATTGAAAGATTTCAGAAATGCAATATCGGCATACAATTTGGCAATCAACCGGAAACCGGACTATTACTTGGCTCATTTTAACTTAGGTTTTGCATATACACAGATGAACAAGTGGGATAAAGCTATTGAGGAATACAAAGTTACACTGAGGTATAGACCCGATTTTGTTGATGCTTATAGAAATATGGGAATTGTCTATTATGTAAACGAAAAATGGGAAGATGCTCTCTTTTATTTCAGAAAGTATATGACTTTATCAACGGATGAAGAAACTAAAGAATTGGTAAGGAAAGATATCGAAACAATTGAACTGAAATTAAAAACGATGGGAGAAAAATGAGAAAATTCTTAATCCTATTTTTCTTTTCGGTTTCACTTTTTGCACAAGCAAAACTCGGTTTCGAATTTGATTTTTCAATATTCGGGTACGATGAAAGTTCTAATTATTTAGAGGCTTATTATTCCATTTCCAAATCAGACCTGACCAACGATGGGGGTAAAGTTAAAGCGATATTATCTGTAAATATTTTGAATGTTAAGGACAGCAGCTATCTTGTAAATAAAAAGTGGTTTATTGAAAAACCTGTTGATGATACCCTATCTTCCGACCAAGTGTTAATAGGAGTTCTTGGATTCAGGATCCCTTCAGGTTCTTACACGATTTACGCAAATGCAATGGATGCAAATGATTCTCTTGTAAATAAAAGTTATTCCGTAGATTTCAACTCCAAACCATTCATCAGTGAAAATGTACAGATAAGTTATTTACAGCTTGCAAAAAAAATTGTTCAAGTCGGTGAAAATAACGGTTCAATATTTTATAAAAATTCTTACGAGGTAACACCTAATCCTTCTGCGTTATATAATTCGGAATTACCTGTTGTTTTCTACTATTCCGAAATTTATAATTTAGCCAAACAAAAGGGCAATTTTTTGGTCGGGCGGAATTTAATTAATAGCCAGGGAATAAAAGTTTACAGTTCGGAGAAAAGGCTAAATACTGAGAAAAACTCGATAGTTGATGTGGGAATGATTAATATGAATAAATTCCCAACCGATGTCTATAATTTAATAATTTCGGTTCGCGATTCTTCAACAAACAACGGGGCATTGGCCGCAAAGAAGTTTTTCTATTACAATCCGAATTATATTGATACAACGCTGAATTCACTTTCGCAAAATGAGTTCATTTCGAGTGAGTTCGGTATTTATAGCGAAGACGAATTGGATTTGTTTTTCGATCAATGTAAATATATTGCATCCGTTGACGAAATTGACCAATACGCCAAGTTGACAACGGTTAATGGGAAAAGGGAATTCCTTTATAATTTTTGGAAAAAGAGAGATCCCGAACCCTCAACTAAAGAGAACGAATTCAAAGATGAATACTTGAAAAGAATTGATTATGTGGAAAGACATTTCGGAACAATGAATCGGCACGGTTACAAAACAGATAGGGGAAGAGTTTATTTGATGTACGGTGAATATGACCAAATAGATCGATTCCCTAATCCAACCAACCGCAAACCATACGAAATTTGGTATTACAATTCTTTGGACGGCGGAGTAATATTCATATTCGCCGATCTAACGGGATATTCCGATTACGAGTTTTTGCACTCCACCAAAAGGGATGAAGTTAAAAACTACGATTGGGAAAGAAGAATAATACAATACTAGTTTGATCAAAAACAGAATCGAATATATCATCTTTAGGTTTTTTATCTTTCTGGTAAACTTACTGGGAAGAAAAAAAGCACTTAAATTAGCCGATTTTTTAGCCCGGTTCTTTTTCAGACATTTGCCTGTGCGCAAAGATGTGGTGATAAAAAATCTTAAATTGGCTTTCCCCGAAAAATCCGGGGAAGAAATTATCAGACTAGCCGAAGAAAATTATGTTAATATTTTAAAAACATTTTTTGATACTTTTTTGGTTAACTCTTATTCGCCCGAAGATATTCTGTCATTCACAAATTTTATTGGTTTTGAAAAACTGGAATCTGCCTACGGAAAGGGTAAGGGCGTGGTTTTACTCACCGGGCATTTCGGTAATTGGGAGTTGGGAGCATTGGCAATTGGTATTAAGGCAAATTTACCTATCAATGTTCTAACCAAGCAGCAACGAAACCCCTATGTTACAAAATGGATGGATACAAATAGAGCCAAATATGGCAACCAAGTAACAAATCTGGGTTCTGCGGTAAAAAATTTGATAAGAACCATATACAGTGGAGGAGTTATAGGGATTGTGGGCGACCAACGTGGACCTAAGGAAGGGATGAGAATTAAACTGTTCAACAGGGATACGGCAGTTCATTCGGGCTTTGCTGTAATAGTCTCTAAAAGCAAAGCTCCGGCATTTGTTGTTCTTGCAGTTAGGAACCCTGATGAAACTTACACCATTGAGTTCAATGAATTGAATTATGATGAAAATGATGATACTAAATCGTTAGCTCAGAAATATTTCGACATTCTGGAAGGTTACATAAAAGAGTATCCCTCTCAATGGTTTTGGATGCACAATATTTGGAAGTACTGATGAAGGTTTTGGTTATACAAACGGCTTTCCCGGGCGATGCAATTTTAACACTTCCATTAATTCAAAAAATAAGAGAGAAATTAAACGCTTCGGTTGATGTTGTTGCAATTCCGTCCACAAAAGATATTTTTGCTTCATCCCCCGCAGTAGAAAATACATATGTATTGGATAAGAAAAAGAATCATAAATCAATTTTGCAAACAATAAAATTTGCGAAGCAGTTATCATTAAATAAATACGACAAAGTTTTTTCTCCCCACAGATCATTCCGGACATCGCTAATTATATATTTTTTGAAAGCAAAGGAATCTTATGGCTTTGATTCCGCGAGTCT
The DNA here is from genome assembly GCA_964621225.1 of uncultured Melioribacteraceae bacterium. GTDB lineage: Bacteria > Bacteroidota > Ignavibacteria > Ignavibacteriales > Melioribacteraceae > CAYNUJ01. Next base: position 32,831 of record CAZULK010000005.1, on the reverse strand, counting down.
CGGGTTTGTTTACGATCACCTTATTGAATATGATAAAAACGCTCATGAAGTAGAAAGAAACTTGTCTTTGTTAAAAAAAATAGTTGCCATAGATGATTGGAGAATAAAACCGGAAATTGATTTTTCATTTATAGATTCGCAGAAATTTAATGAGCTCTCCGGAAAGAAACTTGTTGCTGTTGCGCCAGGAACGGTTTGGGAAACCAAGAGACTGCCGGAGAAATATTTTGTAGATATTATTAATAATATACCCGATGAATATACTGTTGTAGTAATCGGCGGAAATTCAGATTCTGAACTATCTTCGCGAATAGTAGAAATGTCTGATAAAGATGTAATTAACTTCGCCGGCAAACTGAGCTTACCGGAATCGATTTATTTAATCTCTTTATGCAAACTTTTAATTTCCAATGATTCCGCTCCCACACATATGGCGATGGCTGCTGGAACCCCAGCTTTTACAATTTACACTTCCACTATTCCGGAATTCGGTTTTTATCCTTATTTGCACAACAGTAAATATTTTAGCTTTTCTGATCTCGACTGTAAACCATGCGGAATACACGGACACAAGAAATGCCCGACCGGCACATTTGATTGTGCTCATAAATTACCGTTCGGGAAAATAATCGAAGAGATAAATAATTTTTTATTGCATGACAATTAACATTCTGATAAATTCCATATATTTCGATGATATATTTGGAGGAATATCATTTTAAACTTTAAGAACATAAAGAAATCCTCGGTGTATATTACTCCGAATTTTCCCGCAATCGAAACCAAGCGGTATAAAATCCCCGTTATTAAGCTCATCTATTATTTGGGTGTGTATTCCTTCTTTTTGATGGTGTTGGTAATTACTATTCTAGCATTAACTCCGGCAAAGGAATTGATTTTCATAATTGAAAATGAAAAACTAACCCAACAGGAGGAAAGAATAGTAGAATTGGAAAAGAAAATACAATTTCTTTCCAAAGAATTGGAGGAAATGGCATCTGCAAATAAAAGACTGAAATATGCCATATTTTTGGGCACAACCGATTCCCTCGATTCCAATTCCACTATTTACGATTCTCTCAGGATAGACGAAAAAAGTAAAAAACCGGTGGAAGGCAATATTTTTTCCTCCATTTTTTATTTCTTCCAAAACTTGTTTACAGCAACCGCTCAGAGTGTAAGTTTCATTTCGCCAACTGACGGGTTTATCATAAATAAATTTTCCCCGGAAGAAGGGCATTTGGGAATAGATTTTTCTGTTAAGGAAGGAACCCCGGTTTTTGCTGCCGAAAGCGGGTTAATAATTTTTTCCGATTTCACGCCGGAAGACGGGAAGAAAATTATTATTCAACATGAAGAAAATTTTATTTCAGTATATAAACATTGCTCGGTGTTGATAAAAAAAGAGAGAGAATACGTATCCAAAGGTGAACTTATTGCGCTGAGCGGTAATTCCGGATTGCGCACAACCGGAGCGCATCTTCATTTTGAAATTTGGCTGGACGGCAAACCGGTAGACCCGGAACAGTTTTTAATGAATCAATAAGGAGTTCGGATGAAAAAGAAAAGTAGCGAAATAATTGATGATGTAAGCATTTTGAGCTCGGGCGTTAAGATAGAAGGAAGAGTCTATTGCGACGGAAACATGAGGGTAGACGGTAATATTAATGGTGATTTGACCGTGAACGGGAATCTCACTTTGGGGGATGAATCGGATATTAAAGGAGATGTGAAAGCCAAAAATATCACGGTAAGCGGGAAAATTGAAGGTACGGTTACTGTTTCTGAAAAATTCATCTTGGAAAGCAGTGCTATGCTAAAAGGGGATTTAAAATGTAAATCTCTAATTATTGAAGAAGGTGCAGTATTCGAAGGTAAAAGTGTAATGAATGAGTCTGCTGCCAATGAAGCAGAATAACGAAGAAAGTTCGCTATTCAAAACTTACCGGGAAATCGGGCCTTATTTGGGGCTTGGCACCCAACTGGCTGCTACAATGGTGTTGATGTTTTTTTTAGGCAGATGGTTAGATTCCAAATTTGAAACCGAACCCTGGCTTACTATTGGATTTTCTTTTTTGGGTGGTTTCGCTGCAATTTATAATTTTATCAGAGAAGTACTGAATTTAAATGAAAAGAAAAAGTCTGAAAAAGACAAATAGTCTGTTAATTATGGTTTATGGAATTCCAGCTGCAATTGCAGTTTTCTTATTCCATTTTGGGATGATTGACAAAATGGAGTTCAACTCTTTTTTGTATGCTGCATTGCTCAATTTTGCCAATTCTCTTATTGCCATCTCAGCTTTTTCATTTTCTGCGTCAAAATCGGATAAATCCTTTATTTTTTTTAACTTGGGAGGAATGGTAGTTCGACTTTTTGCGCTTTTATTTTTAATCTTTGTTATTATAAAATTCTTGATAATTGATGTTTATGAATTTATATTAGTATTCTTTGTATTTTATTTTATTCAACTAGGTGTTGAAATATTTCATTTTGCAAATTATAGAGAAATAAATAGAGAAAATGGGAACTGAAACAGTTAAAGCAATAGCAGATACGGTAGAACACGCGGCAGACAAACCGGACGTAGCCGGAATGATTATGCACCACGTTTTGGACGGTAGGGAATTGGATTTCGAGCCGTTCGGTGTAATTCACTTGCCTCAGCTACATCTTTTCGGTTTAGACATATCACTTACAAAACATATTGTTTTTATGTGGCTTGCCTTTCTGATTTTGATAGGCATTTTTTATGTTGTGGCTAAATCGTATAAAAAATCTCTCGTACCGAAAGGATTGACCAATTTGATGGAAATTTTTGTGGTCTTCGTTAGGGATGAAATTGCTAAGCCGACAATCGGAAAAGGATACGAGAAATTTCTACCATATTTATTGACTGTATTTTTCTTCATTTTAACTTGTAACTTTTTGGGACTTTTACCTTATGGTTCCACTGCAACAAGTAACATTGCAGTTACAGCAACGCTTGCAACAATCAGTTTCATTGTAATACAAGCAGGCGGGATGATGAAAAACGGAGTGTTCGGTTATTTCAAAGGATTAATGCCTCACGGAATTCCCGTTGCTCTTGCTCCAATTCTTTTTGTGGTTGAAATTCTAGGATTGTTCACAAAACCTTTTGCTTTGGCTGTGAGACTTTTTGCAAACATGACCGCGGGTCACATTGTAATTCTTTCTCTTATTGGATTGATTTTTATTCTCAAAACTTATTTTGTTGCTCCGGTTTCAATAAGTTTTGCATTGTTTATTTATTTGTTAGAAATTTTAGTGGCTTTAATACAAGCATATATATTTACCATTCTTAGTTCGTTATTTATAGGAATGGCAGTACATCAAGAACATTAATTTATAATACTAAATTAAGGAGGAAACTTATGGATTGGGCATACTTAGCCGCAGGTATTGGTGCCGGAATAACCGTTATTGGTGGTGGATTGGGCATCGGAAAATTAGCTGCTTCAGCTATGGATGCAAGTGGAAGACAACCTGAAGCTGCAGGCGATATCAGAACTTCAATGATTATTGCTGCTGCGCTTATCGAAGGTATTTCACTTTTTGCATTGGTTATTTGTATTTTATTAGCCCTTAAGTAAAAGTTGACGGAGTAAAATCCCGATTCTTAATTTAAAATAAGGATTGAAAATGTTAGCTATTAAAAATTTGGCTGTTTTGGCTTTTTCAGGCGGCGAGATGGGGAGTCCTTTGGATATTAACCCTGGTGTTATATTCTGGACTGTCATCACTTTCGTTATTCTGCTTTTTATTCTTAAAAAAGTTGCTTGGAAACCTATTCTATCAACTCTCGACGAAAGAGAGAAGATGATTAAGGATTCCTTGGAAAAAGCGGAAAAAGCGAAAGAAGAGGCTGAAAAACTTATTGCCGAAAACCAAGCTAATATTGCTAAGGCTGAAGAAGAAGCTCAAAAGGTGATTGCTCAAAGTAGAGAATATGCTGAAACTTTGAAAAATCAGCTTATTGAAGAAGGGAAAGCTGAAAAGAAAAAACTTATCGACGATGCTTTGGCTGAGTTGGAAAGGAAGAATCAAGAAGCTTTCCTCAAATTGAAAGAGCAAGTAGCCGATATTGCAATTGAAGCTGCCGAAAAAATAATTCGCGAAAATTTAGATCGCGAAAAACAAATTGAATTGGTAAACAAACATTTGGAAAAATTCTCTAATTAAGCTATGAGTGAATTTAACGTCTCAACCAGATACGCAAAAGCTTTGATGGAAATTGCCGAAGAGAAAAATCTCTTCGATACAGTTTCGGAAGATATGGACTTGGTGGAAAAAACCCTTGCTTCCTCTAAGGAATTAAGGAAAATTATTGCCAGCCCAATTGTCGATTCCGAAAAGAAAAAATCCATCGTTAAAGCTGTTTTCGAAAATAAAATTAGTCCCGAGGTTCTTAATTTCCTTACATTCGTTTTGGTTAAGAACAGGGATGATCTCTTTTACGACATCGTGAGGAGATTTACGGAATTAAGAGATGTTAAAGCCGGAATAGTGAACGTCGATATTACTTCGGCTGTTGAGCTGGATGATAATTCACGTTCAAAAATGATCGAGAAATTCGAAAATTATTCCGGTAAAAAAATTAGAGCAAATTTTTCCGTCGACGATTCAATTATAGGTGGTTTCTTAGTTAGAATTGGCGATACGGTTGTTGATGCATCAGTAACTCATCAATTAGCCGAATTGAAAAAGCAACTTAAAACAGCAACAGTTTAATAAATTTAATAAATAATAGGATATAGAAATGGCAGAAGTTAGACCGGAAGAAGTATCAGCGATCCTAAGACAGCAATTATCCGGGTTTGACAGTGAAGCTGAAGTTTATGATGTTGGAACCGTTCTTCAAGTAGGTGACGGTATTGCCCGTGTATACGGACTTTCCAACGTTATGGCGAGTGAGCTAGTTGAATTCCCACACGGAGTTATGGGAATGGTGCTTAACTTGGAAGAAGATAACGTTGGTTGTGTGTTGTTCGGCGAGAGTAATAAAATTAAAGAAGGGGATACCGTAAAAAGAACCAAAAGAGTTGCTTCTTTCCCTGTTGGCGAAAACATGTTGGGAAGAGTTGTAAATCCTCTTGGTCAGCCGCTTGATGGTAAAGGTCCTATCCAACACGAAAAATATATGCCGATTGAAAGAAAGGCGCTCGGTGTAATTCAAAGACAGCCTGTTAAAGAACCGCTTCAAACCGGTTTGACGGCTGTTGATGCTATGATCCCGATCGGTCGCGGTCAGAGAGAATTGATTATCGGCGATAGGCAAACAGGTAAAACTGCTATCGCAATCGACGCTATCATAAATCAAAAATACACACACACCGAAGAAGCCAAAAAATATGGTGTAAACCCTGTTTATTGTATTTATGTTGCAGTCGGTCAAAAAGCTTCCACTGTTGCACAAGTTGTGAATAAATTGGAAGAATCAGGTGCTATGGAATATACAACTGTTGTTTCCGCAGCTGCATCTGATCCGGCTCCGCTTCAGTATATTGCACCATATTCCGGAGCTACTCTCGGCGAGTATTTCCGTGATTCCGGAAGGCATGCTTTGGTTATTTACGATGATCTTTCTAAGCAAGCTGCTGCATATAGAGAATTATCTCTGCTTTTAAGAAGACCTCCCGGACGCGAAGCTTATCCCGGAGACGTTTTCTATCTTCACTCCCGTTTATTGGAAAGAGCTTCCAAGCTGAGTGATGATCTTGGCGGAGGATCTTTAACAGCATTGCCGATCATCGAAACCCAGCAAGGCGACGTTTCTGCTTACATTCCCACAAACGTTATTTCTATTACCGACGGGCAGATTTATCTCGAACCCAACTTATTCAATGCTGGTGTTCGTCCTGCTATTAACGTTGGTATTTCCGTATCCCGTGTGGGTGGTAATGCGCAAATTAAGGCAATGAAAAAAGTTGCCGGTACTTTGAAACTCGATCTTGCTCAGTACAGAGAACTGGAAGCGTTTGCAAAATTCGGTTCCGATTTGGATAAAGCTACACAGAGAACACTTGCCAAAGGTGAAAGATTGGTAGAATTGCTTAAACAAGGGCAATATGCTCCAATACCAGTTGAAAAGCAAGTTGTTAGTGTGTTTATCGGAACGAATGATTATCTCGAAACTGTTCCGGTTAAAGATGTAAAGAGATTCGAAAAAGAATTTCTGGAATACGTAGAGCTCAATTATGCTGATATTCTCGAAAATATCAGGGTAGAAAAAGCTCTTAGCGACGAAACGGTTGAGATGATCAAAAAAGCAGCCGAAGAATTTTTAGGTAAATTCAAAAGATCGGAAAACTAAATAAATAAGAAGATAATTTTTGCCGGGATTCCGTTTTTGCGGAATTCCGGTTTTATACATTAAAAGAGCAAATAAAAATTATGGCAACTTTAAGAGAAATAAAGAGAAGAATTGTTGGTGTTAAAAGTACGCAGCAAATTACCAAAGCTATGAAAATGGTTGCTGCTGCACGTTTACGCCGGGCTCAGGAAAATATTATCAATGCCCGTCCTTATTCTAGGAAAATTTCGGAAGTTTTAGGTCATTTGCTCTCTTTGGAAAAAAATATTGAAAATCCATTGCTCGAGAAGAGGGAAGTTAATTCTTTAGCAGTTGTGCTACTTACTTCCGATAGAGGTCTTTGCGGTAGTTTTAATATGACCGCAATCAGACATGCAGAAGATCTGATTAAAATTGATTATAAAGAACTTTACGATGCCGGAAAAGTTCAACTTTACTGCGTTGGAAAAAAAGGTCACGATTATTTTAAGACGAGACCGTTCAACATTGCCGGATACTATAACGGTATTTTCTCGAATCTTGATTTTAGTTTCGCTTCCACTTTAACAAGTGAATTAAGTTCAAAATTCGTTAACGGCGAAGTAGATAAAGTTGTTATCATTTATAACCAATTTAAATCAGTCATTCAGCAAGTTCTTACTACAGAACAATTATTGCCTGTAAAACCGGTTGCAAAATCCGGAATGGAAGAAGAAGTTACATTTGCGGAATATATTTACGAGCCAGATAAAGTTAGCATAATAAATTCCCTTATTCCAAAATATCTGAATGTGCAGGTTTGGAGAGCATTATTGGAATCTTATGCCGCAGAGTTAGGTGCAAGAATGACTGCGATGGATATGGCTACTGAAAACGCGAAAGAAATGATTCGCTCTCTGCAATTAACGTTCAACAAAGAGCGTCAGGCTGCAATTACTAAAGAAATTCTGGAAATTGTTTCAGGAGCCAACGCATTGAAAAAAGCTTAGTTTTTTTTGTGTTGTAAATTTTATTTTATTATATTTTATTTGATTTGAAAAAATGCTCGAAGATTTAACTCTGAAATTTGATAAAGCCCTTAAAAAAGTTACCGGACAAGGGCGACTTACTGAAAAGAATATTTCGGATACTCTTCGTGAAATAAGACGTGTTCTTTTAGATGCTGATGTAAATTATAAAGTTGCGAAGCAATTTATAGACGATGTTAAAGCAAAGGCTTTAGGTCGGGAGGTCCTCGCTTCCGTTACTCCCGGTCAACTTATCACCAAAATAATTTATGATGAGTTGACTGAATTAATGGGAGGAAGAAGTAAGGAACTGACGTTAAATCCGAGTGGAATTACGGTGATCCTTCTGGTCGGATTGCAAGGTTGCGGTAAAACGACATTTAGTGCTAAACTGGCTAAAATGTTATCCTCTAAGAACAGAAAAGTTCTTTTAACCGCAGCAGATGTTTATCGTCCGGCAGCTCGCGACCAATTGAAACAACTTGGTTCACAAATTAATGTTCCGGTTTTTTCGATTGATGATTCGAAAGATGCCGTAAAAATTGCTTCCGAAAGTGTTCAACACGCCAAAAACAATGGCTTGAACACTGTAATAATAGATACCGCGGGTAGATTGCACGTAGACGATGAATTGATGAATGAAGTTGTCGAAATTAAAAAAGCAGTCAATCCCACGGAAACTTTATTTGTCGTCGATTCTATGACAGGTCAGGATGCTGTGAATTCAGCAAAAGCTTTTCACGACCATGTAGATTTCGACGGTATTGTTCTTACAAAACTTGATGGCGATTCGAGAGGGGGGTGTGCTCTTTCGATTCGTGCTGTTGTAGATGAACCCGTAAAATTTGTCTCTTTAGGAGAAAAACTTGATTCGATTGAAGTTTTTCATCCCGACAGATTAGCTTCTCGAATTTTGGGAAAAGGCGATATTGTTTCTCTTGTGGAAAAAGCCCAAGCCCAAGTAGACGAAAAAGAAGCCGAAGATTTGCAGAAAAAATTACTGTCGAATAAATTCGATTTCGACGATTTTTTGAAGCAAATTAAAATGATTAAAAAAATGGGTTCTCTCAAATCGCTGCTTGGAATGATTCCGGGAGTCGGTACTCAACTAAAAAATGTTGATGTGGACGACAAGCAACTTGTAAAAGTGGAATCGATAATTCAATCGATGACCCGGCAAGAGAGAAAGAATCCGAAAATTCTGAATGGAAGCCGGAGAAAAAGAATAGCACGAGGCAGCGGTAATAGTATTCAAGACGTAAACCGTCTTCTTAAACAGTTCAAAGAGATGCAAAAAATGATGAAGATGTTTAAGAATAAAGGCGGAAAAGGAAAAATGAATTTAAATAATTTTAGATTTAACTGATTAATTATTAATTAGGAGGATATAGAGACTTGGCTGTAAAGTTAAGATTAAGAAGAATGGGCAAAAAAAGACAACCTGTTTTTAAGGTTGTTGCTGCTGATGCAAGAAGCCCGAGAGATGGTAGATTTATTGAAGCGATTGGATTGTATAACCCTAAAACTGATCCTGCTACGATTGAAATTAAAGAAGATAGAGCTTTATATTGGTTAGGCGTTGGTGCTCAACCAACTACGACGGTTAAAGGCCTTTTAAGTAAAAAAGGTATTTTATTGAAACACGATCTTATTAAGAGAGGTGTTTCGGAAGATAAAATTGAAGTCCAAGTAAAAGAATGGGAAAAACTTCAAGAGGCTAAACTTGCTAGCTTAGAAAAGAAGAAAGAAGAAAAAGCTAAAGCCGAAGCTGAAAAGAAAAAGGCAGAGGAAGAAGCTAAAGCTAAAGCCGAAGAAGAAGCAAAAGCCGAAGAAGTGTCCCAAGAAGAACAGAATTCTGACGCCCCGGAAGCTGAGGGTACGGTTTCCGAAGAAGGCTCTGCCGAAGCTTAAATCTTTTGCAGGGTTGGGCTGTTATAATTTAAGTACCCTTGTTCTTAAATTATCTTAAAGGTTAATTCTATGAAGGAATTTGTTGAATTTATTGCAAAACATCTTGTGGACAACCCGGACAGCGTGAACGTCACGGAAAATCATCCGGACGAAAAAACTGTCGAGCTCTCTCTTTCTGTCGGTGATTCCGATATAGGAAAAGTTATCGGCAAGAATGGCAAAACAGCTCAATCTATGCGAACCCTTCTTACTGCAATTGCAGCTAAGGACGGGAAAAGAGCATTATTAAAAATACTTGATTAAGTTCAAGTGAATGACTTTTTTCTTATTGGTAAGATTAAGTCGGTTGCAAAAGATTACGGATTTCTGATCGTTCTGCCTTTTACAGATGATTTGAACCGGTTTTCGGTTCTAAAGAAGGTGTTTATTGATGTTTTTGGTGGTTTGCGGCAGTTCTTTGTTGAAGATGTTTCAATTGAAGAAAAAAGTATTGCTCTGAAATTTAAGAATTTTGATTCGCCCGAAGATGTGGATTTTCTTGTAGGGCGCGATATTTTAGTTTCTTCTCAGGATTCTGTTGATCTTGACGAGGATTCTTTTTTTATTCACGACCTTGTTGGTTGTAAAGTTTTTAGAAATGATGAGTTCTTTGGTAAAGTGAAAGAAGTTTATAATTTGCCTGCAAACGATGTTATTTCTGTGGAAACTGAAAACGGCGAAGTGCTTTTGCCTTTTATTAATGATTATGTTAAAAATGTTGATATCGGTAACCACAGAATAGACTTGATTGACGGCGAAGGAGACTTGTTCGATGATGAGGATTGATATTATTTCCTCCGTGCCCGATTTATTGATGAGTCCATTAAATACAAGTATTGTAAAACGGGCTCAGAATAAAGGTTTGGTGGAAATATTCGTACATAACTTAAGAGATTATGCACACGATAAGCATAAGCAAATTGACGATAAACCTTTTGGTGGCGGGCCCGGTATGCTGCTGAAGCCGGAACCATTTTTTGAGTGTATCGAAAAACTTCAGAGTGAAAGGGATTATCAACATATAATTTTTACTACACCGGGTGGAAAAGTTTACGATCAATCCGTGGCTAATAAATTTTCGTTGGCAAAAAATATTATTGTGGTTGCCGGGCATTATAAAGGGATTGATGACAGAGTTAGAGAACATTTTGCCACAGATGAAATATCAATCGGAAATTTCGTTTTGAGCGGTGGGGAACTACCCGCTCTCATAATTGTCGATTCGGTGGTAAGATTGATTCCCGGAGTGCTGAACGACAGTGAATCTGCATTGAATGATTCTTTTATGGACGGACAAGAAATTGAAGCTCCTTATTATACACGTCCGGCAAATTATAGAGGAATGAAAGTTCCCGAAGTGCTTCTTTCCGGCAACGATAAAAAAATTAGAGAATGGAAAGAACAGCAATCTAAAGTTTTAACTGAAAAATGGAAAAAAATAAATAGAGTGGAGTAAAAAAATGGACAAATTGAGAGAACTCGTAGAAGACCAGTTTCGTTCCGATATCCCGAAATTCAAAGCTGGTGACAGAGTTAAGGTGTATGTAAAGGTGATTGAAGGCGACAAAGAAAGAGTTCAGCCTTTCGAAGGTGACGTTATTGCAATGCGTGGAAGCGGAATGAGCAGAACTTTTACAGTTCGCAAAATTTCCAGTGGTGTTGGTGTGGAAAGAATATTCCCAATCAATTCACCAAGAATACAAAAAATTGAAGTTCTTCGCGAAGGTAAAGTTCGCAGAGCTAAATTGTATTACTTACGCAATCTTTCTGGTAAAGCTGCCAGAATTAAAGATAAAAACCTTAGATAATTTAGTTAATAGGAAAAGCCGCTTTTTGGGCGGCTTTTTTTTATTTTAAACGGAGTGGCAATGAAACTATTTATACCGCAATCAATTTTTGCCGGCATTTCAATTTTTAATTTGGATGCGTCAATTCTGGAAAATGTAGAATCCCGTCCGGCAGCTACAATCGTTAACGACGTGGAAGAAGACAGGTGTGATGCTGCAATTATCCCGTCCTTCGATTTGTTGAGGCACCCGGATCTTTTTGTATCCAGAAAAGCAGGAATCTCTTTCGACGGTGCATTATGTAATTCATATCTTTACTTTAAAAAAGATCAACCGGACATGTCCGAATTATCCTTGGCCGGAGATGTTACCAGCAACGAAGTATTTCTTTCCAAAATTATTTTCGAAGAAATGTATGATGTTCAATTGAACATAAGTTTGGATACAAAAACGCCGGAAATAGATTCTAAAAATTATTTGATTGTGGGCAATTCCAATTTCGACAAAGACCTTTTCCGGAAAGGAATAAGCTTTGCCGAACAATTAGCCGAATTTTTCGATTATCCGTATGTTAATTTTGTTGTGGCTTCCAAGTCGGAGGATGTAATCAAAGAATTGAATGATAAATTTCAAAAAATTGATGAAAATATTGAAGATAAGTTAAATACCATCTTGGATAATTTGAACATATCGGAAGACTCAAGGAATTTTATTAAATCCAATTTTAATCAAGTATATTTCGAAATTACTCCGAACGAAGAAACAGCATTGAACGAGATGTTAAAATATCCCTTTTACAAAGGGATTGTGAAAGACATGATAGATTTGAAATTTGTTTAGTTATTCTTTTTTCGTGTTATGAAAATTACTCCCCGGTTAATGAAGTTTATGTTGAATGTTTATCCGCCTTATTTGGGTGCCGGTGTAAAAGTAGATTACTTTAGTGAGGATTGGAGGGAAGCCAAAGTTAGTATGAAGCTAACTTGGTATAACCGGAATGCAGTTGGAACTCAATTTGGCGGAAGTCTTTATTCAATGGTCGATCCCCACCTAATGTTGATGCTTATGAGAATTTTGGGCGACGATTACATCGTTTGGGATAAATCGGCACAAATAGATTTTATTAAACCGGGCAAAGGAAAAGTTCATTCATTTATTAGAATTCCGGAAGAACGTATAGATGAAATTTATGAAAAAACAAAAGACGGCAAAAAATTTCTTCCTGAATTCGAAATAGAAGTGTTGGATGAATCTGATAAAATTATCTCCCGTATCAGAAAGACTTTATATATTCGTAAAAAAAGGGTGAGAGACTAATTATAAAAAAAGCGTCACCAAATAATTGATGACGCTTCTCAATCATTTCGTTTTATTACACAATTACTGTAATAACATCGGGATTATTTTTAATTTTATTCAAAGTTGCATCGGAAACCATCCGTTCCAAAGCCATTGTACATGAGGCTACAAAACCTCCGTCGAAAATGATATTTTCAACTTCCTCTACATTCACATTTTCGTCTCTTATATCGGCAAGAACAGATGCAAGAACACCAGGTTTGTCGAAGTGTTTGACCACTATCTTCACTTTATCGGAAGAATCTTTTCCTCTGTTTACCCAATTGTCAACCTTACCGCTCTCAACATATCCTTTAACAATACGAACAACTTCGGCGGCAACTGCATCTTGAGCTTGTTGTGTTGATGCTCCGATGTGGTGTGTTACGTAAACGCCGTCAATATCACGGAATTTAGAATTAACATCACCTTTTTTGTATTCCGGTTCTTCGCTGAATACATCCAAACCGGCTTTAATTCCTTTTGTTTGAACGGCTTCAATTAATGCTTCTTCGTCCACCACTCCTGCTCTAGCTGTGTTTATGAATATAGCGCCGTCTTTCATCAGTGAGAACATCTCTTTGTTGAATAAATTTTTTGTTTCTTCCGTTTGAGGAAGATGGAGTGATACTGCATCCACTTTAGGCAACACTTCTTTCAGATCACTAATTTCAATGAAATCAACATCTTCCACCTTGCGTCTATGAGTCTTGCCATAAACGGTCATTCCCAAAGCCTTAGCCCTTTTGGCAACTTCGCGGCCTATGTTTCCCATTCCAATAACGGCAATGGATTTACCGAAAAGACCTTCCGCCTTTGAATAAGTTGCCTTATTCCATTTTCCGTTTCTGAAATCAATTACATTATCCGGGATTTTCCTATCCAAGGCAATCAGTAATCCAATTGCTAATTCAGCTACGGCAATTGCATTTTTTCCCGGGCAATTGGCAACATAAACGCCTTTTTTATTAGCTGCGTCGAGATTAATATTATTATAACCTGCGCCTGCTCTAATAATAAGACTTAATTTTTCGGAATTATTAATTGTCTCGGCATTAACCTTGGTTGAACGCACTACCAGGATTTCTGCATCCTTAGCAGCTTCAACCAGATCATTTTCTCCCAAACCCGGCTCGAAGGAAACATCGAGCCCCAGGCCTTTAAACTCTTCGATAAACTTTTCCGGAAGTTTATCGGCTATTAATAACTTTTTCATCTCTCACCTTTCATTTTTATTTTAACATAGGAATATTAATATTAAACTTGCGGGCATTTTCAATTGCTCTTTCGTAGCCCGCGTCCGCATGTCTCATTATTCCCAATCCGGGGTCATATGTTAATACTCTTTCGATTCTTTCTTCGGCTTCTTTTGTACCGTCGGCAACCACCACCATGCCGGCATGAATCGATTTACCAATTCCGACACCGCCTCCATGGTGAACGGAGACCCAACTTGCACCGCCAATGGCGTTCATTAAAGCATTGATTATAGGCCAATCGGCAATTGCATCACTTCCGTCTTTCATTCCTTCGGTTTCTCTGTTTGGCGAAGCCACCGATCCGCAATCCAAATGATCTCTTCCGATAACAATGGGAGCTTTTACTTTTCCTTCTGCAACCAAATTGTTGAAGATTTTTCCCATCTTCGCACGGTCTCCGTATCCCAGCCAACAGATTCTGGATGGGAGTCCTTGGAAATGAACTTTTTCCTGAGCCATCTTAATCCAACGGATCAAAGCTTCGTCTTCAGGGAATGTTTCAATTACAGCTTTGTCTGTTTCATAAATATCATTCGGGTCACCGGAGAGTGCCGCCCAACGGAAAGGTCCTTTTCCATCGCAGAATAGAGGACGAATATATTCGGGCACAAAGCCGGGAATATCGAAAGCATTCTCAACCCCGTTTTCTTTTGCTTCTCCTCTTATATTGTTGCCATAGTCGAAAGCAATTGCACCCCTTTTTTGCATCTCGAGCATTGCTTTCACATGAACAACAATTGTTTCGCGAGATAACTTAATATATTCATCGGGATTTTCTTTTCTTAATTTTAAAGCTTCTTCCAAACTCATTCCCATCGGTACATAACCATTGAGAACATCGTGAGCGGAAGTTTGATCTGTCAGCACATCCGGAATGATTCCTTTTTCCAATATTTTCGGCAAAACTTCTCCGGCATTTCCAACCAAACCAACCGAAAGAGCTTCACCATTCTCTTTAGCAGTTAATACTTTATCGAGGGCTTCTTCCAAGTCATATGTTATTACATCGCAGTAACCGGTATCAATTCTTTTTTGAATTCTTGCGGGGTCGACATCAATTCCTAAGAATGCCGCACCGTTCATTGTTGCGGCTAATGGTTGAGCGCCGCCCATTCCACCGATTCCGGCAGTTAATAAAAATTTTCCTTTTAATGAACCACCGAAGTGTTTATTAGCACATGCAGCAAATGTTTCGTAAGTGCCTTGAAGAATACCTTGCGTGCCAATATAAATCCAACTTCCGGCAGTCATTTGACCATACATAGTCAAACCCAAACCTTCCAATCTGCGGAATTCATCCCAAGTTGCCCAATCGGGAACAAGCATCGCATTGGAAATAATAACTCTCGGAGCGTTCGTATGTGTTTTGAATACTCCAACCGGTTTACCCGATTGAACAATCATTGTTTCGTCATTTTCGAGATTTTGTAGTGTACTTACAATCGCTCTGTAAGCATCCCAATTTCTGGCGGCTTTTCCGCTACCGCCGTAAATAATTAATTCCTCGGGTTTTTCTGCAACGTCCGGATCCAGATTATTCATCAGCATTCGCATAGCTGCCTCTTGAATCCAGCCCTTGCAACTTAATTCCGTGCCCGTTGGGGCTTTAATATTTTTAATTGCTTCCATCTCTTACTCACTTAGTTTATTATTCAATAAATTTGAATATTGATTGTACATGGAACGCAAAAGCCACTTTTTTATAAACCAAGCTTTTTGCATTTCCTTTTCTATATGTTTCACATTTTCTTTCAGTTGAAGAACAAGTTTTGTTTTTTCTTCCTTTGTGAATCGAACTGTTCCTTCGGCATTGTTCAATTTATTTATAATTGAATTGAATACTCCCAGTTCCCTGTAAAATTGTGTGTTTCCTTCGAGTTGTTTTGTAAATTGCTTGCAGAAAGTGGTTAATATTTTAATTTCATTTTTATCGAATTCATAATCATAATTTCGGAATAACTTTTTAGCCATTTTTACTTCACCTTTAATGTCAATAGTTTGTCTCTTAGTTTTTGATAACCCGGTTTTATAACTTCGTATATGTAGTAAAGTCTTTCATTATAAGGGATAAACGAGGATTTCATTGCGTTGATATTCATCTTTTCAATATCATCTATTGTAATATCCCAATTTTTTGCAGCCGTTAAATATTCATTTGTTAATGTTGTATCGCTCATCAATCTGTCGTCTGTGTTCAAGAATACTCTGAACTTGGATTTGAAGAATGTCATGAAAGGATGGTTTTCCAATTTATCCACCGCACCGGTATGTACATTACTCAACAAACAGATTTCCAACGGCAAACGCTTATCCAAAACATATTGAGCAAGATCGCCCATACCAACAATTTCTCCGTTTGCATCGAGGGTAATATCCTCTGTTAATCTGGTGGCGTGACCAATTCTGTGAGCACCACAAATTTGAATTGCTTGCCAAATAGATTCTTTCCCGAATGCTTCTCCGGCATGAATGGTAATGTTGAAGTTTTCTCTTTGAATATATTGAAAAGCCTCAAGATGTTTTTTGGGTGGATATCCACCTTCCTCACCGGCAAGGTCGAATCCTACAACGCCCCGTCTCCTGTAATTAACGGCAAGTTCGGCAATTTCCAATGAATTAGCCATATTGCGCATTGCACAGAGTATTAAGCCATATCCAACACCGAAATCCTTTTTGCCTCTTTCCAATCCGGCCAGAACGGCATTTATAACATCGTCGTAATGCAAACCATTTTCCAAATGCAATACTGGAGCAAAACGAGTTTCTACATAACACACGCCGTCATTTTTCATATCTTCCATCATTTCGTATGCAACTCTTTCCAATGCTTCCTTAGTTTGCATAACCGCGCATGTATGTTCAAAACCTTGAAGGAATTCTACAAGATTTCCTTTGTTTGCGCCTCTGTGGAACCAATCGGAGAGTTCTTTGGGATCCTCGGTAGGCAATTTTTTGTATCCAATTTCTTTTGCAAGTTCAATCACAGTTTCAGCTCTTAAACCGCCATCTAAATGATCGTGCAGCAACACTTTGGGAGCGCTACGAATTATTTCTTCTGTAGTCATAATTTACCTCAAGTTAATGCGCCAAAATATTCTTTTTAACCCCTAAAATCAACAAAAATGAATGAAATTACATCTTTCTATAATAAGAATTAACATTCCTTGACTATGGAACTACAAAATAGTTATTTTTGTTTGATAAATTCAATTTATTATTCAAAATAAGTTATATAGGAGACTAAATGAGAAAGTTAATTAGTTATGCGATGTTGATTGCTATGACTTTCGGATTTTTGGCTTTCCAGTGCCAATCCACTGAAATGACAAGTGCCAAACTTTACATCCAACAAAAAAATTATCCAAAGGCTAAAGAGTCTTTGTTGAAGGAAGTAAAGAAGAATCCGAAAAGTGATGAAGGATATTATTTATTAGGTTGGTTATACGGAGAAGAAGGAAATTATGCCGAAATGCTGAAAGCATTTGATAATTCTTTAAGCATTTCCAAGAAATTTGAAAAACAAATTGAAGAAACCAAAAGATATCATTGGGCTCAGAACTTCAATAAAGGAGTTGGGTTTTTTAATAAAGGAGCCAAAGCCGATAGTGAAGATGCCAGAGTTGCAAACTTGAACAAAGCTATTGAAGCATTTCAAAATTCTATAATGATAGAACCCGATTCAGTTGTAAACTACAAAAATTTAGCTTTTGCTTATTTGAATACAAATCAAGCAGACAAAGCTATTGAACCATTACAAACTTTGTTAAAGAAAGAAAAATCTGCTGACGTGTATGTTCGCTTAGGCGAAATTTATTTCAACAACGGCGTTGCAAAGATGAACAAATTCCTCGACTCGAATGACAAAGCAGATAGTTTGGCTGCAATCGAAGAATATAACAAAGCAATTGAAACTTTGGAACAAGGTAGAAAAGACTTCCCGGAAGATTCCGATATACTTTTACTTTTATCCAACGCTTACATCAAAGCTAACAAAATCGAAGTTGCAAAAGATGCATTCAAAGCCGGTGTAGAGCAAGATCCCGAGAATAAATATTACAGATATAACTACGGAGTTTTGTTGTTAGGTGCAAATGAATTTGCCGGCGCCGAGGAACAATTCAAAAAAGCAATTGAATTGGATCCGGAGTATGAGAATGCAATCTACAATTTGGCTGTTACCTATGTAAAATGGGGATCTGCGATGAACGAAGAAGCCATAGCTAAGGGCGAAGATGACGATTCTTATAAAGAAAAATATAAAGCAGCATTACCTTATCTCGAAAAATACTTAGAGCTTAAACCAAATGATTTAACATCTTGGGAGCTGCTTGGTAAAGTTTATGCTAACTTAGGAATGAACGACAAATCTATGGAAGCATTTAAGAAAGCAGACGAGCTTAGATAATCTTTTTAGGGCTGTCCCAAGCGGGGCAGCCCACACTTTTAAGGAGCAGAGAAAATGGACAAAGAAAACAACCAACAACAGCAATTAAAAATAGAGTTGGGTGACAAAGAAGCTGAAGGCATTTATTCAAACTTAGCAATTATAACTCATAGCCCTGCGGAATTTATTATTGATTTTACCCGTGTAGTTCCGGGTGTTCCAAAAGCAAAAGTACAATCCAGAATTATTACAACCCCTCAACATGCTAAAATGTTCTTGAGAGCCCTTGAGGATAACATCAGAAAATTTGAAGCAAAATTCGGTGAAATTAAAATTGATAATTTCCCCGTTCCCAATATGGGATTCATGAATATTGACGATAAAGGAAAAGTAAATTAGTTCTTTTTCAAGTAGAGTTCTTCTTGAACCGTCTTTTTAGAAATATTATCATCTTTCTTTTTTTTGCATTTAACTTAAATGCTCAATCCTTATTCTACGAGAAGTATACAAACGAAAATGGTCTTCCTCAGAATTCCATCTATAGCATAATACAGGACCACAACGGATTTATTTGGATTGCCACTGAAGGTGGATTAGCAAGGTTCGACGGCACCAATATGAAAGTGATTGCTCAATCCGACGGTCTGCCGGCTCAACATGTTAATAGTGTTTTTGAAGACAGTAAAGGAAATATTTGGGTGGCAACAATTTCCGGTGTTGCTAAGTTGATGAAAGATAGCATCCAAGTATTTACGTCTGCCAATGGTTTGCCGGATGAATATTGCTATGTTGTGCAAGAAGATAAAAACGGAGGCATTTGGTTGGGAACAACCAACAAAGGTGCTGTACTTTATACTAACGGCGAATTTAAAATCTTCGATTCGGAAAACGGATTTTGTAACAAAAAGGTTCAGGATATAAAACTTGATTCAAATGGTAATCTTTGGTTCGCAACCGAAGGGGAGGGTGTTTGGCTAAGGAACGAAGAAGGTTTTAAACAATTTACCAAAAAAGATGGATTGAGTTCGGACAGCGTTTATTCGATCAAAGAAAATTATAAAGGGGAAATGCTGTTCGGTACGAATCATGGAATGACTCTCTACAACGGAAAATTCAAGAGATTCGGTAAAAGATATGGTATAAAAGATTTTACAATTAAAGATATTGTAGAAGATAAATACAGAGATATTTGGCTTTGTTACGACGGTGGTGGAATTGCACAATTCGATGGTGCCGGAGTGACAAACTACAACGAAGATAGCGGTTTCCCGAGCAACACGGTAACTACCGGATTGGAAGACTATAGAGGAGACCTTTGGTTTGGAACACAAAATGGTTTAATAAGAATTAAAGCAGAAAGGGTTCAAACCGTAACTAAAAAGCTGAATGGATTGTCTGGCGATGTGGTATATGCGATCAATCAAAAAGCTGACGGTAGTTATCTCTTTGCGGCTTATAACGGTGGTATAAATGTTTTAAAGAACGGTCGCATAAAAACTTATACCGAAGAAGATGGTTTAATCAGTAATAATTTTTCCTCAATACTTATTGCCTCCGACGGAAAAATATGGTTAGGAGCTGATAAAGGAGTTACTGTTTGGGAAGGAAATAAGTTTAAATCTTATACTCCCGATGACGGTTTAGTTGGATATACCATTATGTCTATCATTGAAGACAGGAACGGGAATATCTGGTTGGGTGGTGAAAACGGAGTTTCTGTATACGATGGTAAAAAGTTCAAAAATTATACTATCCAAGACGGAATAGGCAGATGGTGGGTTTATTGCCTTTATGAAGATTCTGAAGGTAATATTTGGATGGGTACGGATGTAGACGGATTAACAAAATTCGACGGTAAAAAATTTGTAATTTATGGTCAAGATCAAGGTCTTCCCAAAGGTGCCGTACTCGACATCACAGAAGACAGATTCGGTAATTATTGGATTGGTATGGAAGGGGGAGGATTAGTTAAGTATGACGGAGTTACATTTAAGCAATATGGACAAAAAAACGGACTGTCGAACGAAACTTGTTATACCATTACAGAAATAGGACAATATTTATTTGTAGCTACCGGAAATGGAATTGACAGAATTGATTATACTCAGTGGGATGATTTAGGAAGCGAAGCTGTAAGAGTTTTCACTACAATCGACGGTTTGCCAAATAACGAAACAACAATGGGTAGTGCTTTTCTGGATGTAAAACAAAACTATTGGGTCGGTACGCAAGAAGGCGTTGTAATGTTCAATCCAAGGAATAAACCTAATAATTTTGCTCCGCCGATATTCCTTACTCAAATATTGAATTCAGGAAAAGCTCTGAATTTAGATTCATTGAGCGAAAATCTTTTGGAATTGGAATATGATCAAAACAGTATGAATTTTTACTTCAATGGTATAAGTTTCGATTCTCCGGATAAAATGATTTTTGCTTACCGTCTTTTAGGATTGCAGGACACAACATGGCAAGAAACCCAGGAAAGACATATTAATTATCCCTTCCTGCCTGCAGGTGAATATACATTCATGGTGAAGGCGAGGAACGGTGATAATATTTGGTCTGAAAAGATTGCAGAATTCAAATTTATAATAAACCCGCCGTTCTATTCAACTTGGTGGTTCTACACAATTGTAGGTATATCAATTATTCTTATTGCATATATCTTTTATGCATTGAAGACTGAACAGGTAAAGAAACGGAATATTGAACTTGCCAATATGGTAAGAATGCGTACAAAAGAATTGGAAGAAGAAAAAAATAAATCGGATGAGTTATTGATGAATATTCTTCCGGAAAGTGCAGTAAATGAATTAAAAGAAAACGGAGTAGTTGAGCCGAGGGAATTCAAAAACGTATCAATATTATTTACAGATTTCAAAGGGTTTACATGGACTGCTTCCGTATTGCCTGCTGACAAATTAGTTAATGAGTTGAATGATATATTTGCAAGTTTCGATAAAATAATGATCAAATATGGTTTGGAAAAACTTAAAACCATTGGTGATGCATATATGGCAGCCTGCGGTTTGCCGATTCCAAGGGAAGATCATGCTATTCGTGTTATCGAAGCTGCATTTGCAATGCAAGATTATATCAAACAAAGAAATGAAGATTCCGCTATTAAATGGGAAATGAGACTTGGGATACATTCAGGTCAAGTAATTGCCGGAGTTGTGGGTGTTAAGAAATTTACTTACGATATTTGGGGAGATACGGTTAATATTGCTGCAAGAATGGAAAGCTCTGGCGCACCCGGAAGAATAAATATTTCTGCCTTTACTTATATGTTAATAAGGGATTACTACGAATGTGAATATAGAGGGAAAGTAGAAGCTAAAGGTAAGGGTAAAGTTGATATGTATTTTGTTGTGGATCGCAAACCAAAAGTCCATAAAATAATTGAAAACATTCTGGAAGAATCAGCTGCCTGACCTATTTGGATTTTATGTCTTTTTTAGTATATTGGTTTTTAATGGAGAAAAATTCTTACTAAAAGGGATTTTATTACTAGTGTGATATAAAATACATTCTGATTTAACTCACTTGACACGAAATCAAATTATGGTATATTGCCACTAAAGTTTTAAATCATAACAAGAGGAGTAAAAAATGAAAAAAATGTTTCCCTATCTGATAGTTGTTTTCTTGGTTGCCTTTTCGGGTGAAATGCTTGCCCAGAGTAACACGGTTGATTATGTATTCAAAATCAGATATAAAAAAGAAATACCATTTGTCGGAACAGTATGGTTAACAACCACGGTTGATTCAGGTAGTTTTAATGAAGGTCAACCTTACGTAGTTCCGGATTTCAACGTTCCCGGTGATATTGCAGTAATCCAAAATGCTTATAATGCAATAGTTGGTAGTGTATTTTTACTCGATGACGGCGCAATTGACGAAGATCTTTTTCTGGAGATGATATTGGATGGACTTGATACCGGCACAGGAGCTTATGTTCCTGCATTCGATGAAAAATTATTTTTCGACATGACAGTGAATGTTTATGCCGGGGGAAGTACAGACCCATATCAAGGTCACTATTATTTTAATTCCGGAAAATATTTATGGTTCAAAATTCCAATTACATCGCAATTCATTAACTTTGTGATCACTACGTTACAATTCGATTTAAATGATTTAGGATTTGCTTTTATTGAAGATGACGGTTTCGAAGGGTCTGGAATAAGCACTGTTATCACTGCTGATACTGCTGCGTTCAGAGCAGAACACTTATCAAAATTCGGCGGTGGAAGAGGACATATCTCTACAATCACCGGAATAGGTCAAGAAAATAAAGAAAGTGTTCCTTCAGATTATGAATTGGAACAGAATTATCCAAATCCGTTTAATCCATCTACAACTATTAAATATGCTTTACCAAAAGATGGATTCGTAGAACTTAAGGTATATGATGTATTGGGTAATGAGGTTGCTACTCTAATTTCGGAAAACCAATCTGCTGCAAAATATGAAGTTAAATTCGATGCAAATGATCTTTCTTCAGGTATTTATTTGTATACTTTAAGAGTTAATAATCGAATTATAACAAAGAAAATGATGCTCATAAAATAATTTAATTTTATTATATTAAAGCCACAGAAATTCTGTGGCTTTTTTTTGATTTTTTCTCACACACAAGGGGTTTACATGATTAGAAGAAAATACCTTCTCTTTATCCTTTCGCTTGGTATTTTATTTTCTCTGCAAGCATGTTTCGATATGCCAAGTGATATTCAAGCTCCCCGTTTTGATGTTGTGTTGAATTTTCCAATTACGGATACTTCCTACACAATTGATGATGCACTCGGGGACGACTCTACACTTGTAGCATCTGACGATCCGGCAAAGTTGGGTCTTCTTGTTTACAAGTCGAACACCGATATTTCAACATTTTATATCGAAGATAATCTTTCGATTAATGGGTTTAGCACACGTGCTTCACAGGTCATCGGATCGATTAAGATCAACGATGTTAAACCTGTACAGACTGGAATTGCGGTGACTCAATGGACAAATGGGGTTCAACCAGGTCAACAAATGGTTTTTCCGGAAAACGTTGGCGAAGTGAATGTTGGATTCCCAAGAATTGATGCATTCAAATCTGTTTCGCTTGACGGTGGAACATTAACTATAAAAGTTGTTAATAGACTGCCTGTAGATATGGAGTTAAGAGGGTTAAAGATATTAAATGCTGATGATGGCAGTATTTTTGCTCAAAAACCTTATCCACCGGCTATTACATTGCCTAAACTTGACAGTACGGTTATCTCTTTTGATCTTACCGGAAAAACAATAATGGATAGCTTAATCTACAATGGTACTCTGTATACCCCGGGTAGCGGTGGTAATGTTGTAGATATACCCGCAGAGGCAGGAACTGAAATAACGGCTTCATTCGATAATTTATCGATTTCAGGTGTAAGCGCAGTTCTTCCGGCTCAGGATCCATTCAGCAAAGATTCAACTGTGGTTATAGATGATTCCACATTTATTGAATCTGCAGTATTCGATCAAGGTAGCTTTGCAATAACATTGGATAATGGTTTGGATCTTGATATCGATCTTCAATTGACAATTGATAATTTGTTGGATGCTAATTCAAACAGTTTCTCACAAACTGTATTTTTATCTGCAAAAGAGACCGGAAAGCAGATAGGTGTAAATGATTTAAGTGGATGGAGTATTTCCACATTAACACCGGGAACACCAACAAATCAACTTTCCTATTCAGCGGTTATTTCTCCAAGATCATCCAATGATGTAAGGACTATTTCCAAAAACGATTCGATAGGAATTGGTATTAATTTCGGTGACATCGTTTTCCGTTCTGTTGCCGGTAAGATTAAACCAACCACTATTTCAATTGCTCAATCGGAATTTGGATTTGACTTGGGAGATTTAAAAAACAGCTTTAATTATACTGACATTAACTTCAACGATCCGGCAATTCTTTTGAGTTTGAAAACATCGGCTCAAATGGAATTTGAATTAAACGGATTTATTGAAGCTACTAACGGCGCACAGACTAAATCGATGAATCTGAATAATGTTATCATCTCCTCATCAGGCTCGAATACAATCGATTTAAGAGATTACGGTTTTAAAGATTTCTTAAACGGATTCGATTCCGCGATACCTGATTCATTCAAATTCGCAGGAGATGCTACGGTGAATCCGAATTTTGCAGTCGGTTCTGTAAGCAAAGATGATTCAGTAAGCGGAGCTATCAGCATTGAGATACCGTTGGATATCGGTATTGCCGGAGGTACTTTCCGCGATACAGTAAATATAGATTCAATTTCTATAGATGATAAGCAAATTGATGCTATCAACTTTGCTGAAATCACTATAGAAATGACTAATGCAATTCCGGTGGGAATCTCATTTAGCGGACATATATTAGATGCAAATAACAATCCATTGATACAACTTCCACCTTCATACAATGATATTTCTGCAATCAGTATTGTTCCACCCACTGTGGATAGCGATGGACTGGTTACGGCTCCTTCGCAAAGCAAACAGGTAATTAGATTAACGGGAGAGGATGCTAAAACGTTTATCCATAACCCGAATATAGAAATGGTATTAACCTTAGACACACCGCCGGCCGGAACGGCTGATCCGGTTAAGTTCCGGACGACCGATTATATCTCGGTTAAGCTATATGGTTCGGCAGGTTATAGAGTAAATAATTAAAGGAGTTAAAGATGAAGACAATTAAAAATATTTTTCTTTTACTCTTCGTAACTACTGTACTCTATGCTCAAGGCGGTGGATCCAGCGGCATGGTTGATGCCAGAGCCACAGCAATGGGTAAAACATATACAGCTAATTCACGAGGAGTATACACGTTTGGACTTAATCCGGCTAATTTAGCCATGCCAAACGAAACAGACTTTGAAATGGCAATAGGGTTCCCTCTGCCGAATCTTAATTTTGGTATCGGGAATGACTTTATAAATATCGAGAAATTTAATTATTTCTTCAGTGGAGTTAAAGAGAATGGTAAAACTGTCGGTAAATTGTTGACAGATCAGGATAAGCAAGATTTTCTGGGACTTTTCGCCGATGGAAGTGAAATAAGAACCGGATTAAATTTGAATTTAATCTCGTTCAGTTACAATGCCGGTAAGGATATCGGTGCATTCGGTTTCTCGATTCAAGACCGGTTCGGCTTTAGTGTTGCTTTTCCGGTAGGGCTTTTTGAATTGGGACTTTATGGTAATGAGATTGGCAAAACTTATAACTTTAACGATCTTGATTTGAAAGCATCCTACATTCGTTCTTTCAACCTTAGTTATGCTAGAGATATTACCGATCTTATACCGCAAGATATTTTCAAAAGCATCACAGCCGGTATTAATTTAAAATTAGTACAGGGTCTTGCTTATGCAAGTGTAGATCACGTAACGGCTGAAATGACGACGAATAGTGACCATAGTATATCCTTGAATAATGATTCCCAAATAAATATTGCAGTTTCGTCGGATTACGGAATT
>CAZULK010000005.1:0-7190 GCA_964621225.1 uncultured Melioribacteraceae bacterium | reverse complement strand
CTTACGGAGATCCATTTAAAACCAGTTTGCCAAGCGCTTTGAGAATGGGTGCAGCTGTTAAACTGAATAAGATAATTGGAGAGGATTTCCCCGGCGATATGCTTGTTGTAGCCGATTTGAACCTTGGTTTCAATAATGAACCGGGCAATTCGAAAACTCCAAGATTTTCTTTAGGATTCGAATGGAGACCCGCAGGCTGGTTCCCAATCCGTTCAGGTTGGTCTTTCGGAGGAATGGACGGATTTAACTGGGGATTCGGTTTTGGATTTGATACAGGATTCTTGGATATTGACTTAGCAACTTCTGATCTTCAATCCTTAATTGGAGGTAATTCTGCTAAGCGTGTTGGAATTGCTCTCTCGTCAAGATGGAAATTCTGATAAAGATAAATTCAGAAAAGCCCCTTCTCCGGAAGGGGTTTTTTATTTTAAATCATTTCCTGACACGAATTAAATTTATTGAGGCAAGCAAAAGGAAAACAAAATTTGCAGCCCAGGAAGTTACTATTGGATCCAGCACACCGTTTTTACCAAACGCTTGACTTATCTTCATAAAAACCAGATACATGAACGTAACCAATAAACTAACTCCAAATTCAATAGCAATGCCGCCTCTTCTTTTATTTGCGGAAAGAGGAACTCCGAAGAATACAACAATCAATGTTGCAAAAGCGAACGCAATTCTCGAATGATATTCAATCTCAATTCTTGTAGGATCATTCCCTGTTCTTTTTTGTTCTTCGGCAAAGTCCTTCAATTCAGTCAAATTTAATTCCGAAGGAACCCGTTGTTTCTTCAATATGTCTTCCGGAGTAAAATTAAGATCGGATATTTTTAGTGTGTCAAATTTATTTACCGTGATTTTATCAGACTGAAACTCTCTCGACAAAACCTTTGTGAAGACCCACTGACTATTGGTTGAATCGAAAAATATTCTAGGTGAGTCAATCCTTTTTATCATTTTTATTGGATTCGCTTTATCGAATTCCTGAAGACTAACATCATTTGCCGTTTGGGAACGGGGATCGAAAAATTTTATTGTAACAATCCTGAATTCATTATCTTGAAAATTAATATTTCTTCCCACCGACACAATGTTTTTACGCAAGTATTCTCTTTCAATTGATACTTTATGTTTATTTGCTGCCGGAACAACATAACCTCCAAAATAGACGGCAAAAAGACTAATAAAAAATGCAGTAACCAAGAAGGGAGTGATGTACCTGTATATACTTATCCCGCTCGATTTCATTGCAGTCAGTTCATTTAAATTGCTCATTTTCCCGGTGGTAAATAAACCGGCCAGCAATACGGCAACAGGTAACATTAATCTTATAATTTCCGGGATGAAAACAAAATAGTACTCTACTATTATAGTAGTTGGAACGTTTTCGTCAATAAAATCGTCCATATGTTCCATCAAATCGATTATGACGAAAATGAAAATAAACGCAATCAATCCGAATACGATTGTTTGCAGAAATTGAGTAACCAAGTATTTGTCAATTTTCTTCAGATTCACTTCTCCAAGATTTTGGCAATAATTTTTGAAGGAAATCAAAATTCAAAGCGATTCTTTCCTTTGCAGCACGGTAAGTAAAAAATATACCGAGAGCTCCCAGGAATATATTTGCACTCCAAATTCCCCAGAAAGGTGAGAGCAATCCTCTGTCCGATAATTTTTCACCGCCAATCAGAAAAGCCCAATAAACTAAAAAGAAAATAAGGCTTATCGCCGCAGCCATCCCGAATCCGCCTTTCCTTGTCATTGTTCCAAGTGGTGCACCGATAAGTATGAACACAATGCAAGCAACGGGAAGGGAATACTTTTTATGAATCTCCACAAGAAATCTGTTAATCTCTCTTTTGTTGAAATCCAAACTTGTAAGATCTGAATTTACTCCAGAACGTACCATATTCACTTTATTTTTTACGCGGACATATGCAAGCGTAGAATCTTTAATCTTTCGTTGCATCTCGTTACTGTACTTTTTATCAATGAACGAGAATGATGCAGTGAGAGTTTTGTCGAAATTATTAAGGAGCTTCTTCCGGATTATCTTTAAGCTATCAACTATTACTCTCATCTCCGCAGCGCCTAATTCTCTATCACCCCGTTGTTGATCGAAGGAAGATTGCTTAAAAGAAAAATTTTCGGCGTCCATTGTGAGACGGTGCTTTTTGAATAACATCTTTCTGTATGTATCTCTTTGCAGTCTAACCGTTTGATGAATCTCACCCTCGAAGAGATCCATTATTAATTTTGATTGGTCTTTTGAAAAATAAATGTTTCCTCTTTCTGCAGTTATAATATTTACTTTTTGAGGATCGGTATAATCATAAATTGTTAAAAACTTTAATTCGTTCGAATTGGGATCAACTTCCTTTGCAAGTATCGAGTGATTTTTCACTTCATTTGAAAAAACGCCCGGAACCAGCGAGAGAGTTGGTTTTTTCTTCGAAATATCCTGCAATAATATTCTGGCAGCATGATTAGCATTGGGATAAACGTTGTTGTTGAATTGAATTAGTCCGTAAGTTATAACCAATGCAGCTAAGAAAGGGGCAATCATCATTCTGTATAATGAAACTCCAGATGATTTCAGTACTGCCACTTCATTATTCTGTGCCATGGCACCGAAAGTCATTAAGGTTGACACAAGAACCGACATTGGCACTACAAGAACAACCATCCACGCAAGATTGTATGAGATCAACTTTACGATGACCCATGTTCCCAATCCTTTTCCAACAAGCCGGTCGGCGAACTTCATCAAAAATTGCAACAAAAATACCGCAATTAATGTGAAAGAAGAAAAGATGAACGGCAGTAAGTGATTTTTAAGTATATATCTGTCAATCAGCATTATTGATAAATTGTGCTAAATTATTAAGAAAGTGTAAGTTTTATTATCTTACATGTCTAATTTAAAGAAAGTTCTTCTTATTTTATATTTTATTATTCAGATAGAGGTTCATTGTGGAAAAGGTATTAAACTTTATTAACGATAACAGAGCAAATTACGTAGAACAACTTAAAGATTATTTAAGGATTCCTTCGGTAAGTACTTCTCCGGAGCATAAAAAGGATATGCTTGCTTGTGCAAAATTTGTTGTTGATCAATTGAAGGAAGCAGGCGTTAAGAAAACGAAAATTTATAAAACAAAAGGACATCCAATTGTTTACGGCGAATGGATTTCCTCTCCGAAAAAACCGACTGTTTTAATTTACGGTCATTATGACGTACAACCGGTTGATCCTATAGAATTGTGGGACAGTCCTCCGTTCGAGCCTGTGGTAAAAGACGGAAAAATTTATGCTCGAGGCGCCAACGATAACAAAGGACAAAACTTTGTTCATATTAAAAGTGTTGAAGCTTATAAAAAATCTGTAGGCGAACTACCTGTTAACGTTAAATTTTTAATTGAAGGCGAAGAAGAAATCGGTTCTGAAAATTTGGAAATCTTCCTAAAAGAAAATAGAAATTTATTGAAATGCGATGCCGTAATGATTTCGGATACCAGCTTGTTTGCACCGGGAGTTCCGACCATTACTTACGGATTACGTGGTTTGTGTTATATGGAAGTGGAAGTCGTCGGTCCGGACAGAGACCTTCATTCCGGTAGCTTCGGCGGTGCGGTTGCAAATCCGATTAATGTGCTTGCACAAATGATTTCCAAATTACATGATAAAAACGGAAAGGTTACAATACCTAATTTTTACAAAGATGTTGTTAAGTTAACAAAAAAAGAGAGAGATAATTTCAAAGCTCTTAAGTTTTCCGATAGAAAATTTGCCAAAGAATTTGGCATGAAAGAATTGCAGGGCGAAAAAGGATTCTCCACGCTAGAAAGATTGTGGGCACGTCCTACTTTGGATTGCAACGGAATAGTTGGCGGATTTACCGGGGAAGGAGCTAAAACCGTTCTTCCTTCCAAAGCTTCGGCAAAAATCAGTATGAGATTGGTGCCGAATCAAAATCCAAAGAAAATTGCAAAGGAATTCACAAAGTATATAAAAAGTTTAGCTCCCAAAAGTGTTAGGGTTAACGTAACCGAAATGCACGGAGGTTTGCCGATTGCAATGCCTCTCAACGATAAAGCAATTGAAGCTGCAGCAAATGCTGCCGGTAAAGCTTTCGGAAAGAAAACAGTATTTACCCGCGAAGGCGGATCAATTCCAATTGTTGTAGATTTTTACAATCAATTGAAAGCTCCTGTAATTTTAATGGGGCTTGGACTGGATACGGATAATATCCATTCTCCCAATGAACATTTTAATTTGGATGCATTCGAAAAAGGAATTTACGCTTCGGCATATTTCTTTGATGAATTTGCAAAATTATCTAAATAAAATCTCTATGGAGGTAGAGATGAAAAAGTATAAATTATTTTTCGCAATAATTCCTTTACTCCTCGCTTTAATAGCATGTGGTGGAGAGGAGAGGGATGCCGGTACTTCCGGTGATAAACCCGAATTGTCTGCAAGCAAGGAAAGGGACATTCGCGAATACAATTTAGAGGTCCAAAAAGAGCAACAGAAAAACAGGAGACCCTGTGATGTAATTGCTCTGAAGGAATATATATTGGATAATTATGAGCCCGGAACCTTCTTGGTTGAATTCGACAAAACATATACTTATTCTCTGCCTAAACCTGCCGTATTGGAATATAAAAAAGGCGGACACTTTATTTTCGCCGTAATTGCAAAATCGAAAGAAGGCGAAAGAGCAATTGAAACAAAAAACATTGTTGGATACGAATCGAGTTTCATAAATTTAGATTCAACCAAGTTGGGTACAGCGTTTATTTACTTAACCGCTTTCGAGTGTAAGGATAATGAATTTGAAAAACTTTGGGAAGCCGAGGTTCCGATTCACGGCGGTTTCAACTCCATGAAGATGAAAAAATGGAGAGCCAAAAATATAAATTATTTGGAATTGAATTTTGAAGCCGGAATTATTTCCGGTCACAGGAATTATAATTATTTCTTCGTCGATGGTATTAGAAAACAGCCCCATCTTATGGAAACATACGAGGGGATAGCTTACAAGAGAACTATTGCGAATGTTAACGACGATAAGTACCCTGATTACTATGAATACAGATTTGTTGATACAATTGACTACGTCCGTCTGATTGATTCGATTCCGTTTTATTGGAGTACGAAAAAACAATTATATGTTACAGACGTAAGTAGAAGATGGTGGAGAAAATATTAAGGGAAAGTATGTTCGTGAATGAAGAAAATGTTGAGATGAAAGATACTTTACACTCTGTGTTCGAAAGTATAAGATTTTCGAATGCGAGAGAGATATTGTCTTTTACTGAGTTCGAAGCAGAATATGATGCATTGGTGCACGGTGTGGGTTTAACAATTCACAACGCAGGAATTCTCAAAATAGGAGGGAAGGATGCGTTGGACTATTTGCACCGGATTTCCACCAATGATTTAATCAAATTAGGTGATGAAAAGTATAGAGCCACGCTATTCCTGAATGACAGAGGAAAGATAATAGACAGGGCAAATGTACTCCATTTTGGCGATGATCTTTTGATGGTAAGCAGTAAACATCATAAAGAAAAGTTAATACACTGGCTAAGGAAATATATAATTACCGAGGATGTAATTATTGAAGATGTTTCCGATCAATATTTTTTGGTGAATATATTCGGACCCCAGGCATTGGGATTCATAACACTCTATTACGGCGATCGTACTGCAGAGTTTAATGAATATAAATATATTCTTGATTCTATCGAAGGAATAGATTCAATATTATATAAAGATTATCTTAATAACTACTATTTCTTTTCAATATTAATCAATTCGAAGAATTTATTGAACTTTTGCAAGTTCGTAAGGGAATCCCATTCGGTATTCGATGTCAGATTTGCGGGTAAAGAAGCATTCAACATTTACAGAGTCGAGCGCGGGTTACCATTCTACCCAAATGAAATAAATGATGAATTTAATCCTTATGATCTGAATTTAATCACGGATGTATCGTTCAATAAAGGCTGTTACATCGGACAGGAAATTGTTGCCCGGTTGGATACTTATCCGAAAGCAAAACGGAATTTTGCCGGCATCTGTTTCGAAGGTGATCTGCCGGAAACTCCATTCGAAATTTTCAATGATCAGAAAGAACCCGTTGGCTTGATAACGAGCTGTACTCATTCAAAATTATTGGATAAGGCTATTGGTATCGGACCGATAAAAGTGGAAACATTGAACTCCGGAGTAGATTTGAAATTGCCCGACGGAAGAAATGCAAAAATAGAAAGTTTACCTTTTAAGATATGAAAATATACACGAAAACAGGGGACAAAGGAGAAACTTCCTTATTCGGAGGTAAACGGGTAAAGAAGGACGACGCAAGAATAGAAGCATATGGTACGGTGGATGAATTGAATTCCGTTCTTGGCTTGGTTTCTTCATTCACGGAGAACAAAGAGATTAAGGAAATAGTAGAAAACTTACAGCAACAACTTTTTACCGTTGGGGCGGATTTAGCTACACCAATAGAAAAAACGGATTCAAAAAGGATAAAGAGAGTATCCGAAGAATTGACTATAGAGTTGGAAAAGCTGGTGGATAATGTAGATGAAAAAATTCCGGAGCTGAGAAATTTTATTTTACCCGGAGGGAATAAAGCCGCTTCATTATTACACTTTGCCCGTACAATTTGTAGAAGGGCAGAAAGAAGGGTAATAGCTCTTTCGGAGAAAGAGAACATAAACGATGCAATTGTTGTATATTTAAATAGATTGTCCGATCTCTTGTTTGTGATGGCCAGATACGAAAATTATTTGTCCGGCACCAAAGAGATTGACTGGGAAGTTTGAAAGTATTAAATTCGCACTCCTAAAAAAATCCCCGGGGGTGAAATTGGTTTCGACGGGGTTACTAAGTTCTTTGAACTGCGCACCGTGTTCCCGCAGACACGTAAAACGGCGGAAAACAAATAACTGGCGAATATAATTACGCCCTCGCTGCGTAAATAAACGCAGCCGTTCTCCGTATCCTTTCGCATCGGGATTCGGAAGAACGCCGTTTGATGCGATAGCCGAACCGATAGCCCGAGTAGGGGAGGCGAAACTTTTATCGGGCTGGATAAACTAAATCCCGTTTACCGGAGTTAGTTTATCGAGATTAAAAAGGTAAACTATGTGTGTAGACGTTCCTAG
>CAZULK010000004.1:0-47583 GCA_964621225.1 uncultured Melioribacteraceae bacterium | reverse complement strand
CATCAATTGTTAAGTTACGTTTTACCATTGGCGAGTGTGTGCGTGGTTCCAAGTAAATTATCGGAAGCTTTTGGTATGGTTGCCGTAGAGGCAATGTCTGCGGGAGTTTTGCCAATTTGCAACTATCATTCCGGAATGAAAGATGTGGTTGATGTTTTGCTGAAGGAGATGAATGAATTGAATGAAATTCTTCCAACTAATCCGGATACTTTTTTCGATGAGCTTCCCGGGAACATCATTAAAGCATTAAATTACCTCTACCCAAACGGATATAATGATTCATCAATTAAAAATGAAAAAGCAAGATTGCTTAGGGAGATTGCCGTCAATAATTTTTCGTGGGAAGGTGTAGCAAAAAAACTTTTGCTCTGAACAGAAAGTTTTTAATGATTCATTTTAACTGAATGTTTTAAGATTATTCTTCTTCTGTTTCCAGCCCTAATTGTTTGCCAAAATTATCCAGTTTCTCGGAATATTCTTTAATCTTATCCTTCAACGATTTTTCCATACTAACCAGTTGAGAAA
Source organism: uncultured Melioribacteraceae bacterium (assembly GCA_964621225.1). GTDB lineage: Bacteria > Bacteroidota > Ignavibacteria > Ignavibacteriales > Melioribacteraceae > CAYNUJ01. The sequence continues at coordinate 47,058 of CAZULK010000004.1, read as the reverse complement.
GCTTTTCCGAATATTCTTCTTTTTCCATTTCGATATTTTGTGTTTCGGTTCTTAAAGTATCCAGTTCTTTTCTCTTTTCTTCTATTGCGCTCAACAACTCGTCCAGCTTCTTTTCGTTTTCTTTAATTTCTTGAGTAATGATTTCTTTTTGTCCTTCGATGTCACTAAAGTCTTTACCGGCATGATCTATCAACTTGGTAAGGTCTTTCTCGAGGTCCATATTTGAATTACGCAACTGTTGAGCAACAGCTTTAAGTGAATTATATTCTATACGTTTCTTTGTAAATCTATCGTTTAATGTTTCATAGATATTATTCAATTCTCTTTCGTGCTTACGGAGGTTTTCAATATTCTCTTCCAAGTTGTCGCGTTCACGCTTCATTACTTTGATAAGAGAACTATACTCGGCAATTTGAGAGGACTTTTCTACAATGTCTTTTTCTTTTTCTCCTAATTCTTTTTCTCTTTCAAGTATTTCCCTTTTTACTTCATTTAATCTTTGAGTATTAGCTTGTAATTCCTCGCTGAATTTAACAATACTTGTAGTAAGCTTACTTTCAAGTTGAAGTATACTCTCTTGTGCTTCGAATTTTCTTTTTTCGTGATCGTTAATTATACTTCTTAAATTCTCCAGCTCACTCCGGATTTGTTCCAAATCGTTTCTCTTCTCAATAATCTCATTATTCAGGTCAACGCGTGTGGCTTCCGATTTTCTTATTTCGAAAGTTAACTCCTGTCTTCTGCCTTCCAAAGAATTAACTTTTTCATTCAACTCTTCCAACTTATCCTTTGCAATTTGAACCGAAGTATTAACATCATTCAATTCACTTCTTTTCGTTTGAATTTCTTCTAATATCTCATCCCGTTTGGTAATATACTGGTTAAAGAGCTCATCCTTTTCCGAAAGTTGCAAAGTAAGCTGAGCCAAATTAGCTTCCAAATTAGCTCTTATTTCATCATTCCTCGAAAGTTGATTCTCAACTTTCTTAAGCTCTTCTGATTTTTCATTGCGTTTTTTAACTAGCTCTTCTATTTCCGATTCTAATTTATTTTTCTTTGATTCCAGTTCTTCCAGATCAACGGTAAGAGTTTTTACTTTCTTTGATTTTACTTCGAGGTCGGTATTTAATTCAGAAATTGTCTGTTCAAGTTCCTCTTTCTCCGAGTTTAGCGAATCAACTTGGTTTGTAAGTTTTTCTTTGTTGTTCTCCAATTCACCGATCTCAAATTCCAAATCTCTTTTGTTTTTGGTTTTTTCGTCCAAATCTTTTTCTAATGTATCGATTTCCTCTTTAAGGCTTTCCAATTTTTCGGTGGAAGAAGAAATGTCTTCTTCTAGCTTTTCCTTTTCTGCAGTTTTTTCTGTGATTTCAATCTTAATATTATTCAGCACTGTTTCTTTTTCGGAGCAATCGGATTGCAAATCTCTCAATCTATTTTCTGCTTCATTAATAGACTCCTTAACTTTATCGAGATCGCTTTCTTTGGAAACGATATCTCTTTCCAAATTAACTATTCTTTCGTTAATTCTTCTTTCTTCCGCAGATATATCGCTCAATTCTTGGCGGGCACGAGAGAGTTGATTTTCTAATTCTTCATAACTCTGTTTCTTTTCCAACAACTTATGAAGCCTGTTGCGGAGTTCTTCGTTCTCTTGAACGAGCTTTTCTATTTCCTTTTTAGAACCGGAAAATAGCCCCATTAAATTCTCCGAATAGTTTCAAAATACTTTTTTGTCTCTATTGTATATTCAATTTATCAAATGATTACTAATCTATCAACACAAATTTTATTTTACTCGTCTATTAATGGTTCTCTGGTTTTAATCGCCAAAATTATCAATGTAACGAATAAAGTGGTTAAAAAGAGAATCAGTTGAATATACAAATGTTCCACAATATAAAAGATTGATACAAAAATTGAGACATTTAATAAGCTTATCGCCGCAATTTTAGCTCTTAACGGCATATCATAATTTGTATAAAAACGTCTTAATGACGAGCCGATATATTTGTTATTAAATAGTCTTTCCCGTAATTCCGGATTCGATTTTGAAAAAAAATACGCAGCTATTATCATAAAAATTGTTGTAGGCATAATCGGCAGAAAAACACCAATAATTCCTAGCCCAACACAGATAAATCCCAAAACCAAATAAATATGTTTCATCAACGGATTATTCTTCATCATCCAATATTCTTTCCAAATATTCTCTGTAAAGAGATTTAGGTATTGACTCGATTAAACTCTTAAACTGCTCTTTATTAATAAATCCTTTTTGATAAGCTATTTCCTCAAGGCAAGCAACTTTAAGCCCTTGTCTATCTTCAATAACTCCAAAGAATTGGGAAGCTTTAAGTAACGCTTCAGGAGTTCCGGTATCCAACCAAGCCACTCCTCTTCCTATAACTTCCACATTCAATTCTCCTTTTTCCAGGTATGTTTTGTTTACATCGGTTATTTCCAATTCACCTCTGGCAGAAGGAGTAAGATTTTTAGATATTTCAACTACACGATTGTCGTAAACATAAAGTCCGGGCACTGCATATTCCGATTTAGGCTTCTCGGGTTTTTCTTCTATTGATAAAGCCCTTCCGTTTTCATCGAATTCAACTATCCCGTATCTTTCCGGATCAGTAACTTTATATGCAAATATAGTTGCACCTTTATCTAAATTTTTAACTGCGTTATAAAAGAAGTCCAGTTTTCCGTAGAAAATATTATCGCCGAGTATAAGACTAACGGAATCATCACCAATAAATTCTTCTCCGAGAATGAAGGCCTCGGCAATACCGTTGGGTGCATCTTGCACTTTATAACTGATGTTCATTCCCAAATTCGAACCGTCACCGAATAATCTTTCGTAAAGCGGGATGGTCTCTTCATTCGAGATGATCAATACATCTCTTATATTAGCCAACATCAATATTGAAAACGGATAATAGATTAATGGTTTGTCGTAAATTAAAGCCAGTTGCTTGCTGTAAACTTTTGTAATTGGGTATAATCTTGTACCTGATCCGCCAGCTAAAATTATTCCTTTCATTCTCTCCCTCAATAAACGTTTATATAATTTTTACACATTATTACTTCATTCTGATTATAGACCGTGAATTTATAACTACCCGGCTTTTTGAATTGATATTTGAAATATGTATCGGGCCAGTCGGGCTCAACTTTGAACTTTTTCGTTTCTACGAATTCGTCATAATCAAAGGAATTTTCTCCCCTTTTCCAAATATCAACAATGATCTTATTTGTATTCAACGGAGCACCGTTATTGATGTAAGCATACATCAAACCTTGATTCTTGGAAGTATACGCTCTGTTTTTAATACGAACAGGTTTCCCCCCGAGAACAATTTCGCAAAATACAAACTGACAAAAATCATAATAACTGCTTGTTACTGCATTTCTTTCGGAAATATATTTTTCCCGCAGCTTTACACTGAATCGCGCTTCGGCAATTTTTTTCTGATAAATATTAATGAAATAAATTTTATAATCACCCGGTTCAATAAATTGGTAATTGTATGATGCCCAGGTTGCGTTGGAATCGAGCTTAATCACTTTTGAATCGAAAGGTTCGTAGGATGTACCGACAAATCTATCGACAAAAAGATAGAGCAAATCTGTACTTAATGGAATTCCGTCATTATCCAAAAGAATGTAGAGATAATTACCGGAAGGATCAATCTCGAAAGATTTAACCTTGTTTAGCGGATTGCCATCACTGGTTACTCCCTGGCAAAAATAAATCTTTTGAGCAAAAGAGATTCCGCTTATAAATAAAATGATAAAGAATAAACTTTTTAACCGCATTCAGATTCCATAAAGATGTATAAAACAATATCAAATATACAAAAATGAGTTTTTATTTTTTCCAGAAGGAGGGCGAGAAAAGTATTAACACAGTAAAGAGCTCAAGTCTCCCCATCAACATCATAAAAGAAAGTATCCACTTACCTGCATCGGGTAAATGGGAAAAATTATAACTCGGACCAACACTGCCAATTCCGGGACCAACATTACCCAACGAAGTAGCAACGGCACCTATTGAGCTTAAAAAGTCAACTCCCAATAATGACAAAGCAAGCGTGCCTATTACAAAAATTGCAATATAAAACAAAAAGAAGGCGTATATATTGGAAACATTATCGGAAGAAATAGCATTTTTATTGAATCTTACCGGAATAACAGCCCTGGGATGAATCAGTCTCCTTAACTCTTGAAAACTGTTTCTGAATAAAATCAGATGGCGAACCATTTTAATTCCACCTCCGGTTGAACCTGCACAACCGCCGGTAAATAAAAGCAAGAAGAACAACAACTGAAAAAAGGCACCCCATAATTCATAATCGGCAGTAACGTATCCCGTTGTTGTAACAATCGATACAGTTTGGAACAATGAATCTCTGAATGATCTTTCCACTCCGGCATAATCGGTCAATACGTGAACAATTCCAATAACAAGTCCCACAATCAATATGACTTTTGCATAGAATTTAAATTCATCATTTAATTTTAACGATTTAAAATCTCCGTGTATTATTCTGTAATGGAGAGTAAAATTCATTCCCGCAGCAAACATGAAAATTATAATAACATAATGAATAAAGGGGTTATCGAATGCAGCAATACTTGCCTGCTTGGTTGAAAAACCACCCGTAGCCATTGTAGTGAATGCATGGTTCAATGCATCGTAAAATGACATTCCCCCAATCATTAATAATAATATTTCAGCCAAAGTATAAATAGCATAAATACCCCAGAGTCTTTTTGCGGTTTCTTTAATTCTGGGATGAATTTTATCCTTGCTCGGTCCGGGAACTTCCGCTACAAACAATTGCATTCCTCCAATTCCAAGAATAGGAAGAATAGCCAAGGTAAATACTATTATACCCATTCCGCCAAGCCATTGTGTTAAACTTCTCCAATAAAGAAGCCCGTGAGGTATCGATTCGATATCGTTTAATATAGACGCACCGGTAGTTGTAAATCCGGACATAGTTTCAAAAAAAGCGTCCGTAAATGATGGGATGGAACCATGAATAACAAAAGGAAGCGCACCAAACACCGACATAACAATCCATCCGGTAGAAACAACAAGGTAACCTTCCCTTTTTCTTATTTCATTTCCCTTATTGCGATTTGGCAAGTAGAGTCCCAATCCCGAAAGGGATGTAATCCCTCCGCTGATGAGTAAAGATTGGATATCACTATCTCCATACCAAAGGGAAAAGGGTATTCCGGTTAAAATAAAAATTCCTTCCACTAAAAGGAGAAATCCGGTAATACCGAATATGGCACCCAAATGGATCATTGAAAGAGTTTCTCTGCCTTTTTAATTGATTCGGGTAATCCAAAAACCACCACTTTGTCTCCGGGTTCAATTTGAGTATCTCCGGTAACAATCTCACCTTTTTCACCTCTCACATAACCACCAATAATAACTCCATTGGGAAAAGAAAGTTTTTTTATTGGTTTTTTAGTAATCGCAGATTTTTCTTTTGCAACATATTCCACAGCATCGGCATCAATACCGTGAAGAGTTGCAATGGTAACAATATTTGCTCGTCGAATAAATCTGGAAATGTTATTCGCAGCCAAAAGCTTTTTATTAATCAATGAATCCAAGCCGATGGTTTGCGTTAATGCGAGGTAGTCTACATTTTCTACCAGCGCAATTGTTTTGGGCACGCCGAGGTGTTTAGCCATCAAACAAGTAATAATATTTGTTTCTGCATCGTTTGTCACTGCAATAAAAGCATCCATGTCAATAATGCCTTCCTGCCCAAGCAAATCTATGTCCCTACCATCACCTTGAATTACAAGTGTTTTTTCCAAATAGTCGGCAAGTTCAAAAGTTCTTTCCCTATTCGATTCAATAAGCTTGATATTCAAATTATTTTCTTCCAATAGTTTTGCACTTTTCCTACCGATTCTTCCACCTCCCAAAATCATTATATTATTCACCTTAACCTCTTTCTGACCTGAAAGAGTAATAAATTCATCAATGCTTTCGGGAGTCATAATCACGAATATCTGATCACCGGGCAAAATGATATCATTTCCGGATGGGATGATAGTATTCATTCCTCTATAGATGGCAACTATTCTGAATTTAAGATGCTTATACTCTTCAGCAATTTGGAATAGGGATTTTCGGTTGAACTGAGTGTTTCTGTCCAACTTTAATCCGATTAACGACAATTTCCCATTTTCAAATTCGTGTATATCGGTTGCCGCCGATCGGTTTATCAGTTTAGCAACTTCTTTGGATGCTAATTCTTCAGGATAAATTAAATAATCGATACCCAAAGATTTATATATTTTCAAGTTTTCGTCGCTTACTATTTCTCCGCTTGCAACTCTGGCTATTGCTTTTTTTGCACCTAATTTTTTTCCAAGAATAGCTGTGTTGATGTTAGTCGTTTCGGAAGAAGTAACCGCAACCAGAAGATCCGTATCTTCAATGCCGGATTGTTTTAAAACCCCAATGGATGTACTGCTTCCTTCAATTGTCATTACGTCACAAGCCGAATCGACTCTAGAAAGTGCGTCCGAATCAATATCTACAACTGTTATATCGTGTTCATCAACTGATAATTGTTTCGCCAGATGATATCCGACTTCGCCGGCTCCGGCCATTAAAATTTTCATATATTTAACCCGTCACTATTTTCTGAATAACACATAAAAAATCGATAAATTTATAATAGTTTTTCATCAAACAATTAAAAATAATAAAAAATGGCTAAACTACGTATCGGTACTTGCAGTTGGAAATATGATTCATGGAAAGACATTGTTTATTCACAAGATGTCGGGAATAATTACCTTAAAGAATATTGCAAAAAATTTAATACTGTTGAAATTGACCAATGGTTTTGGTCGCTCGGTAAAACTGGGATTAAACTTCCCAATCCAAGAACTGTAAAAGAATACTTCAATTCGGTAAACGGCGATTTTACTTTCTCCATTAAAATGCCAAACAGTTTAACGTTAACTCATCATTATAAACGCAAAAAGGATGATCCGCTCGAAGTTAATGAATATTTCCTTTCCAATGAATTGCTGAATGACTTTTTACGAAGCATTGAAGCTTTGAATCCAAACTTGGGTCCGTTAATGTTTCAATTCGAATATTTAAATAAACAAAAAATGAAAGACCGCTACACCTTTATGGCATTATTCAACGATTTCATTAAAAACGCACCCGATAATTATCAATATGCAATTGAAATCCGAAATCCAAATTATTTAACCAATGATTATTTCGATTTCCTAAAGGAGAATAATATATCACACGTATTTTTACATGGGTATTATATGCCGTCTGCTTTCGAAGTATATGAAAAGTTTAAATCCAAGCTCAAAAGTCCCGTCATATTCAGATTACATGGCCCGGACAGAACAGGAATCGAGGAAATGACCAACGAAATATGGAACCGTATTGTAATACCAAGGGATAAGGAATTGGATTCCCTTTCCAGAATAATAACCGAGTTGCTTTCGAAGGATGTTGATGTTTATGTGAATGTAAATAATCATTACGAAGGGAGTGCACCGCTGACAATTGAGAGAATTCAAGAGCGATTGGAAAATATTTGATTAAAAAAATATCTTCACCTTAGCTACCTTTTTGAAATTGGGGCATCGAATATTAAGAAATGAAACAATTTTAATTATTTATTTCACAGATTCGATGGAATAAATCGCATCGCTTTGATATATTATCATTTCAAAAGAGCACTCAAATGGATTTAATAAAAAAGAATATCAAAAACTTCGAAGAATTAAAAAAACTTTTCACCGATCATTTTCCGGAATCGAAAAAAGTCTATCATAGTCATGCCCCGGCTAGCATAATGCTTTTGGGAGATCACACGCATTATAACGACGGAATACTGCTCTCTACGGCAGTAGATAAATTCACGACAGTCATTCTTTCCCCCCGAATTGACGGAAGAAAAACGGTATTGTTGGACAATGAAATATTTGAATTTAATGATGAGTCAATAAACGATTTTAAGAAGAATTGGATACTCGAATATATAACCGTTCTTTTAGATAATTTGGAAGAAAAATACGACAGAAAATTCGGCTTCAATGCTTTAGTGGATGTGAACATTCCTGTTTGTTTGGGAATCGGAAGATACTCCTCTTTGGGAAGCGCTTTTCTTAGAGCATTCAATTCGGCATTTGATATTCATATGAATTCGAAAGATTCAGTGAATATTACACAAGGAACCGAAAAAGATATAATCGAACAGATTTCCAACCGAGGACATCATTTCACTTCTATTTTAAATCCGGCCAAATCATTGGTGCTAACGGATCTACGTAAAGATGATCCTTCGTTTATCCCCTTTCCAACTAATAAATATTCAATTGTATTAACCGACACAAAAATTGATATTAAAAATCCTTCCAAAATTTGTAACGAAAGAATTGAAGAATGCCAAGTAGGCGTAAAAGGTTTGAGGCTTTATATCTGGGGAATAAAAAATCTGAGAGACGTCAAAAAGGATTTTCTTGAACGACACATTCACATGATTCCCAGATTGGTTTATAAAAGATGTTATTACAATGTAACCGAAAGGGAACGGGTTGAAAAAGCAATTGATGCAATAGAAAAAAGAAAGTTCGACGAATTTGGAAAAATAATCTGCGATTCTCACCAAAGTCTTAGAACCGATTACGATCTATCCACAGATATGCTTGATTTCATCTCACAGAATGCTTGCAAGTACGACGGAGTTTTAGGCAGCAAAATGATAAGTTGCTCTCCGAGAAGATCGGTGTTTAATCTTGTTCAAAAGAATTTTGCCGATGAATTTATTGAATTGATTCAACAAGATTTCTCTGAAAAATATAAAGAGGAATTGGAAATTCACAAACTAAATTTGATTGAGGGAGCGGAATATTTAAACTAAAATATTCCAAATCATTAATGCAAATTTCAGTCGATAAATTGCACAATTAATGATTTAATTTTAAAGACTATGCAACTTAAAAAAACTTCCCAGAAAATCAACTTGACTTTCTAGGTTATGTATGATAGATTTTCGCTTAAATTTGATGGAGTATTATGGATTTCTCGGAATTATTCCCCGAAGAAAACGAAAACGCTTTTTTAGAAGACGAAGAAATTAAAAAACGCATAGATAAATGCAGAGAGTATGTTGCGTCCAGTCTTACTTTTGCATTTATTGAATACATTGAAGAAACAGTTCGCCTTTGCATAGATTACGACTTTGTAAACGAAGGCATTGAATTAATTGATGCCTTATTGGAAGTAGCTTCGTACAATTCGGAATATTGGTTATATAAAGGAATGTTGTTAAACAACATTTTCGATTTCGAAGAAGCATACTCTTGCTTTAGCCAAGCTGCTTCTCTGAACCCTAATGATGTGGAAGTATTAATCAATAAATCCATTGCGGAAGAAAATGTCGGACTATTCTCCGAAGCACTCGAATCGCTTACAAAAGCCACAGAAATTGAACCCGATAATATCGAGGCACTGTTCGGATTAGGCGTTCTATACGAAAGGAAAGACGATTATACGAATGCCATTCATTATTTGAATCGAGTGGTTGAGTTGGATGAAGAGCATTCCGAAGCCTGGTATGAGATGGGCTATTGCTATGAAGCATTGGATGAATTCAAGTCAGCTCTTGCTGCCTATGACAAATACCTCGACCTTGAACCTTACAGCTCAACGGGATGGTATAACAAAGGCATAGTATTGCTGAGAATGGGCAATTACGAACAAGCAGCCGACACTTTTGAAATGTCTATTGCCATTAACGATGAATTCAGCAGTAGTTGGTTCAATGCCGGCGTCGCTTATGCCAATATGGATAGATTGAAAAAAGCTTTGAAATATTTTAAGAAAGCTGCCAAGTTGGATCCCGACGATGAATCGATTCATTTCAACATTGGCCAGGTTTACGACGACTTGGGAGATTTGGACAAAGCTATTTACTATTATTCCCATGCAATAAGATTAGACGCTGATTATATAGACGCTTATTTTTCAAGAGGAAAGTGCTACCACAAGGCTAAGGATTACATATCCGCATTGGAAGATTTGGAAAGTGTGATTGCACTTAAAACGGATCATCTCGATGCTTGGATGTTGAAAGCTGAAATCGAGAATGAGTTAATGCACTTCGACGAAGCGGTTAATTCATATATTGCAGTGGTAAATTTGGACCCGGAAAATTTTAAAGCAAACTTCCAATTAGCTGAATGTCTTATAAATTTGGGCAGGTTTGAAGAGGCAAAAGCTTACTATTCAAAATGTCTTCGTTTCAAAAAAGATCATGCAAATTCTTTCTATGGAATAGCGAAGGCAAATTTTTTATTGAATAAAAAAGAAGAAGCCTACACATCATTGTTGAAGGCAATTTCAATTGATCCGAGATATAAAGAAAAAATTTCGGAAGATCTTCCCTTCTTCGGAAGTTTTTCAATATCCGGGAATGTAAATAAATCTGATTCATTGAATAACGAAAAATGATCTCGTTTAATAAATTTAATCATAATACCAGAGTGATCGGTGTTATAGGTCATCCTATTAAACACTCTTTCTCTCCATTGATGCACAACATTTCTTTGGAGATGAACGGTATTGAGTATATTTACCTTCCGTTCGATGTGCCCGACAATCAATTGAAAGATGCCATAAGAGGAATGGTTGCTTTACAATTCGTTGGTTTGAACGTTACCCTACCCCACAAGGAAAAAATAATACAATATCTCAACAATGTTTCCGAGGAAGCTAACGTTATTGGTGCTGTTAATACTATTGTAAACGAGAATGGTAATTTGAGCGGTTACAATACGGACGTAAACGGTATATATGCAACACTGGAAAATTTTAAAGAAGATATTTCAGGCAATGTAATTTCCGTTTTCGGTGCCGGTGGCGCCGCAAGAAGTGCAATTTATACAGCTATCAGATTTTTTAATCCCGAAAAAATAAATATAATAAACAGAACCGTCGAAAAAGCAGAAAGCTTGAAAGATTACTTTTCCGAAAAAATGTTATTCGAGAACATTGAAATCTTCGAACTCATTCCACCCGATCTGACAGATACCCTCCAAGAAAGTAAGTTGATAATTAACGCAACATCAATTGGAATGTCTCCCGAAGTGGACGATTGCCCGATTGCAACCGCAGAAGGCTTCAACGATAACCAGATCGTATTCGACATTGTTTATAATCCGCTTCAAACCAAATTCTTAAGTCTTGCAGAATCCAAGGGTGCAAAGACTTTAAATGGATTAAAAATGTTTGTTGAACAGGGCGCAAAATCTTTTGAACTGTGGACCGGTCAACAGATGAATAAAGAAAAGATATATAAAACCTTGGCCAATTATTTATCAACTTAACTTGGCAATGGCTTCCTTAATTCTTGCTGCAGCCTCTTTCAAACTTTCCAATGAGAGTGCATAAGACAATCTCAAATATCCTTCTGCACCGAAGGCACTTCCGGGAACGGTGGCAACCAAGGCTTCGTCGATTAAATACATAGCCAAATCGAAAGAATTATTTATTTTTATTTCTCCGTAAGATTTACCAAGAACACCCTTTATATTCGGGAAGAGATAGAATGCCCCTTCGGGCTTTGGACAAATAAATCCGTCTATGTTTCCGATTGCTTCATAGAAAAAATTTCTTCTTTCTTCGAATGACTTTTTCATCTCTTGCAATGCATCCTGCGGACCCGTTAATGCTTCCAATGCTGCGTACTGAGACACACTGGAAGCGTTAGATGTGGAATGGCTCTGAATTTTATTTATTCCGGCTATTATTTCTTTTGGTGCCGCTGTGTATCCTATTCTCCATCCGGTCATCGCATATGCTTTTGAAACACCATTGACTAAGATTATTCTTTCCCGTAATTCCGGAGCAATTGCAGGAAAGCTTTTAAAGGCGAATTCGTCGTAAACCAATTTTTCATAAATCTCATCGGAGATGATATAAAAATCATATTTATTTATAACTTCCAACAATTTTTCCAATTCTTCAACCGGATAAGCCGCACCGGTTGGGTTCGATGGGTTGCAAAGGATCAGTGCTTTCGTCTTTCCGGTGATTGCTTTTTCCAATTGATCCGGGGTTATTCTAAATCCGGTTTCTTCGGTGGTCTCTATCACCACTGCTTTGCCTCCTGCCAAACTAACCATATTGGGATAGGAAACCCAGTAAGGTGCAGGAATTATCACTTCGTCGCCTTCATCAACAATTACTTGAATGGCATTATACAAACTATGTTTTGCACCGTTTGATACTATTATTTCATCGAAAGCGTAGTCGAGATTGTTTTCCGTTTTTAGTTTATTCGATATTGCTTGACGCAATTCTTTTATGCCGGCATTAACGGTGTATTTTGTTTCGCCACGTTCTATGGCTTGAATGGCAGCTTGTTTGATATTATCTGGAGTTGTAAAATCTGGTTCGCCAACACTTAAATTTATTACATCTTTGCCTTCCGATTTTAATTCAATTGCTTTGGCTGAAATTTTCATCGTCTGGCTTGCAGTAACTTTCTGAATCCTAGAAGAAACCGGCATAAATTCCCTTTAATTTATTTTGTTTAAATCGATGCAAATATACAATTTGCCAAACTAATAAGAAAGGTTTGCAATATTTTCATGTCCGTTCTAAGATTATAAAGAAAAAATATGCCGATTTTTGTTATTATATTCTGAAACTATAATTTAACTGATTCATCTAATTGTCTGATAGATTACAACAAAAAATCAATTATTAATTAGTTTTGAGAAGAGAATGGAATTCATAAAGAAATACAGATACATTTTTAGCACTGTGCTGGGTGGAATTGCAGGTTACGCATATTACCATTTCATTGGTTGCAACGGGGGATGTTTAATAACCGGAAACCCATATATTTCAACAGTTTATGGCTCGGTATTGGGGCTATTAATCGGATTTCCAACAAAGAAGAGGAAGGAAGATGGAGAATAAAGAAATTACTAAAGAGATTGAAATTGAAGATTTAGTGAACATATTGCCCGATTCGGTTGTATATCTGATGGAAAAAGGAATTCGTTGTTTAAGATGCGGCGAACCTATCTGGGGAACACTGGAAAATGCATGCAAGGAAAAGGGCTTTTCAGATGAACAGATTGAGGAATTCGTCCGGGACTTGAATAATATGCTTATAAAAGCTTAAATTTGACAAAGGAATTAATAGGAGAAATTCATGACAAAAAAGACAGAAGACCAGGACATAAAGTTCGGTTTTAGCAGAAAACAAAGAAGTTATATCTATTGGGGAGTATTTTTTACAATAGTATTAATGTTATTTATTATGAATAATACAAACGGGGAACCGGAAGAAGGTCCTTTGCCGCCGGGGTATAATCCGAATCATGCCACTGCCAGCAAAATGGCACCGGATTTTGAACTGCCGACTGTTGACGGGAAAAAATTGAAACTTTCCGATTACAAAGGCAAAGTGGTCATTATCGATTTTTGGGCAACTTGGTGCCCTCCTTGTAGAAGAGGCATTCCCGATCTAATTTCCATTAAAAAAGAGTATTCAAAAAATTTGGAAATAATCGGTATTTCCGTAGATAAAATTACCAGAGCAACCGACGGTGAAATTATTCCATTCATGAAAGAATACGGAATTAATTATCCTATTGTTCACGGTACTTTTGACGTTGCCGAAAAATTCGGCGGAATCAGATCGATACCGACATCCTTTATCATCAATCAAAAAGGAGAGATAGTAACTCAATATGTGGGATTGGTGCCTAAAGAAAATTATACTAAAGTTATTGATACATTGATTAAATAATTTAGCGACTAATTTTAGTTGCTTCTCCGATAAAGCCCCTATTGTTGGGGCTTTTTTATTATTCGCTTTACTCTAGTCAACTCTTCTTTCCGCTTAACCGGATAACCGTTGATAATAGAAATATCCTCTCCTCCTTTCAAAATGAAATCAGCAGGTTGCCCCGGCAATATTTTGAATACGAATGAATTGCTTTGGATTGTAGTTAAAAGCAAATCTTCATTGTCTGATCTTTCCGGTTGCCGTACTATTAAATATCCCTCTTTTATCAATTCCCACAGTCTTTCTTTATTATTATTCTTAATTTCACCGTCATACACTTTGGGAGGTATCAACTCATAATTTGATGCATCAATTTCTTCCAAGCCAAATGTATTCGATAGGTCTCCAACCGATGTGATAGACGAGGATAATATTTCAGAATTCATCTCCGGAATAAACTGATATTCACGGTCTATACCAATATCCATTTTATATCTTCCGTTACCGGAAGCATATTCTACATTCCTAATTATTAAATCGAAATAATTCCCGTCGTTGAATGGGATTTGGTTATATATTTTATCGTCATATTTGGAAAAAGACTTAGTTGCAATTGAATGTAGTGCATAGAAGAAAAGAGCAAAGTTCAATTTTCTCAAAAAAGATTTTTCATAATCATCCTTAACTCTTCCCGCTTCAATCAATATAGTAGAAATATTCATTGCTGCAGCAGTGTCTCCGAATGATCGCGGTTCATGTTCATCGGAATACTTGGCAACGGAATTAGGTATTACGCCTTTTAGTTCATTAAACAATTCCGAAACCAATTGAATGGCTCTCCGTCTTGCGATTGTAATTTCCTTTGAATGATTTGGTGGAGGAGCTAACAAAGATATTGATGCAGGATATTTGCTATCCCCCGCTTTCCATCTTATATCTTGATCGTGAAGATTGAACGCAAACTCCGGTTTAAAATTTGTGAGTTCATTCATCAAAATTCTCGATTCGGGGGAAGCTAATTTTAATGCATCTCTGTTTATATCTATTCCTAATGCATTTTCCCTTGTCATTCTCTCTGCACCGTCGGGGTTAAGCATCGGAATGATTCTAATTTTTAATCTGTTTCTTAATTCGTTTAACTCATCATTGTAATTCTTATTTAAATAACTTAATAAATCGATTAAGGCAAGAGTTGCTGTAGGTTCATCACCATGCATCTGGCTCCACAGTAATACTCTTGTTTTTCCCTCTCCGAACGTTACAGAATATATATTTCTTCCTTCTACCGAACTCCCCAATAAATCAACATCAAATTTATCCTTTGGAAGTGAGTTCAAAAATTCTTCCAATTGGGAATGTCTGATTGCTCTATGGAATTCCCCGGCAACCTTGTAAATTTCAATTAATCTTTTTAAATCTATCATTATTACAGAATCGTTTAATTTTATTATTTGTAAATTTGATTGTTAAAATTACTCAAGCTTAACACAAAATGAAAAAAAGAAAAACGATTATAGTTATCGATTCAGGCTTAGGGGGATTAACGGTTTATAGCGAATTGAGTCGCATGTATCAAAAATTTCACATAGCCGATGAAATAGATCTAATTTATGTTAACGCTGTGTACGAAAAGAATTACGGCTATCAAAATATGAAATCCAAGAAAGAACAAATCTCAATGTTCGATTGGTTTTTGAAAAGCATTTATCACAGATTTAATCCGGACCAAATTGTAGTTGCATGCAATACATTATCGACTTTATTAAATAAGATTGAATTTACCAGGGAACACCCCGATATCGTATATGGAATAGTTGAACCCGTTTGTGACTTTTTAGTAACAAATTTCAGAGAGGAAAAATCCAGAAACATCGTTATCATGGGTACGCCAACAACGGTTTCATCCAAAATATACCAAAACAAACTTAAAGCAATAGGTTTTCCCGATGAGAAGATAATCCCGGTGGCATGCAAGGGATTGGAAACTGCAATTCAGAATGACCCCGAATCTGAATTAGTATTCGACCTTATCGACAAATATATTGGTAAGGCAGAGAAATTGATAAAGACAAAGGAAGAACCGACTTCATTCCTTTTGGCGTGCACACATTATTCTGTTGTGTTGAACGAAATAAATAGTGTTGCAGAAACTTACGGTTTCGTTGAACCTGAGTTGATAGATTCCTCATTCATTCAAGTTATCGCTAATTCAATTTCTAAAAGCATCTCTGAAAAAGGTGTTGTGAACCATTATGTTTATTCCCGGGTTCCCCTATTCGAAAACGGGAAAGACATTAAGTTCGTTAATTATTTTTCGGATATCTCACATCCTGCTTACGAAGCGGTGATGAATTACCGACAAGATGAAAATTTATTCTGAATCGTGTTTATGTTCAAAATCCTGATGTAGATTATCTTTCACTTCGAAATACTCTCCCCAAGTTCTTAATAGGCGAAAAGGATAGATGCCGTCTGCATTACCGTCTTTCCAGTGAAAGTTAAGAGCGTAATTACCGACTGTTTCAATATTGACAAGTTCGTATTTCCCGGGTTTATCAGGTCCCTTGGGAGGCGCATCATATTTCCGCCAAAGAATTGTTTCCCCTTTATTTCCTGCATCGGGCGATTCATCCCTCAAAAATCTTAATGGATATTCGAATACTTTACCGTCGTTCCATTCAATAGTTAATGTATCTTTATCTTTCAATTTTACCTTTACCGGCACAAACATAATTTCCCTTTCATTTAAATCTGTTTATTAAATATACTCCTAAAATAACCAAAACCATTCCTACCAAATGAAGCAAAAATATTTTTTCTCCGTCCACAACTCCCCAAATAACTGCCATTATTGGAATAAGATATGTAATTGTGGTAGCAAAAACCGCCGTTGTCATCTGGATAAGCTTATTAAATAAAATCAGAGCAAAAGTAGTTCCGAATGCCCCTAAAATAAATATGAAACCCAATGATGTCCAAACCTCGGTTCCTCCATTTATCAGTTTATCCGGCACTGCGGAAAATATTAAATAGAAAAATGTTAGTGGACCGATTGTAAATAAAGCGATTGAAGTAAGTGCAAGTGAGTTTACATTTTTAAGATGAACCTTGACCAAGTTAGCCGTATACCCGTAGCAAATTGTTGCTGCAATAACGAACAATGCATAATAATTAAAACTTCCGAGTGAACCGTCGCCACTAACGAAGCTTAGAACTATTGATCCGGCAAAACTAATGAATAACCCAATCAGTTGTTTGGGTTCCAATGCAGTGGAAAAGAATAACACTCCTATCAACAAAGTGAAAATTGGTGTTGTGGAATTTAAGATGCCGGTCAACGAACTGCTTAATCCTGTTTCGGC
This sequence comes from uncultured Melioribacteraceae bacterium, assembly GCA_964621225.1. GTDB lineage: Bacteria > Bacteroidota > Ignavibacteria > Ignavibacteriales > Melioribacteraceae > CAYNUJ01. Next base: position 29,873 of record CAZULK010000004.1, on the reverse strand, counting down.
TAAGGCGAATAAAATTCCGGGAATTAAATTTGCCAACATTCCGTACTTAAAGAGCTTTTTCCAATTATCTTTTAAATATTCCGGTATATATTTTATTGCTAAAGGAATTGCAACAATATATGCGAAGAAGATTCTGAGAACACCTACTTCAACGGGAGCAAAAGCAATCAATCCTTTTTTAATAAGGATGAAGGAACTTCCCCAGATGAAAGTCAGTACGGTTAATATTATTATTGGCAGAAATTTGTTTTTCAATATAGTTTCTCAAAAATGAAGTGTAAAAATACATTCCTTTTTTTATTTTTGGAATAAATATTCGGTGCAAAATGAAATACTTTAATTTATTTGCAATAATATTATTCATCTCATGCGGTTCTGTTAAAGACCCGGTACCGTCGAAGTTATTCGATTTTAATATCGAAAAGAAATTAACCGGGGAGGAAGCTGTTGCTTTCATTAACAGACTACACAACAAAAGTGTAACGGATACAGAAAATATTATTGGTTTCTATTCCGGACCTAAAGGGAAATTGATTATTTATCTCACAAAATATGAGTCTGCGAAAAATGCGGAGACCGATTTTGAAAGAATGACAAAAAAAATTTCCCCACAAAATTCTGTTTTTCTGAAAGGCAACTTCAGTGAAAGAAAAGGAATTAAAATATATAGCACATTCGGAATGGGAATGACCCACTTTGTATTTCGACACAATAAAGACCTTTATTGGATAAGTGCCGGAACAATGTGGGCCTCCGAATTTCTTGATCAATATTTAGATTACCTTGAAGTATAATCTATTCATCTTTATACATTTTGACCACGGGACCTTCCTTGCTGGTTGCGTATCCGCGAAACATTCCCGGTGTATTAAAGGGCATTGATATATTCCCGTAACGATCTATTGCAATAACTCCTCCGCTGGCATCTTGTTTAACCAATTTATCATTAATAACTTTATTGGCAGCTTTGTCCAACGACCAACCTTTATATTCCATTAAAGCACTGATATCGTGTGCAACAACATTTCTAATAAAGAATTCACCGTGACCGGTTGCACTGATTGCACAAGTTTTATTATTTGCGTATGTGCCGGCTCCTATTATGGGAGAATCACCAACCCTTCCGAACATTTTATTGGTCATTCCGCCCGTAGATGTTCCTGCCGCAAGATTTCCATCTTTATCCAAAGCCACACATCCAACCGTTCCATATTTATAATCGTTGAATTCCAAATTAGAAGTTTGATTATTCTTCATTTGAGCTTTTTTCAAGCTTTCTTTTCTTGCTTCTGTGTAAAAATACGAATTGTCCACCAATTCAAAACCAAGTTTTTCTGCAAAAGCCTCCGCTCCTTCCCTGGCAAGCATAACATGCGGAGATTCAGTCATAACTTTTCTGGCTAAGGAAATTGGGTTTTTAATTCTCATTACTCCCGCAACCGCTCCGGCGTTATTTGTTTTTCCGTCCATAATGGATGCATCCAATTCACATTTTCCTTCTGCGGTTAATACGGCTCCTTTTCCAGCGTTGAATAAGGGGGAATCTTCGAGCACGTTAATTACTTTTTCTACGGCATCTAATCCGGAACCACCGTTTTTTAAGATTCCCAATCCTACATTCAAAGCTTCATTCAGTTTATCTCTATACGCTTTTTCCTTTTCCGGTGAAAGCCTTCCACGCTCAATCCAACCCGCTCCGCCATGAATTACCAAACCGTAATCAATTTGCTTTACATCGGACTCTTCCGGTTTGAATTCTTTTATGCAGGAGGTGAGGGTTAATACTGTTAAAATTAAAATAAAAAATGGAATGAAAAATTTTTTCATCTTTTCCCCTTGATATTGTCTGTTAGTAAGTTTTGCAATATTTTGCATTTCAAATTATATAAAAACGAATAAATAAAAAACGGAGTAAGCGTGAAAAAGTATTTTCTTTTGGCAACAATTTTATTTTTTATTGCTTTTGGCATTCAAGCCCAGGATCAAAAAGGGAAGAACGATTCAACCAATGTTGAATTTGAAATGATATACGAAGTAAATACAACCCCTATAAAAACACAGTGCAGAACTGGTACCTGCTGGGCTTTTGCAACAACATCGTTTTGGGAAACAGAATTGCTCCGCATCGGAAAAGAGCCGTACGACATTTCCGAAATGTACACCGTAAGAATGGCTTATCCGATGAAAGCTGAAAAGTATATCAGATATCATGGTAAGTCAAATTTTGGAGAAGGGGGTCAGGCTCACGATGTTCTTCATGTATTTAAAAAATACGGGATGGTTCCCGAAGCTATTTACGACGGAGAAATTGACGATCCCAAAACATACAATCACAGAGAATTAACTTCAGTACTTAAAGGAGCACTCGACGGAGTCTTGAAACAAAGAGGAAAAATTTCCGCTCATTATCCCGAAGTTGTAGATGCGATACTCGATATTTATCTGGGCGAACCACCGGAAGAATTCGAATATAATGGCAAAGAATATACTCCAAAATCATTTTTGGAAGAATCTGGATTGAACCCGGACGATTATGTGGAATTAACATCCTATCTTCATCATCCGTTTTACGAAAAATTCATTTTGGAAGTGCCGGATAACTGGACGGACGATTATTATTATAATTTGCCCATCGATGATTTAATAAAAGTGATGGACAATGCTCTTAAAAACGGATATTCTATTGCTTGGGACGGAGATGTTGGAAGAGATAATTTTTACAGGGATAAAGGTTATGCTGTAATTCCGGTGGACGATGACCATGATAACCTCCCGGTTGAAGAAAAAGAAATAACCCAAGAAATGAGACAGGAAGCATTCGATAATTTCGACGTAACCGACGACCATTTAATGCATATTGTAGGCTTGGCAAAGGACGAATCCGGGAAAAAATTCTATTATACTAAAAATTCATGGGGTACGGAGAACAAAGTATTTGACGGTTATTGGTACATGTCCGAACCCTATGTAAAATTAAAAACCATTGCAATACTTGTTCACAAAGATGCGATTCCCCAAGAGATCAAAGAAAAATTAAAATTATGATTTAAAATAAAAAAAGCGGATAAGTCAACTTATCCGCTTTCATTCTTTTTTATAAAAACAAATTACATTTCTTTTTCTGCAGTCAGATAAACACCTTCTACAAATTGACCGTTCAATTTATCTTCGTTACTGATGTAAACCACTCCGTCTTCATCGTGTGGTTCGCCATAAACGCTGTGGATGGATTTAAGTCCTCCAAGCCATCTTCTGTGATCGGAAATATAGACCAGGTCTCCCACATTGGCTTTCATCTTCGCCATGTCATTCTTCGAAAAGTTAATAGTTCCGTCTTCACCTTCTTTCAGTTTCCAACTAACTTTAACCTTTTCTCCTTCTTCCTCGTTTAATTTCTTACCTTTGAACATTTCTTTGGCTTTATGAACAGACCAAATTGTCAATCCTTCCGTGTTTTCATGCGGATCGTATTCAATGAAGAAATTGGAGATTAAAGAGATAATGTAAGCTAACAATACTGCAAAAATAAAGAGAATCCAGACCGGAAGAGCGTTTGACCAGATTACAAAGAAAAATACAATTGAAAGTCCAAATAATCCGTAAATAATAGCTTTTCCGCTTTGCTTTGCTTTTAAGTTATGGGAAACAGATGCAATCCATCCTTCCGAAAAAGTTATAATCACACCAACAGCAGCACAAACGAATGTGTTATACAATGCTCGAATGTAACTATACGGATGCGCGGGATTCATTTTAATTCCGTGATCAAACGGCGCGATTAATGTCTCCGGATTGGAAGCTCCCAGTATCATGAGGGCAACACCCGCCACAAATGTAGCGATTACTGCTCCCGGAGTATATTTCTTCCAAAATATTCCAAGGAAAATTGCAACTACCAATGGCGGAGTAAGAGTGGAATGGAAGAAACCGTGGGCTTCGTATACTGTGGGAAAACTCTTGAAGGCGAGAACCGCCACTACACCCAATGCTGTAATTATAGCAGAGGAATATCTCGCAGCATTCAATTCCTTTTTATCTCTTATCCTCTGTTCCATCTTATCTTTTTTCAAGAATTTTTCCAAAGGACGGTGGATATCGTTTATATAAATTGCTGCTGTTGCATTGATAAGCGTATCCACAGTTGACATTAGAGCTGCAGTAAGTGAAGCCATAATAAACCCGAACACTCCGGGACTTGAAACTATATTGGCAACAACAACAAATATTTGGTCGGGCGAGGTGTTCGGAGGAACAACATCGGGTTGAGCAATCGATATTGCTTTACCGACCCAACCTGCATTACCCACAACAACTGCTGAAATTGGTAACATAAACAACACATTAAATGCAGCAGCTTTGCGTCCTTCGTCCACACTCTTAGTTGCCATGAATCTCATAATAAGACCCATATTCATAAACAGGAATCCGATTGATCCCGCAACCCCGTCTTGCCAAAATATTCCAACAAAGTTAAAGTCCGGTGGACTGTTATAATTTGCCAAAGGTAATTTCCATTCGGTGGGGAGCAAATTCCAGAATGTCTCCCATCCTCCCAAATAAGAAACTCCTAAAAAGAAGAGGAGAATTCCGGCGAATAAGAGAATGGCTCCTTGGAGCAAATCTGTAAATATTACCGCCGTCTGTCCACCAAAGGTTATATAAATTCCGGTAATGATCGAAATAAATATTACTACTCCCATTAGGGTTACATCGAAATGAATCCCCAGCATTGTAAATTCCTTGGGAAGTAAAGGCAAGGCAGCTTTACCGAGAGTTAAAAATCCTATCCCGATATAACCGATCATATATAACAATAATAGAAAAGTAGCTAAAAATCTTGCGGATGGGGAAAACCTTTTTTCAAAATATTCCGGGATCGAACGGATTTTTGTATACACAACGATCGGGAGCCAACCAAACATAAAGAGTGGCATGAAGAACCAATCGTTAATATAAGTCATTGTTGAAGAGAAACCGTGTTCGAATCCTTTAGCGGAATATTTGATAAAGCTGTGGCTACCCACACCTGTGGCAACTATCGAAAATGCAATCAACCACCAGGTGAATCTTCTTCCACCAAAGAAGAAATCTTTTGTACTTCTGTTGTATTTTCCAAAGTAACTACCGAAAAGCATGACTATTATAAAATAGGCAATCATTATGATCCAGTCAGTGGTAGTTCCAATGCTGTGAAATGTTTCGAAATTAATAGGGGCGTGATGTTCCATAATCTACCAATATAATGCTAAAATTGTGAAAAATGCATGAAATATTACAAAATAAAAAAAGCCGAAAATCAATACTTTGAACCAGTAACGATGCCGTTTTAACTTCAAGTTCAGTGCATTGCTTTTTGTGGCTATAATCATTCCGATTAAAAAGAATAATCCTCCCACTCCGTAAAGGTAGATGAAAGGAAGCCAAGAATGTTCGAAAAGGGACATGTTGTCTCCAATTTTGAATTTACTTCTAATTAACAGCTCAAAAATTAGCTATCCATTATTTGATTTGCAAGTTATTTTATTGTTATGTTTATTTTATCGAACACCGTTTTACTGAATTGTAAACAAAAATTATGCATAAACTAATTTTTTAATTGAAATAGAAGCAAATTGATTGGCACAGAAAATGTAAATCTTATTCGGATAATAAATAGGTGTAAAAATGAAATTTAAATTATTCATTCTGCTTAGTCTCTTTCTCGTTGCCGGTTGTTCTTCAAGTTATTTAACGATCGAACCAGGTGATGAATATGAAAATTACGAAGGAAGAAAAATTATTTCTAAAGAATCCGGTGAAATTGAATACTCTTTAAATGTCGAAAATTTCACTCCTGAAGAAATAGATTTTCTTGTTGTAATTGAAAATAGTTCGATGGATACAGTTCGGATTTCTCCGAATGATTTGTCATTAAAAATACTTACTTCAAAAGACGAATATTTTTCGGGAAATGAAATAAGCCCTCTGCTTCCCCTGGAAATGCTCTCGATAATAGAAAAGGAAAGAATAGAAAATGAAAGCAATTACGCAACAAGTAAATCTCTGTCTTGCATATTTGGCTCCCTGAATATCTTAGCAAGCCTTTTCGATGAAAATCCCGAAACCGATCCAATTTACGAAGGCGGAAGATTGCTTTTCGATTTAGAAGAATTAGAAGATGATTATGAGTCGAGGGAAAATTATCTGAATTCAATGGAAGATTTTTGGAGAAACGATGCATTAAATACACAAGCTGTTTCCCCCGGAGGAGATGCGGGAGGAATAGTTGTCTTTCCATTTAACCCCGACATCCGTGAATTTGTGGTTTTTGTTAAAACAAAAAACGATGTGTTAAAATATCATTTCGAACAAAAGGAAATCAAGGAATAATCTTTTATAGAAGGTTGTTTTTCAATTGCTTGTTATATTTTTTATAATCGGGAATGATTTTCGAAACTTCGTTCCAGAAGGACTTAGAATGATTCATAAACTTTGTGTGACACAATTCATGAATTATCACATAATCAATCACCGGTTTTTCAAATTGGAGCAGTTTATAATTAAGTGATATATTTTTTTTGCTTGAACAACTCCCCCATCGTGTTTTTTGTCTTCGGACACTCACCCGGCCTATCGAAAAATTGTATTTGTCAGCTAACTCCCTAGTTCTCTCCGGCAAATAAGACTTCGCTTTTTCGTACAGCCATTTATTGTAAAATTCTTTTCCCTCTTCCGAATAATTTATATTCATGTCGATTTCATCGCACTCAGTTATTTCGAAACGTTTGTCAACATTATTTACAATTTTAACTTGCTTACCCAAATACCTTGGAATAAAATTCCGCGTGTTATTATGTAAATGTTTATTTATCCAATCTATCTTCGAATATAAAAATCTTTCGGCCCTTGGTACGGAATAATTTTTCGGAACAACAAGCTCAACATTACCGTTCATAATTCTGATTGCAACTTTTCTTGCTCTCTTCGAAATTCGTAATTCGTATTTTATATCGCTAATTTTACCGTTCAAAAAAACTCCCAAAATTGAAAGCAAAACTTAGGAATTATTCTGTTACGAATAAATATTTTTTTAATTATTAAGTGTTATTTATTCAATTATTCTTATAAAGCACCAACCAAACCGAACATTGAGAAAATCAATTTTGATTCCCATCACCAATTAGCATGCTAAATCTGTGATTGCGGTCATAAATATCCTATTTTGTGCTTGGGCACAAAAAAAACACTTGACATTCAATATATATTGCGACCAAAGTTTAACAAACAATCGGAGAAGCAAAATGAAAAAGATACAATTACTAGCCACCCGGGTCTTCGCAATAGCGATGATCATGATTTCGTGCAAGATGAATTATGCACAGCTCAGCGCCCCAACTGTGGAAAACGTTTATGGGGGTCGAATATTGGATATAACCGGATATCCGAAGAATGCAGATTCCACAAGATTCTTTATATCAACAGAAAGCGCAAATTCAATTTTCTACACAGACGCCTACACAAACACTACCAGTCCAACAGGCAACGATTGGACAGTTATGCCCGGAGTCGATGCAAATGCTGGTTTCGGCTCACACATCGTGAGAATTGAAGCTCATTCAACTTCAGGCAAGGTATTTTTCTTTACACCCGATTCATTGCTGTCGAGTCATCCTTCTTCCTCAACGGTTGATGTGGTTGCAACTTATCCTGTGGAAGAAATAAAAATAGTCGGCGATGATATGTATATCTTCTCCGGCGCAAATCTCCACTTTGGACAATTGGATGGATCAGGTAATTTTACAGAAGACTCATCTTCCCCCGTCGTTTTAACTTCTGCTCCAAATAGAACAGTTGCTTTTGTACATCCGTTGACCGGTATTCTTTATTATTTTGTTGCAGGACCCACAATGTATTTAGGAAAAATGGATGCTCCTTATAGTTCTGGATCGGTACCAACATCAAACATTAATATCACTCCAACTTTAACTTCCCCCGGAGTCGATTGGCTCACATTCGGAATCGCACCCGATGGACGATTGTTTTTGTTTGGAACAGACGGAATGCAAAAATATGTAGCTTATTCTGATGATGAAACAACTTGGACAGAATTCCCGATGGGCATCAACGGTGTTATTGGCCCCGATGTTGGATTTGGCGGCGATTCCTCTTCATACCATGTTTATACTTCCGCAGTTTATAGCAACAATAAAGGTGAAGCAGGTACATGGCAAAACTTTGGTGATGTCTCCTTCGAAACACATCCCAACGACGGAGCCGTATTTGTTGACCCAATAAATGACAATATAGTACTGCTCACCACAGATCAAGGATTGGGAGTAACCGAAAATGGTGGTCCCGACATAGTTGAAATAGACGAAGGTATTGAAGCTGTTCAGGTAATAGATTTTGATATGACAGACAGTAAATACACAGGTTGGTTAGCATCCAAGTCGGGTATAAGGAAAGTATCTGATTACTTAACTTCTCCAACTTGGTCATTCGCAATGTTCCCAACCGGCGATGGTTCCCCATATTCGGCTGTTGCCATAGACAGAACAGATACCACTACTGTATATGCAGGGAATGTAAGAGTTTACAAAACAACAGACGACGGAACCAATTGGACAAGAGTATTCACTCCGGAATCTGCCCCATACAACCTTCCCGGTGTCGGAACCAGTTGTTTGGCATTGGAAGTATTGCCGGAAGACCATAATATAGTCTTCGCGGGATTTGAGGTATGGGGACCCGATAAGGGTGGATTATTTTACTCCACCGATGCAGGTGCAACTTGGGATCAAATTTTAATCGAGGCAACCACAAACGGCCAGGATGTTGACGTAACAGACGTTATTTTTAATGTTGAGGGAAGCGATACGGTTGCATACGTAAGTGTATTGTACGATTTAGGAGCACCACAAGGTTACAGCGTTTATAAATTAACTAAAAGCGGATCTACTTGGACACCCTCGCAAGATATGTCATCATCGGGTACTTCAGTTGGTTATTCAATTGTAGTAAGTTTATTAGACCTTGAACTGTCTGTAACCGGAGATACCGTTTATGCCTGCGGAACTGATGCGGGAATAAACGAACCCCACGTATATTACAAACCTTTGAATACAACCGGCTTATGGACACCTTTCACTTCCAGCGGTTTACCTACTTCAACCAGTAGACAAGCATTTGCAGTTACCGTTGGATCAGATACAGTCTTTACGGCTGTTGATCATGAAATTTATTACTGGGTATGGGGAAGTTCATCTTCCTGGTCACTAGGCTATTCATATCCAATAGGTACAAAAATTAACGTACTTTATTATGATGAATTATTAGTCGGAACCGATTTGGGATTTTACGGGCATTCGGGAGTTATGCTGACGGGAATTAAAAGAGAAGAATTATCTCAACAACCGGAGAAATTCGAACTAATGCAGAACTATCCCAACCCGTTTAATCCATCAACGAATATTACATATATTATTCCCGAACAAACAGAAGTAACACTAAAAATATATAATTTACTCGGGAAAGAAATTGCCGAACTGGTAAACGAAAATCAGCAAGCCGGCAGATACACCGTATCCTTCGACGCATCCAATTTGGCAAGCGGAATTTATTTCTACAAGCTTAAAGCCGGAAATCAACTCTTTACACGCAAGATGATGCTGATTAAATAATATTTCACCGCATGTAGACCTCCTATTAAGCCCGGTTCCGCCGGGCTTTTTTTTCTCCCTTCATTGTCTTATGTTTGACACTTTTATTTCGGTATTTTCAGCAATTTAAAGTGGAAAATTAGATGAGTAGTGTAGTGAAAGCATTTATTGGATTTAGTCTCACAATGGGCGTTGTTTTGGTTTTAGCCTTAACTTTTATAGGTAATTTTGAGGAAGAAAATTTAATTCCCGTTGATAAAGATTCCTATTCCTATTGGAAAAGCAACGGTGCGGAACTTAACAGGTACGAGCTTGATCAAGTTCGGTATGGTGAACATAGAAAGGGTCAAGCAGTTATGATTTTTGTTACCGAACCTTTTTTGCCCGTCTCTCAAGTTAAATATGAAGGGAAAAGGAATGAAGAAAAAATTCAAGAGGTTTTGAAGTTAAATTTTCAAAAAAATTTCTACACCGGTATTTATCCTTATTCCATTATGACTTCGGTATTTACACCGTTTGCAAGCAATCCGAAATATTCTTACAAAGTCACAACATCCTCGCAAGATTGGTGCGGACATTCATTCATTCAATTGAATAACAGAGGTTTTGGATACGATGCAAAAGTTTTTTCCTATTTCCAAGATCCGGGCGACAGTGAATTCAATATTAAACAAGCATTGTTAGAAGACGAAGTATGGAATATGATAAGATTGAATTATAAAAATTTACCAGTGGGCGATATTGAAGTTATTCCCTCCACACAATATTTTCGATTAATGCATATTGAGCTGGATACGTATGCCGCCGAAGCAAGTTTAACTACAATCAAAAATGAAAAGTATTCCGATTCTGAAATTTTTGATTATTCGATAAAATACAAAAATATTGAACGCGAATTTCACTATTACTTTTCCAAAGAAAAACCTCACAAAATTTTGGGATGGGAAGAAACTTATTTGCCATTGCAATTCACCGGAATTAAAGAGCCTATGACTACTTCGGCAGTATTGAAAAAATCTATGATGCTGGATTATTGGAATAAAAATAAAAATTCCGATGGTTTTTTGAGAAAAGAATTCGGAACGTTTGAAATAGATTAATTCTTTCTTCCGTATACAACTTTATATACTATTCTGCTTTGGAATGGATGATTTTCGTCATCATCTATTTTAGCGTTTATCCTTTCAATTCCGCCTTTATATTCTTCATCGCTTAAAACACCGAGAGTTGAAGACCCGTTTTTTCTTAGATAGGGATTATTAAAAACCTCCGCTCCATTAAAGGTTGCGTTTATAATTTCCACAGTATCGATTTTAATTTCTGAAAAAAGATTCATCTCAAACATTTTACGCAATTGATCTACTGTGGGCATCAACTTTAAGCTTCTCTCTTTTGTTCCATTAAAGCAATCGAAAATAAAATTTATATAACGTTCATCATGAACGTCGGCAAAGATAATAGCAAATATTCCTCCTTTGTTCAGAGTGCGGTAAACTTCACGGAATATTAAATCCTTGTCCGGAATTAAATGTATAACATTTACCATGAACATTAAATCGAATAAAGTATTTTGGAAAGGCAGGATTGTTGCATCCCCGCATACAGTGCGTCCCCTAATGAACCGGGGAGAATTTTTGAGCATATTTAATGAAATATCTATTCCAAAACTTTTATAATCCGGATTATTCAGTTCTCCAATCCAATAACATGTACCGCATCCAAGTTCACAAACAGTACTTGGCTGTAAATTGTGAATCAATTTATTGAGGAATGATTTTGTTTCCGGCATGGGAGATAAACTATATCTTGCCTGATAACCATTCGAAAGTTCGTCGAAACTGAAAGATTTGCTCACACTAAATTTTCACCTTAATTCTTCGAAAAAGTGTTTTCTACACGACAGTTTATATAGAAAACAAATATTAATATAGAACTAAATAATGTTAAAATCATCATATTGATTAAACAGAGAAAACCATGAGACTTTGGCAAAAAATATCACTTTTTACATTTCTGTTCACTTTAATAATAACGGAAATTATACTCTACTTAATATTACCCAGAGTGGAAAAGGAAATTGTTTCATTACACGGAGAGAAATTGAAAGCCATTGCAGCAACGGCAGCTGCAAATATAGAAGGCGATGAATATGAAAAACTGAATTTCAAGAAACAATCGATTGTGGAATCCGGTGCATTCAAAAAGTATAGAAAAAAATTGCTCGACGTCAAAAGAAACTTAAATTTATCCGAAGACCTTTATACGGTAAATCTTATCGATACTTCAAAAGCGATTTTTGGAGTAATGACAAACAAATCACTTTTCGCAGGCGATACGTTACACATAAAGGCAAAAGAAGCATTGGATGCATACAAAAGAGTAAAACAAACAATTGATTGTTCCTTCACCAATCTTTACATGGATCAGTACGGAAGCTGGATAAGCGGAATGGCTCCAATTCTTAATTCCCAAAATAAGGTTGTCGGAATTGTACAGGCAGACTACCGGGCTGAATCCGTTTACGCCAAAATTGATCAATTGAAGAGATATATTTATTATGTACAATTAATTTCTATTCCCTTTATTTTATTATTAAGTGGTATCATATCCAAATTCACTACAAGACCAATTGCTAAAGTAATTGATCGGGTGGATAAATTATCAAACGGTGATTATAGTAAACCGGAGAAAATTTCTTCCGGCAAGGATGTTAAAAAACTTGATTCGGCTGTAAACAGACTTAGGGAAACAATCATTGAACAACAGGAAAAAATATTTCATTCAATAAATGAACTAAAAATAAAAAACATGGAATTGGAAAAAGCCAAAGAAAGGGCTGAAGCTTCCGATAGACTTAAATCCGAATTCCTTGCAATGATTTCTCACGAAGTAAGGACACCTTTGAATGTCATTTTGGGATACTTAAGCATGATTGAATCGGAAATTGATATCTCAAATAATGATGAAATTAAAGGCTTCTTCAAAACAATCCATAAATCGGCGGATAGACTAATCAGAACAATTGAACTAATAATTATTACATCACAATTGCAAACCGGGACATATGATTTCATAGAAGAGGATGTTGACTTGGAAGATATTCTTTCACAGATAAAGATCAAATTCAATGATGAAGCCAAATGCAAAGGAAACGAATTGCATGTCGAAATCAATACAACAAAAACTCGGATTAAAGGCAATGAAATTTTAATAAACAAGTTGATTGAAAATTTGGTCGAAAATGCTATTATTTTTACAGAAGACGGTAAGATTGAAATAGAACTTAAGGAGACTACCGGTTCATTCCCTGAGTTGTGCATCAGAGATACGGGAATAGGAATCTCAGAAGAGTTCCAGAAAAAAATGTTCGAGCCTTTCGAACAGGAAAATTCCGGTTATTCAAGAAAGTATGATGGCAATGGTTTGGGGTTAACTTTGGTAAAACAAGTGTGCAATTACCATCAATTTTATTTGGATTGGAATAGCGAAAAGAATAAAGGTACTGAATTCAAAATATTGTTTGGTAGTCCATCCGATTTAAGGATTGCAAATCATGAATCATATAAATTAAAAAACCCGGCTTAAAGCCGGGTGCAAGTAGTGAAAAAGTTTATAAATAATTTGTTAGTGGAGTACAAATATAATTAGAATGAAATTATTTTGCATCCCTGTTCACAATATCGTTCGTAAAGGCAGGAATGCAGACTGCAATATATTCGGTATCTTCATCCGGGGTTGAATATTGAACCCATTCATCTTTTTCTGCAATGAAAGCTTCCCCTTCAACCACTTCAAAATTCTTGTATTGTGTTTTCACATGAAGAGTTCCTTTTAATACAATTGTATATTCATCAAATTCGGGGGTTTGTCCGGGTTCGCTCCAGCCTTGAGGAGATCTCATATGCGCAATTGATAATCGATTTGTTTTTGTATTTACTGCGCCAATATACTCCTCAATTATTTTGGGATGAGATCCCGTAGTTTTCATTCTTGTAGTACTTGTTATGTGTTTAGCCATAAGTTATCCTAAATTAAAATTCTTTGGGCAAGATAGGGAGATTTAATTTTATTGTCAATGGAGAAATTCAAGTTGCAAAATTTTATTTTTTCCAACTTGAGAATAAGAACAGCTAATAATCCGGATTGCAGAATAATTAATTTTGGAATTCCAAATAGACGGTAGTACCTTTTCCTTTTTCACTCATGATTTTCATACGGATATTATTCAGCTCGCAATATTTTTTTGCCATCGGTAATCCAAGTCCGTTCCCATCGAATTTCCGGGTATATCCTCTGTCTTCCTGAAGGAAAGGAGTGAAAACATCTTGCAAATATTTTTGACTCATTCCAATTCCGGTATCCTTAATTTCAACAACTATTTTGTTATCTACATTCTTTAAAGAGATATCAATTTCTCCGTAAAAAGTAAACTTAACTGCATTCGAAAGCAATTGATCAAATATTTGTTCAACAGAGTATAAATCTGTATACACCCTTCGTTTTTCAGCTTGAGTAATATCACAATTGACTTGCAATCCTTTGGTTTCGGCTTGATCTTTATACTTTAAAATAACAGGTAGCAAGGCATCATAATAAACGTCAAACTCTTCCGGCGATGGCTGATACAGTCCGCTCTCCAATCTGCTATAATCCAGAATAAGGTCAACCGTTCTAATTATTCTTTGGCTTCCTTTGTGAATTGCCTTGAAAAAAAGATTGAATTCGTTCAGCAATCCTCTTTCCGCCATTTCGTCTTCCAGCATTGCTGTATAGTTAGTAATTATATTTAAAGGTGTTCTTATTTCGTGGGAAATCTGTGCCATAATTTCCTCCTTACGTATTTTATCTTCCGTTTCAGCAGCTTTGAGGCGGAGTATCTCTTTCATCAATGCCTTTTCGCTGATTTCCAAAGAATCCAAATAGAGTCGCAAAGACTGATAATGCTCTTTGTTATTCATCATTCCATATGTGTTTCTTTCATCTTTCATTTTTTAACCTTTTTTAGGGGAGGAAGCCGGCGCCGTAACATACATACATTGTCTTACTTACTAACCACTCACTAACCATTTCACTCTAACTAACGTAGTACATCGGATCATGCCGGCTTTTAGGGAGTTCAAAACTTCAATTAACTAATTCTGAATGATCAACAAATGTGCCAAACTGATTAATGCCTATTTTAAGCTCTGAGATTTGGAAATGTTAGAAAGGATGTGAAAAATAGTGCCGATATATCGTTACACTACGATATGTCGTTTAACGAAATACCGGCATTAAAGAATTTTTACCGAATTATATACTTTTCCCCAAATTAAATCTTTTTCTATCGTGAGGGTTCAAATGAAGTTTCCTGAGACGAATCGATTTTGGAGTTACCTCCACCATTTCGTCTTCTTTTATATATTCTAATGCTTCCTCGAGGGAAAATTTTATTGCGGGAGCGATTTTTGCAGCCTTATCCGCTCCAGATGCTCTCATGTTGGTAAGCTTTTTACCTCTTTGAACGTTTACTTCAATGTCATTTTCTTTATTGTGTTCACCAACTATTTGGCCTTCGTATACAACTTCGCCGGGATCAATAAAAAACTTACCTCTATCCTGTAAAGAATCTATTGCATAAGCAGTTGCGGGACCTGTTCCCATCGATATAAGTGCACCGTTCCTATTTTTGCCTATTGATCCCTTAAAGAATTCATATTGATAGAATCTATGGTGCATTATTCCTTCGCCGGAAGTTGCGGTCAGAATTTTGGTTCTTAAACCCATTATACCTCTGGAAGGAATATGGAATTCCAATTTTGTCAGGCTGCCTTTGCTTTCCATTTTTACAAGCTCACCTTTCCTTTGCCCAACAATCTCAATCACCTTACCCGCAGATTCATTAGGGACATCAACAACGAGGATTTCAATAGGTTCAGCTTTTTTACCGTCTATTTCTTTATAAATTACTTTGGGTTCGCGGATTTGCAGTTCGTATCCTTCCCGTCTCATATTTTCTATTAGAATTGAGAGATGGAGAATCCCTCTACCCGATACTTTGTAAGAATCGGGCGAACCTGTTTCGCTTACTCTTAAGGCTACATTATGCTGAAGTTCTTTAAATAATCTATCCCTTAGTTGTCTCGAAGTTACATAAGTCCCTTCTTTTCCGTAAAAAGGAGAATTATTCACCGTGAACGTCATGCTGATGGTGGGTTCATCAATATTTATAATCGGAAGAGGTTCCGGATTTTCCGCATCGGCTATTGTATCCCCAATATCTATACCTTCAATACCAACGATAGCACAAATATCTCCGCAATCCACTTCTTCTACTTCCCGTCTTCCCAGTCCGTCAAAAACGAATAATTGCTTCGGTTCGGCTTTCAAAATTGTACCGTCTCTTTTTATTATGCTCAGCTTTTCATTTTTCTTCAGAACACCGCGAAAAACCCTTCCTATGCCTATTCTTCCGACATAATCGTTATAATCCAGAGTTGTTACCTGAATTTGAGTCGTACCTTCTATTACTTTTGGGGAAGGAATATTCTCAATTATCGATTCCATCAGTGGTGTTAAATCGGAAATTTCATCCCCAATCTTTTTGACAGCCCAACCGTCTCTCCCACTAGCAAAAACATATGGAAAATCGAGTTGATCTTCGTCTGCACCCAAATCTATGAATAAATCGTATACTTCATCCAAAACTTCGTCGGGACGATTATCCGGACGGTCAATTTTATTGATAACAACAATTGGTTTTAAATGAAGACGTAATGCTTTTTCCAAAACAAATCTTGTCTGTGGCATCGGTCCTTCAAATGAATCGACCAAAAGCAAAACACCGTCTGCCATTTTCAAAACACGTTCAACCTCCCCACCGAAATCGGCATGTCCGGGAGTATCTATTATATTAATTTTATAATCTTTATAAGGAATGCTAATATTTTTCGATAAAATCGTTATTCCTCTTTCGCGCTCCAAGTCGTTGGAATCCAGAACTCTTTCCTTTACAACTTGATTCTCTCTAAATACCTTGCATTGCTGCAACATTTGATCTACCAATGTGGTTTTACCGTGATCCACATGGGCAATTATTGCTATATTTCTAAGTTTTTGCATTGTTTCTCCAAATTGAACCCCGCAAGAAAGTAAAATTGGAGTTATTATCAAAATTTGTTTTCGCTAAACCAATTATTCTAAAAACCTATAATACGGAAATATTTAAAGAGAATTATCACTTTATTTCATATTTTTAAAACAATAAAAGGAAGGGAAAATGATTTTTTTTGAAAATAGAAATATTTATTACAAAGACGATCAATTATACATTGAGGGATTGAAAGCCAAAGACTTGGCAAAGAAATACGGCACACCTTTGTATGTATATTCAAAGAAAGAAATAATCGAAAGATTCAACAAATTCGACTCGGCATTTAATAAATTGGATCACAAAATTTATTTCGCCGCAAAAAGTAATTTCAACTTAACAATCCTTGCTTTGATGAACAAACTTGGTGCCGGAATAGATGTGAACAGCAAAGGGGAATTATTCCGGGCATTAAAAGCGGGGGTGAATTCTAATGAAATAATTTTTTCCGGAGTTGGCAAAACAGAAGAAGAAATTCGTTTTGCTTTGGAAAATAAAATATCGCTTTTGAAAGCGGAATCTTTCCAAGAAATTAAATTAATAAACGAAATTGCAACAGCTTTGGGAGTTGTTGCACCGATTGCTATAAGAGTAAATCCAGACGTTAACCCCAAGACTCATCCATACATCTCCACCGGTTTGGCTGAAAATAAATTCGGCATAGATTCCACCGAAGCGCTGAAAATATATCGCGCTGCCTCAGAATTACCTAATATATCACTTCGTGGTTTGGATATGCACATCGGTTCACAGATCACAAAACCGGAACCACTGGTTGAAGCCGTAATCAAAATATCCGAATTGTATCATACATTAAAAGAAGAAGGGATTGTATTAAAACATATTGATATTGGTGGCGGATTCGGAGTCCGTTACGATAACAACGAAGAGTTGAATATTGAAGAGCTGTCTAATCAAATAACACCGATTCTAAAAGAACTGAACTGCAAAATATTATTTGAACCGGGCAGATTTTTCGTGGCGAATGCAGGCATATTAATAACTAAAGTTCTTTACACAAAAACCAATGTCAAAAAAAATTTCATTATTGTTGATGCCGCAATGACAGACCTTCTCCGTCCGTCACTTTACGATTCGTATCATCATATACAACCACTTATTAAATACGAAAAGAAAGACATCACTGCGGATATAGTTGGACCGGTTTGCGAGTCGGGAGATTACTTTGCTAAAAACCGGGATATTCAAGAATCAAAACCCGGTGATTATTTAGCCGTAATGTCTGCCGGAGCATACGGATCGGTTATGTCTTCAAATTATAACGGTAGACGTAAAGCCGCTGAAATACTCATTGACAATCACGAAGCGTATCTTATTAAAAAAAGAGAATCTTTCGAAGACCTTATAAGAGGAGAACAAATACCGAAAGAATCTTTGGAATTATAAAATTTAATTCAATTCCCTGAAAATTGAGAAGACCTCTTTATAAATACATTCTTTTGTTATTCTCTTTTATTAAATTGCAAAATCAATAATAAATTATCGGATGTAAAATGAAAAAGCTTTCCATTGTTATTTTCTTTTTTCTAATATCTGTCGTTTATGCACAACAATACGAAATTAAAGACCACTACACAAAAAAGGAATATAGAATTCCAATGAGAGATGGAGTCAAATTATTTGTATCCGTCTACATGCCAAAAGATAATTCCGAAAAACACCCGATACTGTTATGGAGAACCCCTTACAGTTGTTCTCCCTACGGCGAAGATAAATTCAGCCGAAGGTTATTACGGTACAAACACTTCCTCGATGAAAACTACATAATTGTTTTTCAAGATGTCCGTGGTAAATTCATGAGCGAAGGCAAATTTGTGGATATGCGTCCGTACAAACCAAACAAGAAAGACAAGGAAACCGATGAAGCGAGTGATGCATACGATACTGTGGATTGGCTGATAAAAAACATACCAAATAATAATGGGAATGTAGGAATTTGGGGAATCTCCTACCCCGGTTTTTATGCAGCAATGGCGGCAATGTCAGGTCACCCTGCAATAAAAGCTGTTTCCCCTCAAGCTCCTATCTCCGATTGGTTTATTGACGACGACATGCATCACAATGGAGCTTTTACACTTATGATGGCTTTTAATTTTTTCAAGGTTTTCGGTCAACCCCGGGATTCATTGACTACACATTGGACTCCCGGACCGGAATATGACTCACCCGATGCTTATTCATTCTTTTTAAACGTTGGACCATTGAAATATTTCAACGAAAAAATATTGCATGGAAAAATTGAATTTTGGAATCAAGCCATGGCTAACGGAATTTATAATGATTTTTGGAAAAGCAGAAGCACTTTGAATCATTTTGAAAGTGTGAATACTTCAGTTGCTACTGTAGGAGGCTGGTTCGATAACGAAGACTTATTTGGTGCGCTACATACATATTCTACCATAGAAAAGAAGAACGAAGGAATATTTAATGTGTTGATTATGGGACCATGGACCCACGGAGCCTGGTCGAGGGGAGAAGTAACTTCCTACGGAATAATGAATTTCGGAGAAAACACAAGTGAATATTACCGGCAAAAAGTTGAACTTCCATTTTTCAATCATTTCTTAAAAGGAAAAGGTGAAATAAATCTTCCGGAAGCTTTGATATTTGAAACCGGAAATAATAAATGGCATCAGTTCGACGCTTGGCCGCCGAAGAATTTAACAAATAAAGAGCTCTACTTTTCTTCAAACGGAAATATGACATTTGATGTTTCAACCGTAGAGGAGGGATTCGAAGAATACTTGAGCGATCCCAACAAACCGGTGCCTTATACTGCCCAGATTCACGATTCAAGAAATTTTTATAATAGAAATTATATGGTTGAAGATCAACGATTTGCGGCATATCGACCCGACGTGCTGGTTTATGAAACCGATGAATTAAAAGAGGATGTAACTGTTGCCGGACCCATTGATGTTGAATTGTTTGTTTCCACTACCTCTACAGATGCAGATTTTGTCGTTAAGTTAATTGATGTTTTCCCCGATTCTGCTTCGAACCCCAAACCGAATCCTAATAATGTCGAGATGGGCGGATACCAAATGATGATTCGCGGAGATATTTTTAGGGGTAAATTCAGAAACGGTTTTGATAATCCACAGCCGTTTGAGCCCAACAAAATTGAAAAGGTAAAATTCCAAATGCAGGACATTCTTCACACATTTAAGAAGGGACATAAAATAATGGTTCAAGTTCAGAGCAGTTGGTTTCCTCTTTTTGATAGAAATCCGCAAACTTTTTGCGATATTTACAACGCCGATTACAAAGATTTTGTAAAGGCGTTTCATAAAGTCTATCATAAAGAGAATAATTATTCAAAAATCAGTTTTGGTGTTTTGAAGTGAATGATATAAGAATCAATGTAAGCTCTGAAATAGGGAAATTAAACCAGGTTATTATTCATACGCCCGGCGAAGAAGTTGAAAATATGACTCCCCGCAATGCCGAAAGGGCGCTGTATAGTGACATATTGAATTTGACTGTTGCTCAAAAAGAATATTCCCAGTTCAAAGGGGTTCTAAAAAAAGTTTGTGAGCCTTTGGAAATAAGGGATTTATTAAAGGAAACACTCCATAACAATGATGCCAAGAGGCGTTTATTAAAAGATATTTGCTCCCGGGAAAATCAGCCTGACATAGAAGAAGACCTTTACATGCTTGAACCGGAAGTTTTGGCTAAATTGCTTATTGAAGGAGTTCCGTTAAAGAGAGATAATTTGACCAACTTTTTAAGCAAACGGAAATATGCTCTTCGTCCCTTGCACAATTTCTTTTTCACGAGGGATTCCGCTTCGGCAATCAGAAATAAGATTTTAATCAATAGAATGAAAAGCAGGGTGAGAAGCAGAGAAAGCAAAATCATTGAAACAATTATGAAATTTCACCCGAAACTCTCCGGCGATGTGGTTAATCCGGAATCTACGGAGTTTTATAACGACAAAATAACAATTGAAGGCGGCGATGTACAAGTGGCTCGCGGAGATGTGCTTGTTGTTGGGATCGGTAGTAGAACATCCACCTACGGAGTAGATTTTTTACTCGAATATTTAAACGAAAGAAAAATTTGCAAGCATATTATTGCGCAAGAATTACCTCATGAACCGGAATCATTTATTCATCTCGATATGGTATTTACATTTTTGGATGTGGATAAATGTATGGTTTACTCTCCCGTTGTCTTTAATATTCATAACTACGAAACTGTACACATTGAAATTGATAACGGAAAAGTAAAAAGCATTCATGAGGAAAATGATATTCCCACGGCATTAAGAAATGTTGGCATTGACGTAGAGCCGATATTTTGCGGAGGGGAAAAGGATGAATGGACTCAAGAAAGGGAACAATGGCACAGCGGTGCCAATTTCTTTGCCTTTGCGCCGGGAAAAGTAATAGGATATTCCAGAAATATTTATACTCTCGAAGAAATGAACAAACACGGCTTCGAGATAATTCACGCCAAAGACGTAATAAAAAACAAAGTGAATATAGATGACTACGAAAAATGCGTAGTTACAATTGATGGTAGTGAACTTGCACGTGGCGGTGGCGGCGCAAGATGCATGACCATGCCTATTAATAGAGACGATATATTTTAGCAATAATCAAAATAATTTTCTTTTTATCTTAGGGGCAAAATTTATGCCCCTTTTTTTATTAATTGAAATTTGACAAATATGTCATCAGTTAATATATTTTTACAACTAAAATAATTCTCTCTTATTCTTAATGAAATTAATTTTACATACCAAAAGATTCATCTTTCCGTAAAAGTTCTTTTGTTTAGCGGATAAAAGAACATTAGGTCTAAAATTATTCTAATTAATTACGATTATAATAAAAACTCGAAGGAGTTAAGTTATGGAAAAACTTAATTTGGAATTATTCATAAAAGCAGCCAGAGATCCCGAATACAGCAAGTATAAATTACTTGCGATAATGGGAAACTACATGGAGTTTTTGCACAAAAGCAAACTTTATCCTGTGTTTTCCAATTTGATAGAAATTTCCGGACAACTGAAGGGGTTGATGGAAAACCGTTCGAATATTGAGAATAGTTTTCCCAAACGCTTAATTCGCTTCGATATCAAAAAGAAAAAACCGGTGTACGAATCGGAGGAGATTTTCGGTTCGGACAAAGATTCCATTTTTGATTTTATCAATTGGTCCATGCCTCAAATTGAAGAGGGATTGACCGAGGGAAAAGCTATTTACGATTTTGTTGAAAAGAATTCCGAAATAAAAGAGATTGGGATTATTCCTTTATACAAAAACGAAGGATATTTGTTGATTTCCGATCACAAAGCTAAAACATTAAACGTATACCGCTACGAAACGATACTCTTTTCCTCGGGTCCGGAACCTTTGCGTTCACTGAAAACGAAATATTTAACGACTTATCCGCTTGAGAGTTTTGAAGTAATTAAAAACGAAATAAAGATTGAACTAACCAAAACTTATCCGGAACTGCCGAATCCGGCTGCCTATTTATTCCAATCAGAAATTGATTTTCCATTTAAAGAAACTATATTGCCAATAGCAAAAAGAAAATTAATGAAAACATTGGCAGCATAATGAACAATCCGCAAATTTGGATAACTCCACTGGCATTGTTGCCGGGAGTTGCGTTACTAATACTTTCGACCTCAACAAGGTTTGGTCAGTTACACGAAGAAATACATCATTTTCAGGACTCGGAAGAAAAAATACCTTCCCATTTAATTGAAAGGGCAAAGTATTTCAAGGACGCTCTTTCCCTCTTGTACGCTTCAGTGGTTTTCTTCTCGCTTGCTGCTTTTTTCGGAGGAGTTTCGGAATTTCTTTTTATCGATATTATTATTTTGGTAGGAATTCTTCTTTGCTTCGGAATAGTTGCTGTTGTAATAGCTTCTTTCTTTCTCTATAAAGAATCGCGAACGGCATTTAAAATAATTGAACATCATATTCGAAAATCGAATCAATAAAATTTTTATTATTTTTACCTCCTTGTTAATTTGATTCGGTAACAACCTTTATGCATAAAAATTTATTAGTTTCTTTTATTCTTCTTTTCAATATAATTGTCTACTCTCAAGAGTTCCGCGGAGTTTGGGTAGCTTCGGTTGCAAATCTTGATTGGCCGGCATCTAATAACCTATCGGTCGAACAACAAAAAGAATCTTTAAAAAATTTATTCACGGAAATTGCAAAGCTTAATTTTAATGCAGTCGTTTTTCAAGTAAGACCGGAATGCGACGCATTATATAAATCTCCGTTTGAACCTTGGAGCTATTGGCTGACCGGCGAACAAGGGAAAGAACCTGTGCCATTTTACGATCCGCTTGAATATGCAATTAAAACCGCACACGATTTGGGATTGGAACTTCACGCATGGATTAATCCCTACAGAGCTGAAAGGAAAGCCGGATTATATAAAACCGCACCAAATCACATTACAAATTTGCATCCCGACTGGATAATTCAGATTGGAGATTATAAATTCCTAAACCCAGGATTGAAGGAAGTAAGAAGTTATGTTGTAAATGTAGTTAAAGACATCGTTTCGAGATACGACATTGACGGCATTCATTTGGACGACTATTTTTATCCATATATACCGAATGAAATTTCTTCGGAAGATTCTGCAACATTTGTACAAAATAGTAGAGGATTTAATTCCATATCAGACTGGAGAAGAGACAACGTGAATCTTCTTCTAGATTCCCTCTATACCAGTATAAAATCGATAAAGCCTTTCGTTCGATTTGGTGTATCGCCTTTCGGAATATACAAAGCAGGAGAACCGGAAGGAATAGTCGGTTATTCTGCTTACGATAAAATTTATTGCGATCCGAAAGAATGGGTTAAAAACAAATCCGTTGATTATTTGGCTCCCCAATTATATTGGGAATTCGGCGGTCAACAAGATTTTGCACTCCTTTCTCAATGGTGGAATTCCAATTTAAATGGGATAGATATTTTCCCAGGTATTGCTGTTTATAAAATTTTCACAAAGAATTGGAGGGGGGAAGAGATTACATCTCAAATAAGATATACAAGACAATTGTCGAATGCAAAAGGGACTATACTCTTTAGAGCATTAAATGTTATTCAGAACCCCGAATCTATTGCCGACTCATTGAAACTATCTTTATTCAACGAAAAAGTTTTGCCTCCGGCTTTTTATTCTAAAGTAATTCCCTCCCCGCCGGTTTTTGCTTTCTATAAATTAATTGATGATTCAACTATAGAGATTCACAATTTATCTAATTATACCGGAAAATTTGGCGTTTATGACCATAATCTAAATTTATTATCGTTATCATATAATTCAATTTTAAGAATGAAAACTCCGCCTACAGATAGCTTTTATATAAAGAATATTTCCCGCTTCGATGCCGTCAATGGGAAAAGCACGAAATTCGAAGTTGATCTAGCTGATCATGATGTGGAAATACTTTCGCCAAAGGTGGAAGATTCCTTCAAGAATGGTAAAATACCTCTTGCGTTTTCTCTCCGTGATTATAGATTTTCAATAATTGAAATTGCAAAAGATAAATTGTTCTTCGACGGACTTCAAATAAAATTCCATTCCCCAACTTCAGCAATTGTCCAATTTAATGGCGAAATAAAAGGAAAGTATTATATTAAGATCTCGATCGTTTTAAGTTCGGGTAAAATAGTAGAATTTGATCCTTACCAGGTATATTTTGAATAAATATACTCTTCTCCTATTTTGCATATGAGAATAGAATGGAAGAAATTCGAATTGAAATAGAAAGCAAATACGAAAATGTGCCCGGTGTTTGTGACAAAGTTAAGTCATTTTGCATTCAGAGCGGAATGTCCGAAAGGGATGCAATCGATTTCGAAATATGCATAGACGAAGCATTGAATAATGTGGTTAAACACAGCTATAAATCCAAACCGGGGAATAAAATAGAGATATTATTAAATAAAATTGAAGGCTATATTAAAGTTGATATAATTGATTACGGCGAAGCCAGAAAAGGCAAAGTAAGAAAATCTATCGATTTCGACGAGAAGGATATCGACTCTTTTCCGGAAGGTGGAATGGGATTATTCATAATAGAACAATTGACGGATAAAACGGAATACAAATCGTTGGGAGATAAAAACATTTTCTCACTTTACAAGAACATTTTATAATAACCGATTGTAGAACCCCAAAAAATTTTATATATAACAGAATTGAAATTAAAAATTGCAATATTATTTATTATTCCCGGTTTGTTTCTGCAAGCTCAGGATACAACCAGGAGTGAAGCATTCAAGAAACCTCCCTTCTCCGGGCGGGTACATGTGTTTACGCCCAAATATCAGTCATATCCTTTGGTGGCGGGATATATTTTAACAAAAGAAGCAAACAGCGGAGATCCATTTGCACAACACGAATTAGGGCTGAGATATTTAATGGGAAGAGGATTCCAAGCAGATACCGCAAAGGCAGTTTATTGGATACAGAAAGCTGCTTCGCAAAGGTTGGCAACTGCAGAATTTAATTTGGGAATAATGCTGCTTAACGGAATAGGTGCCCCGTGGAATCCTTTCGAAGCGTACAGATACTTTGAAAAAGCTGCAAAAGCAGGAATGCCCGAAGCTGCATATCTTTACGCAGTTATAAACACAGATAATTTGGTTGTTAACAGAAATTTGAATGAGGCTTATCGTTGGGCTTCGTATGCAGCAGAAAAGGGAATGAAAGCCGCAGAAAGGTTAAAAGAAAGATTGGAAGAATACGGCATAAAGGAAAGAAAGGAAAAATTAAAATCAGAAGATTTTGCCCCGGATCAATCATTTGGGAATAATTCAAACGAATTGATCGCTTCCAATTGGGAAGCGGATTTCATTAACTTCGAAGATGACTCATTATTTGCCTCGAAAGAAAAAAATGTTGTAGAAAAACTTCTTACTAAAAAATCGAAAGACCTCAGAAGATATATCGGATTTATAGATTCAACAGAAGCAAAAAATAAAAATTCGAATTTAGAGATTATTAAATCCGCAGCTAAAAATGGAAGCCCGGAAGCACTGACTCTATTGGGCAAATCATACGAATTTGGAATAAATCAGAAAAAAGATACCATCTTAGCTGCATTTAATTATTTGCGTGCACTTAGAATGGGAGCCAGGAAACCTGTAACCACACTTATCGAATTTACTAAAAAGAAAAGTTTCTTCGATAAATTAAAGGGAAAAATTGATTCCGGTAATAGCGATGCAATGTACGTTTGGGCTGCCATTACCGCATTTGGTTTTGATTATCAGCTTGCCGACCAACAGGCTTTGGATTTACTTTTAAAAGCCTCCGGGAAAGGACATATCCCCTCATTGATTGAATCGGGGATGGTATATTTAACGGGCTCAATGGTTGAAAAAGATACCAGCAAAGCTTTGGAATATTGGACAAAAGCAGAAGAGCTGGGAAGCTCCGAAGCAGTGGTCAGAAAACTATTTTTGAGTATTTCCAAAGAAAAAGAAAACTTTCACAATCCGGATAAAATTGCTGAGCTGAAAAGATTGGCAAATACAGGATCCGTATTGGCGGAATCGGTTTTAGCATTCTGCTATGAAAACGGTTTCGGAATTAAAATGGATAAAGCACGGGCAAGTGAATTATATAGAGACGCTGCAAACAGAGGCAGCGAAGCTGCTTATGCGGCATTGAAAAAAATGTACGACGATATTCGCCCGGATAACGAAATATTTCAGATATATGAAAATTAGGAGTTTGATATGAATTATAGACAATTTGGCGCCACAGATTTATTCGTAAGCGAAATAGGATTTGGTGCGTGGGCAATAGGCGGTCCTGCAATGGCGGGTGATATTCCCATAGGTTGGGGACATGTAAATGACGACACATCCAAGGCCGCACTGAACAAAGCATTGGATTTAGGCATTAATTTTTTCGATACTGCGGATTTTTATGGATTAGGGCATTCCGAAGAATTGTTGGGAAAAGTCCTCGGTAAAAATAAGGACGCAGTAATTGCATCTAAAGTTGGACATAAATTAGATGATAAGGGAAATATAATTTTAGATTATTCTAAAGATCACATTCTGAACGCTTGTGATGAAAGCCTCAAAAGATTGAACAGGGATTATATAGATTTCTACCAACTGCACTCAGCCAGACTTGAACATCTTGAGCAAGGCGAATGTATTGAAGCAATGGAATTGCTTCAGAAACAGGGCAAGATAAGGTATTGGGGTATTTCATTGAATACATTCGATCCGTACCCCGAAGCGGAATTTTTCATTGAAAATGAGATTGGTCAAGGGTTTCAGCTTGTTCTCTCGTTCGTAAATCAGAGAGCTCTTCCGATTCTGACGCGCGCTTCGGAAAAAGGAATTGGAATTATTGCAAGAATGGCGCTTCATTTCGGCTTGCTGACCGGGAAATATACATCGGAATCGAAATTCCCGGAAAATGATCATCGGAGTTTTAGACTTGACAAGGCAATATTGAAGGAATTGGAACCTCATTTGAATTTCTTTTGGAAATATTGTGAGGTTTATGAGGTTTCTAAAACGGAACTTGCTTTAAGCTTTCCCCTTTCCTACCCGGAAGTTTCCACCGTAATTCCCGGGATTAAAACTCCGGAACAAGCAGTTCAAAATTGCGGAAAAATTGTAAGATTAAACTCTGAAGATATTTTATCGATAGAAGATTATTTCATCCATCACTTGGATGCTATAGTTGACATTATGAAATAATTTAAGAAAAATATTATCTCATTAATAAGATAAATTTTTCCCTGTTTTTTTAGATTTGAGATTAAAATAATAATTAATGTCAATTAAATATAAAATCATTAGTTTAGGTTATTAAAATAATTCGATTTTGTAGAATTATTAAGGAAAAATGTCACCTAAATCGGACTTAATGTACTATATTTTTGGTCTGATAATTGTATGTGGTAAAAATTTGCAACAGTCGGAGAAAAAATGACAAAAGAAATTATTTGGAAAGTACTGCTCTTTGTTATAATGTGTTTTGTAATTATTGCGGGAATAACTTTTCCCATAGTTCCAAAACCGGAACATTGGTATCAGTTCCCGTTTATTCCAGGATTAGAGGAAAAAGCAAAAATTATATTTTATCATGTGCCAACTGCTTGGCTTGCTGTAATCGCTTTTTTCAGCACAATGTATTTCGGTGTGAAATACTTGACGAAAAAAGATTTGGATTATGATGCAAAATCGATGGCAGCATTGCAATTGGGAATGATTTTTTGCATTCTGGCAACTGTAACCGGCTCTATTTGGGCTAAATTCACATGGGGATCGTTCTGGCATTGGGATCCAAGAGAAACAAGCATATTTGTTCTTTTGCTTATTTACGGATCTCTTTTTGCGCTGAGGTCTGCAGTGGAAAATGAAGATAAAAGGGCAAGATTGAGCGCAGTTTATTCAATCGTTGCATTCTTAACCGTACCTTTCTTTGTATTTATTATGCCAAGAATTATGACTGGTCTTCATCCCGGCTCTGCGAATGACGATAATTCGGGACCGGTTGTCGATTTCAAAATGAATGCAAATATGATGCTCGTTTTCTACCTGTCCCTTATTGCATTCACAATTTTATACTACTGGCTCTGGAAGATGAGCTATCGTTCAATAATTATAAAAGATAAATTGTCAAAAAAGATAGTCGAGGTTTAAGTGGAAGGATTATATTCTTTTTTCGAAAATAATTCAATTTATATTGTAATGATCATTCTTTTAGTTGTTTGGATCGGTATATACGTTTCCATCTGGAGCACGGATAATCGTTTGAAAGCAATTGAAAAAGAGTTAAAGGAGAGTAAAAATGAAGAGTAAATATATATTCGGCGGAATAATAATAGTAGTATTCCTTGGTCTGATGGGTTATTTATTAACCCAAACAAACATCAGTTATGAAAACGATTTTGTACAAGTAATGAACTCTAAAAAAACCATTAAAGCCACCGGCGCTTGGGTTAAAGAAAAGAGTTATACATACGATAAGGAAAACAACATTCTTTCATTCTATATGCGTGACGATTCCGGTACAGAAATGAAAGTTGTCTACAAAGGCTCTATGCCTAACAACTTTGAATCCGCTACCAGCATGGTAGTAACCGGAAAGTATAAAAACGGTGTTTTCCAAGCAAGTGATATATTAACTAAATGTCCTTCTAAATACGAAGAGACATATAACGAATCGAGCAATTCCTAATCATCTGAAAGGAAAAAGAAATGATTGGTAATATTCTGGTAACAGTAGCGTTACTGGGGGGAATATTCTCTACTCTTATGTACTATTTTACACTTAGGGGTTACGAGAACACCCTCAAACCGGCGAGAATAAGTTTTCACATAACCACCCTGTCTGTAATAATTGCTTCGGCATTGCTATTACAGGCAATACTCACACATCAATACAAATATGCATATGTATTCAATTACAGCAATAGCGATTTGTCTCTCGGATTATTGATGTCCACCTTTTATGCCGGTCAGGCCGGAAGTTTTATGCTCTGGCTTTTGTTTACGGCAATAATCGGAGTAATTCTGATGGAATACACCAGCAAGCGGGAAGGGCTTGAACCAGCAGTAATGATGGTTTTTGCACTCGCAACTTCATTCCTAGCATTGATGGTAAACCCCATGCTGAAAAGCCCTTTCAATTATCTCTGGAGCGAAGGTGCGTTTGTGAGCACAAGTAAAATCAACCAGGCTTTTCTTTCCGCTCCGTTTCTGCAAGGGTTCATCTTTTCCGATAATACCAACAATCAAATGTTTGTAAAAATTACGAGCGAATTAGTAGGGAATCTTAAAGCGGCAGGCATACCCTTCGAAAACTTTTTGATTGCCGGCAAAGGGTTGAATCCGTTGTTACAAAACTTCTGGATGCAAATTCATCCGCCGATGTTATTCATCGGATTTTCACTTAGCACCGTTCCCTTTGCATTCGCTTTCGCTTCACTTATAAAAAATGATTATAAAAGTTGGGTTCAACATTCCCTTCCCTGGACATTAGCATCAATGATGGTTCTCGGATTAGCAATAATGCTCGGTGGATATTGGGCATACGGAGTTCTTGGATGGGGCGGC
>CAZULK010000003.1:27317-52083 GCA_964621225.1 uncultured Melioribacteraceae bacterium | reverse complement strand
CAATGTTAACGTAGCTTCCACTTCTTTCAAACCGATTTTGGTATATGAAAAGGAAAATAATATTAACAATCGCTTACGGGTATTAAATCCTTCGGCAGATACTTCAAATAAAAATATCATTGCCGAAATTTCTGCTGGAGATAATTTTGATAACAATGTAATAATATTAAATGAACCATTGGGGGATGTTTATACAGAATTTGATTTAAGCGAGCTATCCACTGGAAGATATTTTGTTAGGTTTAAGTCTGCTGAATCGGATGAATACAGTGTATCCTACACATTCTATAAATCGAGTGAAAGCGCTAAATATTTATTAGCCGACAGTATTTCTTTTTCAGCTGTTCAGTTAAATAACTTGAAAATAAATGGTAATCATGTTGAACTGGACAACGATTCAACAACAGTTCACGTAGTATCTGCCGGATTTAATGATGGTAATACTGCAGTTATTCAGGTAAAAGGTGCAAACTATATCCCGGAAAATACTTTGAGGGGACATCATGTTTGTTTGTTTGATACTCTGAATCTGGAGTTTCAAGGATATTATCGCTTTGATGTATTTGGCGGGGGCGCTGCCGAAACTCAAAGATATATTGATTTTCTTGACACTCTTTCAAGTAAATATTGGGTGGTGTTTGCAGTTTCCGACGAGGGACATGTCAGTAACTCAACGCTGAAAAGTAAAATAAAGGAATTTGGTTCGAAGTATATAGATGAAGTAGGCTTTAGATATTCTTGGGCAATGATCGGAAAGAAAGGATTGTCTGCGGGAGAAGCCGTCGAACAATATTCGCCTGCATCGTCCGGCAGCGTAACGATAGATACAACCTTTATTTCTCCCTATTCTTCAGGCTCCTTTATTACCAATACTATTGGTGCATCATTATCATTCGATTCGCTTTTTATTGATTATTTGGCTGGTAGTAATAATTCAATACAAATTATTCCTATAATTAATAATAAGGATACACTGGATAATATTTTTGTTCCGGGAGTGCAGACTTATTCACTAAACTCATTTAATAACGGCAAACCTAATTCGATGAAGTTCATTGTTCAATTGAACCGGGGGGCAGGTACATCAAATGTGTTTATAAATAAGTTTGGAACTGAATATAAAAATTTGCCGGAATTAACTTCCTCCGGAAGGCTGACTTATATATCCAAAAATAAAATTATTCAAGGAGATTCAATCACACTAAATTATGGCTTTATAAATGCTGGTGAAAGTATAGCCGATAGTGTTGAATTGAATGTTTACATTAATTATCCCGACAATAGTAAGAAATTGCTCGATAGTCAAATGTTAATAAATGTAGGCAAAGATAGCAGCTATAAAAATAATGTGACCTTTTTAGATAATTATACCAACGGCTTTGGTGATTTTTCATTTGAATTTAAATTGGATGAAACCAATAAAGTGCCGGAGTTATTTGAGGACAACAATATTTTTATAATACCCTTTGAAATTCAAAAAGATACGGTGACAAATCTTGAAGCGGCAAACGTAGATGTTCTTTTTAACGGACAAGCAATTTTCGATAACGAAACTGTAAACAATCATCCCACAATTAAGATAGTCTTATCGTATCAACCATTGTTTGATTATTCAGATACCACGCAATACTCCATTTACTTGGATGGAAGGAAGAAATTTTTCAGTAGTTTTGATTCCCTCGAATACGACACTATTAATAGGGAAATTAAGTATACTTTCAAACCTCTTCTTTCCTCCGGAGAACATTCAATTACTATCACGGGAAGAAATATCTTTGGTAATATTAAAGGCGAATCAGGTTATCAATTATCATTCAAGGTAACTGAGGGATTGGAAATTGTTGATCTTTATAATTATCCCAACCCGATGAAAGAGGATACTTATTTTATCTTCGGACTTCCCGAATTGCCGGATAACCTTATTCTTAAGGTATTTACAATTGCCGGAAGAGAAATATATTCAAAAGAACTCGATGCATCCGAACTCAATTTTAATTTAAATAAAATTTATTGGGACGGAAGAGATAACGACGGTGATACAATTGCAAACGGAGTTTATTTTTATAAATTCATTATCCGGAAAGATGGAAAATCCAAGTCTACCATTGGTAAATTGGCAGTATTAAGATGAAGATTTTAATTGGCTTGTTTATTTTGCTTTTGAATCAATTCGTATTCACTCAATCATTACCGGTTGAGTTGACTTATTTTTACGGAGAGGTTGTTGAGAACGAAGTAGTTTTGTATTGGGGGACGGCAACGGAATTAAATAACTACGGATTCTTTATCGAAAGGTCTTTGAATGACAGTTCTACATTTAATGAAGTTGGCTTTGTAATGGGACACGGCACATCTTTCTCTCCAAAAGATTATTCATTCCGTGATACTTCTGCTAATATAAATGAAGTCTACTATTACAGATTGAAACAGATGGATAATGACGGAGGAATAAAATATTCATGGATTATCAGAGTGCCCGAAGCAACGAAAGTTGATTTTGCCTCACAGAAAACGAATGGAATTAAAATGGGCATTTATCCAAATCCTTCGAACGAAAGTACAAACATAATATTAAACGTTGATAAACCAAGTGATGTGTCGGTAATTCTATATGACTCTAATGGAAGGGTGGTTCGCAAAATATTTAAAGGCAAATTGTTTTCCGCTGGAAAATTTTTTGTGAATCTGAGCACATTATCATCTGGAAATTATTTTATAAATTTGACAGTTGGAAAAAATAATTTTACTAGAAAATTAATTCACTTAAAATAATGGGGTATCTATGAAAAAGATTTTTCTGATTCTACTCACAGTAACAAGCTTAAATTTCGCTCAATTTAGTTCCCTTAACCCGAACGAAGGGAATTTGGGAGCAGGCCTTGGAATGAGCTGGATTGATAACAATCCGTTCTACACTTTCAAGTTTAATCCGGAGATAGCATTTGCCAATATGGGCATCGGACTTGATTTGAATTTGGAATTTTCTCCGAGTGGTCAAATAAGAACCGAGAACTTTAATGAAGTATCCGACTACTTGAGTATAATTCGATATTTTAGATACGGTCAAAAAGGTGATCCGGTATATTTCCGTGTCGGCGCACTTGATTATGCAACTTTAGGACACGGATCAATTATGTATCTCTACAACAATAGCCCAACCTTTGATGCAAGAAGAGTTGGGGTTGAATTCGATCTCGACATGAATCAATTCGGATTTGAATTAGTATATGGCAATTTCCTCCAAAGCGGTGTTGTCGGTTTGAGAGGATATACAAGACCGTTAAAATTCACATCGTTGGGTAGCGTTCCGGTTCTTGGCAATTTGGAAGTCGGTGCGACATTCGTAAATGATTTCAATACTGATGCCAGAGTAACAGCCGGTGTATATGATCCTACTACCGATTCTTTTACTTCCACTAACAGCGAAAGCACTGTAGCAGCTTTTGGCTTTGATCTTGGATTACCAATTGTTAAAACCGACATGGTAAAACTGGATCTTTATTATGATTTTGCACAAATGTTAAATTTTGGCAACGGTTCATCGGCCGGACTAATCTTACAATTAAATGGATTAGGATTGGTCAATTTGAGAACAAAATTTGAAAGAAGGTTGAACAACGATCAATACATCCCTTCTTATTTCGGAGCATTCTACGAATTGGAAAGATTCAGTTTGGATAAATCAACCGGAGCCGTTAGTTCAAAAATCCAACAATTAAAAAATGCCACTACTTCGTTGGGTAACGGATGGTACGGAGAACTTCTGGTAACCCTTTTGGGCACATTCGATATTTTAGGAAGTTACCAAAGACTTGACGATCATCCGGACAGCGGAATTTTACACCTTTCCACAGATGTTTCGCCTAAAGATGGTTCATTTGTTGCAAGAGCAGGTTATGATAAAATTAACATTCGTGACGAAAAAGATTTGTTCACACTCGATGACAGATCTTACCTGTTTGCCGAATTAGGATACAAGCCAATGCCTTACATTGTAGTTTCGATGGTATATAATTGGACTTTTACACCGGTTAGAGATGCGGATGATAATATTATTGATTATGCTCCGCAGAAAAAAATTGAACCGAGAGTCTCTTTCGTTTATCCGTTCAATTTATAAAATATAAAAAAAGTTAATAATTTTAAGGGCGTCTTAAAGGCGTCCTTTTTTTATATTTTCCGAGATAAACACTTTTAATTCTTCGGGGGAATGGAATAGAAAATCATATTCCATATCTAATACCTTTTCTTTTGCATAACTATCCCAAACTACCGCAGCGACTTTTACTTTTGCATCGTGGGCTGCTTTGATATCTACGGGTGCATCACCGATCATAAGTACAGATTCCGGCGGTAAATTAAATTTATTTAAGAATAAATTTATTCCCTCGGGAGATGGTTTGTGGTTTTTTACATCATCGCCGGTAATTATTAAATCAAAATAATCGACTATTCCAAGTTCTTCCAATGTGATAAGAGACGATTGTTTTCCTTTCCCGGTAAAGATGCCAAGGGGTATTTTGTTTTGTTTTATTTCACGAATTATTTCTTCAATGCCGGGAACTATTTTTGCCAGTTTGGAATGATTATCTCTATAAAATTTATAATAATCTTCTTTTGCTTCTTCGTAATTATCTTTCAACCACTCTTTTAATATCACATCTTCCGTTGGACCGAATAAAGATATTATTTCTTCATTACTCAAGGTTTTGTTTAAGTATTTATTAATTACGTAATTAAAACTTGCAAAGATTAGTTCGTTTGTTGATGTAAGTGTTCCGTCGATATCAAATATATAACCTTTGAATATTCCGTTGGTCATTTTAATTTCCGTCATAAGTAAATAAAATCATTTTACCGTTATAGCTGCTTATAAAGAATGTTTTTTCGTCGACTACATCCAGATCGAAAAGCGGGATGTGACCAACATTTAATATGGTTTTATACTTTCTGTTTTTTACTCTGTAAATATCCCCATTCGAAGTAGGGAAGAGAAAAATCTTATTCCATTCAATAATTTTTGTCGGAGAAGGATCATAACCAAAATTGATTTTGTATGTCAACCCTCCGTCGAGAGATTTAGTAAAGGGATCAAAGAATTTTCCATCGACGGATTTTAATAACAATCTTTTCCCGTTTGAAGTAATTCCAATACTATTGTTCACCTTAAACTTACTTGATTTTTTAACTGTTCTTCCAAGCATTGGATCAATTTTGACGGTATTGCCACTCGGGGAAACAATGTAAATAAATTTTCCGTCGGTTACCGGTTTACTTAGCGCCGGTGCTTCATCTTTAATTTTGCTTTCTCTCCATTTCCATATTAACCATCCTTCGCGGGAATCGAAACAATATAAATAACCGTCCCAGCATCCTAAGATAACCTTTTCCCCAAGTATCACCGGGGTGGATCGTATCAAATCTTTGGGAGTGTCGTTTGACCAATATTCTTGTAATGTTTCTATATCATAACAATAAACTTTGCCTCTAGCATCTGCAAAAATTACAGCTGCTTTGGAATCAGTTTCTTTAGGAATCATAAGTTCTTTATCCCCGGAGTATTCAATCGATGCAAGCCCCGAAGTTATCGGGTTATCGAAGCCGATGGATTGAAGTTGTTCTCCGGTATTTATATCAAGTGTTTGTATATCCCCTTGGACAGTTGCCACAATTAAATAGCCGTCTTCAGCAATGGGTGAAGATACAATGTTTCCGAATGCATCGTAATCCCATAATTTGTTTCCATCCAAGTCAAAGCATTGAACCGTACCGTTATATTCAGTGGTGATTATTTTGTCATTTGTTACCAGTGGTTTGGCTAACATGGTTGAATTCAATTCTTTTTCCCAAAGTATTTCCACAGAATTTTCGGATTCGGACATAACTGTATCGGGTGATACAATATTTTCTTCGAGTTTATATGTTGCTAATAATCGTTCTCCGTCTATTTGAATTGAAGAAATCATTACATTGTTTTGATCAACCCGGATAGCCTTATAAAGATAATTCGTATCCGGTTGAATGGCATTATCGAAAGCATAAATTGTTTGAAATTTATATTTTGATTCGGAATCTCCAAAATGCTTGAACGCACTGAAAACAGCTGAAAGATTTTTGCCTTTCAAAAGATTTAATGCGGAACCGAAATTGGAAATATCCGACGGAGCGAAATGTGTGAATAGGAAAATCTTTGCACTGTCGGGTATTTGCGAAGAGGCATTCTCTAACCAAGTTAAAGATTCTACCGGAATTTCGGGTACAGGCGAATATAAAAGCACCGAATTTATCCCGATTAAATATATTCCTTCCGAGTGAACAATGAAATTATAATCTTCAAAGTTATCTTCATATCCGAACGTTGCAGATTCCGGGAAAAGCATGTCATATTTCCCGGGTAAAACTTTGTATTTAATTCCGGTTTTTTCCAAAGATTCTTTTGCAAAATGAAATTCTTTGTCCTTTCCGTTCGGAGTTATGGAACCGGTATGGATGATATAATCAAAAGACCTTTCCTTTATATCCGCTATTGATTTGGTTAAATTTTCTTTCCAATTTTTAGTACTAATCCGGGTTCCGCTTAACCAGGCAATTTGCATATGCTGTGCAGCAATGCATGAGGCAGACAAAAGAATCCAAAATAATAATTTTCGCATAATCTCAAATATTTATTTTATTTAGAACATCAAAGATAACAAAACGCAGAAACAGTTAGAATTATACAATCTATATCACTAAATTATTCCTCTAATCTTAAATTTTTTTGTTTATGGAAGAACTT
This sequence comes from uncultured Melioribacteraceae bacterium, assembly GCA_964621225.1. Classification (GTDB taxonomy): domain Bacteria; phylum Bacteroidota; class Ignavibacteria; order Ignavibacteriales; family Melioribacteraceae; genus CAYNUJ01. The sequence goes on along the minus strand of CAZULK010000003.1, from coordinate 45,305 downwards.
TTCTTAATGGAATTTACCCTTTCAGAATGTTAATTTTACAAGTTTAATTTAGGAAAATATGAAAAGCATTAGAAATTTTTGCATAATAGCGCATATAGATCATGGTAAATCCACAATTGCGGATATGTTGTTGGAAAAAACCGGGGCGGTTTCCCAACGTGAAATCAAATCGCAATTGCTAGACGATATGGATTTGGAACGTGAGAGGGGAATTACCATTAAATCTCACGCAATCCAGATGAAATACAAGGCGAAAGATGGTGAAAATTATACATTAAATTTAATCGACACACCCGGACATGTGGATTTCACATACGAAGTTTCCCGTTCACTTGCTGCTTGCGAAGGTGCATTGCTTGTGGTGGATGCAGCCCAGGGTGCCGAAGCTCAAACAATTTCCAACCTCTATTTGGCAATCGAAGCAAATTTGGAAATTATTCCGGTAATAAATAAAATTGATCTTCCTAGTGCAAGAGTTGATGTAGTTAAACAGCAGATAATCGATTTAATTGGATGCGATGAGAGTGATATTATTCTTGCCAGTGCTAAAGCAAGAATCGGATTTGAGGAAATTTTAGAAGCTATTGTGAAAAGAGTACCGCCCCCGGAAGGTGATCCGGAAAAACCTCTGCAAGCGCTTATCTTCGATTCAATGTTCGACTCATACAGAGGAGCTATTGCTTATATTAGAATATTCAATGGTACTCTGAAAGAAAAGGATGAGATTAAATTTTTTGCAACGGAAAATAAATACCTGGCGGAAGAAGTTGGAATATTGGAACTTACCAGAAAAAAGACCAAACAATTAACGGCGGGTGATGTTGGGTATCTTATTGCCGGTGTAAAAGATGTGCACGATACAAAAGTGGGCGATACTATTACGCATGCCAGAGACGGAGCGGCAGAACCGCTTCCTGGATATCAGGAAATTAAGCCAATGGTCTTCAGTGGCTTGTATCCCGCTCTCTCAGATGATTATGGAGATTTAAGAGACTCATTGGATAAATTGAAGTTGAACGATGCTTCCCTTACTTATGTGCCGGAAACTTCGGCAGCATTGGGATTCGGATTCCGGTGCGGATTTTTAGGAATGCTGCATATGGAAATTATCCAGGAGAGGCTTGAACGGGAATATGATCAAAACATTGTAACCACATTACCGAACGTTGAATATATAGTTTATACCAAGAAAGGTGAAAAACTGATTGTTGACAATCCGGCCGAGATGCCTGAAATGGGCGATGTGGATTATATAGAAGAACCATATATCAAAGCTCAAATTATCACTCCAAGTGAGTATATCGGTTCGATTATGAAATTGGCTATGGATAAAAGAGGTATATATCATAATACTTCTTATTTGGATCCCACCAGAGCGGATCTCACTTATGAATTCCCGCTTGCTGAAGTAATTTTTGATTTCTACGATAAATTGAAATCCATTTCACGTGGTTATGCTTCCTTCGATTATGAAATGATTGGCTATAAACAGTCTGACCTTACCAAGTTAGACATTCTTTTGAATGGTGAAAAAGTAGATGCCTTATCAATAATTGTTCACCGGGATAAAGCATTCGATTGGGGAAGAAAAGTCACTTCGAAACTTAAAGAACTGATACCGCGTCAAATGTTTGAAATAGCTGTGCAAGCAGCTGTTGGCAGCAAAGTGATTGCAAGAACTAATATTAAAGCACTCCGTAAAAATGTATTGGCTAAATGTTACGGCGGAGACGTAAGTAGAAAAAGAAAATTGCTCGAAAAGCAAAAAGAAGGAAAGAGAAGAATGAAACAGGTTGGGAATGTTGAAATTCCCCAGGAAGCTTTTTTAGCAGTTTTGCAACTTGAGGACTGATCTATTGTATAAGAATAAAAAATTGGGAAATTGATGAAAAATCAGAAAGAAGTAAAATTAAGAGATGCAAAGCAGAAAACAGTAGACTTCTTCCGCAATCTCTTCTATGCAGCCCTTGCGGCACTTTTAATCAAAACATTTTTTATAGAAACTTCCAGAGTACCTACCGGTTCGATGGAAAAAACAATTGCTGTGGGAGATTTTCTATTTGTAAACAAATTTATTTACGGAGCTTCTTCGCCCAGAAATATCCCCTTCACCGACATTGCTTTACCTTATTTTTCTTTGCCTGCTCTTACAGAGCCGGATAGGGGTGATATCGTTGTGTTTGAATGGCCGGGAGATTACGATGTTTTAATTAATCCGTTGATTCAAAACTACGTGAAACGATGCATCGCTCTGCCAGGCGATACTCTTGAAATACGGGATAAAGTTGTATTCATAAATGGGAAAAGAGCTCCCATTCCACCTCATATTCAGTACTTGAAACCGATTCAACCCAAAGGATTGGTTGATCCGAGGATATTTCCTCCGGGACGCCCTTGGAATGCCGATAATTATGGCCCGCTTGTAATTCCTAAAAAAGGTGATGTAATCCATTTGACGCCTTCAAACTTGGAAGAATGGAGGACAATTATCGATCGTGAATTTGGTAAAAGGGTTGTTAAGCTAGACGGTGATAAGATTTTCATTGATGGCAAAGAGACGAATGAATATACACTTAAAAAAGACTATTACTTCATGATGGGAGACAATCGCGACGATAGCTGGGACAGCAGATATTGGGGCTTCGTCCCGCGGGATAAAATTGTTGGGGAAGCTTTTATGATCTACTGGTCGTGGAACCCCGAAATTCCATGGAGTAATTTTTTCTCGCTTTTGAGCTCCACCAGAATAAATCGTATAGCAAAGTTGATCCATTGATAGATGTTTAAATTAACGGAGAAGTTTAATATTTTCTATTCACAAATGAATAAGATTTTTCTTTTTATATTATTCTTCTCCGCTCTCACTTTTGCCCAAAACAAATACCTTATCTATTTTAAAGATAAAGGGTTCATTCCGGGTAAGAATTCTGAAACGGAAATTTTAGCTTACCAAAAAGCAAAGCAATTTTTATCTAAAAAAGCGCTCGAAAGGCGCGCAAGAATCGGTCTGAAAAATTTAATCGATTTTGACGATCTACCTCTTTCCGGCCGTTATTTGAATCAATTGGAGAATGCCGGAATAAAGATTGAAAACAAATTAAGATGGTTCAATGCCGTAAGTGCGTATCTCAACCCCGGGGAATATAAGCGTGTCAAAAATTTTGAGTTCGTTAAAGCAATTGAGCCGGTTCGTAAAGTAAAAATTCTTCATCCAATGGATGCCCTGCCTCATAGGATATTATCCAAAAGTAGAATGTATGGATTAGACTATGGACCGTCCTTTACACAATTGAATCTGTCGGATATTCCCGTTCTTCACGATCTTGGGATAACCGGGAAAGGAATTAGAATAGGAATATTGGATTCCGGGTTCGACTGGAAAAATCAAAAATCAACTCAAAACGCTAATATTATAGATGAGTATGATTTTGTTTTTAAGGACAATATAACTTCAAACGAAGCGGAAGATAATCCTTCGCAACATAATCACGGAACATTGGTGCTTTCTACAATTGCCGGAATGGATGAGGGAAATTTAATTGGTGCTGCCTTTGATGCGGAATTTGTTTTGGCGAAGACAGAAAACATTAGCAGCGAAACCCATGCAGAAGAAGATAACTATGCTGCTGCTTTGGAATGGTTCGAAGCCTTGGGAGTGGATATTTCAACATCTTCGTTGGGATACTCCGAATTCGATCCAACTGAATTTTCCTATACTTATGATGATATGAACGGAAAAACAACCATCGTTACCCGGGCTTGCGAAAAGGCTTTTCAAAAAGGAATGGTTACTGTAACTTCTGCCGGGAATGAGGGGAATAGCGCATGGCATTACATCACCGCGCCGGGAGATGGATTCAACACAATTACTGTTGGTGCTGTAAACTACGACAATATCTTAGCTTCCTTCAGTAGCAGGGGACCAACAGCCGACGGGAGAATTAAACCCGATATTGTCACTATGGGTGTAAGTGTTTTTGCTGCGGATGCAAGACTTAAAGATTATGCCTATTTTTCCGGAACATCTTTATCGGCTCCCATTGCGGCTGGTATTTGCGCATTGGTTTTGTCGGAATTCCCATATTTGACAAATAAACAACTGAGACAAATTATATTGGAAGCGGGTGGGAACGTAAAATCCCCGGATAACGAAAGAGGCTATGGGCTTCTTTCAGCTTTGCGTGCAGTTACTTTCCCTCATATTAAAATGGAAGGGAATAATAAAAATATTGTTAAATTATTTTTTGACGAAAACGGGATTGATGCAAATTCAGTATCGATCAAAATAAGTGATGGGAGTTCGGAAGATTCGTTCCCGCTTTCATTGGATAATAAAAATATTTCCACTTTTGTTATTCCGCAAAAGTATCTGAATAAAAACATAACATTTTCTTACGTTTATCAAGATAATTCGGGACAGTGGAAAAAGTATCCCTCCGTTGCTTCTTTCAGTTTGAAAGCCAATAGTGATTTGATAAAACTGTATACCGGCGAGGAAGTGATTTTTCAATATCTACCGGAAAAATATTTGGTTTCGAATGTTTATCCAAATCCCTTCAACGATAGTATTAAATTACAATATGAGTTGCCGGTTGCGGGAAATATTACAATTAATGTTTTTGATGTTCTGGGTAGAAAGGTAAAAGAATTTAAATTTGATAACCACCCGGCAGGGTTTTACACCAAGCAACTTAATTTATCCGGTTTGGCTTCCGGAGCATATTTATTAAATTTTAGAACGAATAGTTTTAACGAAACAAAGAAAATAATTTTGATTAAGTAGGTGATTATGGGTTACAAAGAAGACGCAAACAAAATTATTAATGATTTACACACCCGATTTCCTCATGAGATAATGTGCGGTGAAGACATCGGAAGAATAATAGAATTGTCGTTCCAATTCTCTATGCAAGAAGATTTGGAAAGACTGGCCTTTTCAGGTAAGTATTCCAACGGCATATTAAATGTAATTAAGAAAGGCGGAAGCACTTTCGAGGAAGAATATTTTGTAAAGATCAAAAAGGAATATGCCCAAAGCTTGGACTCTGTTAAAGATGCCTTGAAACCCTTTCTCGAAAAAATGTCCGACTTCGTGAAAGATATTTTTACCGAAAAATACTTTACATTGAGTCAACCATCGATGAAGAATCTTAGTGATTTATGTTCGGATTTGAACTATTTGAAGATTTATCTGAATGATTTGAAAAGGGAAGATAAGAACTGAGTATTAATAAAAAAGCCGGACTAGCCGGCTTTTTTTAACGATTGGTTTTTGAATTCTTTCTTAGAGTTTCGGCGTATTTTTCTGCCACTTCTTGAACAGATCTGTTTGAAATTAAATTATAAATTCTGTTTCTCAATTCAGACCATTCCTCGTGCAATGGGCATGGATTTTCGTCTGAACATTCCTTCAAGCCAGTGACACATTTCAAATTAATTACCGGACCTTCAACCCTTTCAACAATTTCGAGAATAGATGATTTCAAAGCTAATTCGGTAATTTTAAATCCGCCGCCTCTTCCTTTGTAAGAGTCTACATAGCCGTATTTTGCCATTCTTTGAAGGATTTTAGCCAAATAATGAGAAGGAATTTCCTCACTTTTTGCAATTTCCGAAGACATAATGAGACTGTCCTTAGGCTGTCTTGCTAAAAACAGAATGGCACGAATAGCATACTCTCCGGTTTTGGTGTAAATCATATTTTTACCTATAAATCATTAAATAAAGATTTGAATGTCCTTTGTTCAATTTAAGTAAAAAGGAACTTTTTGTCAAGTTTTAGAGGGGAGGTAGAGGCAATTTTCAACAAAAAAATGACAATTTATCTCATTATTTGAAGCCGACATTAAACTCTCTTTAAGAAAATCTAATTTTTCTGGAGGTATATAACAAAAGATAATTGGTCCGGAATTAAATTCATTACTTATATTTTCTGCGCCTGCTTTATTAAGAAAATGATGGACTGTCTTTGAATGCTTATAATCATATTCGATTTTGGCTTGAATATATTTCTCAACTTCCACTATATCAGAAGATTCAATGGTCTCTTTTGCACACTCATAATATGCTTTCCCCAACGGACCGACACCCAGTTTGGTCCCCCCGAAATATCTTATTACAACCAAAATAACGTTTGTCACTTCAAAATGATTGATTGCGTTCAGAATTCTAACTCCTGCTGTGCCGCTTGGTTCACCGTCGTCGGAGTACTTGGGTTCTTCTTCTTCAATTTTTATTGCATAACAATGGTGTGTGGCGTCGTAATACTTCTTTCTGATGTCATCAAGAATCTTATTCGCCTCGTCCAAAAACTTTATGGGATAGATTTGCCCGATGAATACAGAGCCTTTTTCTTTTATTTTAGCTTCGGAAAATTTTTTTATTGTCTTTATACCCATTGGTCAAATATTTTAATTCAGAAAAATTTGATATTCTCGTTATCTATAAGTAAACTAAAGTTTTAAACTTTTACAAATCTGCAATGAATTTTTACGATAAAATAATAATAAAAGGCGCGAGAGAACATAATCTAAAGAATATAGATATCCAAATTCCGAGGGATAAATTTACGGTAATTACCGGTTTATCGGGTTCGGGGAAATCTTCTCTTGCTTTCGATACTATCTACGCTGAAGGGCAGAGAAGGTATATTGAATCTTTGTCCGTTTATGCACGCCAGTTTTTAAATATGCTGGAAAAACCTGAAGTCGATTTAATTGAAGGGTTATCTCCGGCAATTTCGATTGAACAGAAGGTCACTTCCGGCAATCCCCGTTCAACCGTAGGCACTGTTACGGAAATTTATGATTATATGCGATTATTGTTTGCACGGGTAGGTACTGCATATTGCTATAATTGCGGAACCAAAGTGGAGAAACAATCAACCGAACAGATTATTGATTCTGTTCATAAAAAATTGGAAGGAAATAAAATTTTGATCCTTGCGCCGGTAGTAAGAGGTCGTAAGGGACATTACCGTGAACTTTTCGAAGAGATTCAAAGAGACGGATTTTTACGCGTAAGGGTCGACGGTGAAATTCACGAAATAAAACCGGGAATGAAAGTGGATCGATATAAGATTCATAATATCGAAATTCTGGTAGATCGTTTGACTGTAAAGGCAAAGAGTAGATACAGATTGGCTGAATCGATTGAAGTCGGATTAAACTTCGGCGGTGGAAATTTGATTGTTAGTGACGGGAAAGAAGATTACATATATAGCAGACATTTGGCATGCCCGAATTGTGGAATAAGTTATCCGGAATTGGCCCCAAATTCATTTTCATTCAATTCACCGTATGGCTCCTGCCCGGATTGTGATGGATTAGGGGAAAAAAGCGCTATTGACGAAGAATTGATCATTCCGGATAAAACCAAAACGATTAACGAAGGCGGGATAGAAGCTCTAGGCAAACCGAGAAATATTTGGGTCTTCAGTCAATTGGAAGGAGTTGCCGAAGCACTTGGTTTCGATTTCGATACACCGATTAATAAATTAAAGAAAAAACAACTTGATGTAATTCTTTACGGCAGCCCGGATAAAATTCCTTTCGTGTATAAGTACAGTAAAGGAAGAACGGTTACATATCATCATAAATTTAACGGAGTGATCAAGTATATCGAGCATTATTATAATAATACTTCTTCGAATGGCGTTAGAGAATGGGCGCTTTCCTTTATGCGGACAAAAATTTGTCCGTCGTGTAATGGTGGTAGGTTAAGGAAAGAATCCTTGTCGGTGAAAGTTGGAGAGAAAAATATTAGTGAGATTTCAAATTTATCTATTGAACGGGCGAGAGAATATTTTTCAAACTTAAAACTGGAAGGAATGAACAAACTCATTTCCGAACCTATTTTGAAAGAGATTAATTCAAGGCTCGACTTTCTCTTGAATGTCGGATTGAATTATTTAACACTGGACCGGTCGGCAAGAACTCTTTCCGGCGGTGAAAGTCAAAGAATAAGATTGGCAACTCAGATCGGTTCCCAGTTAGCCGGTGTCTTGTATGTTTTGGATGAACCGAGTATCGGTTTGCACCAGAGTGATAATCAAAAGTTAATAAACTCATTAAAAGAATTAAGAGATCTTGGCAATACTGTTATTGTTGTTGAACACGACAGGGAAACAATCGAAAATGCGGATTTCATTATCGATCTCGGTCCGGGCGCGGGAGAACATGGCGGTAAATTATGCATTGCAGATTATACCGAAAAAATAATTGATTCCGATAACGGAATTAATTCCCTCACGGTGGATTATTTGAAACATAAAAAAGAAATTTCTGTGCCGGTTAAAAGAAGGGAAGGGAACGGAGAATATATAAGAATTATAGGTGCCAAAGGAAATAACCTGAAAAATATTGATGTTGAAATTCCTTTGGGAACCTTTACTGCAATAACCGGAGTTAGCGGGAGCGGTAAATCAACTTTGGTGAATGATACCTTGGTGAGAATTTTAATGAAGCATTTCTACAAGTCCAAGGTTGTACCTCTGGAATATAAATCTATTGAAGGATTGGAAAATATTGATAAAGTAATTGAGATCGATCAGTCTCCTATAGGAAGAACTCCAAGGTCCAATCCGGCTACTTATACCGGATTATTTACATTCATCCGCGACCTCTTTGCTCAACTACCTGAATCGAAAGTTCGCGGTTATAAACCCGGTAGATTCAGCTTTAATGTTAAAGGCGGAAGATGTGAAGATTGCCAAGGCGACGGATTGAAAAAGATTGAAATGAACTTTCTTCCGAATGTTTATGTAACATGCGAAACTTGTAAAGGTAAAAGATACAATAGGGAAACCCTGGAAGTCCTTTATAAAACAAAATCGATATCCGATGTTTTGGATATGACAGTGGAAGAAGCACTTGAGTTTTTCGAGGATTTCCCGCGAATCAAAAGAAAGGTTAAAGCATTAAATGATGTTGGCTTGGGCTATATTAAATTGGGTCAGCAAGCCACTACTCTTTCCGGAGGAGAAGCGCAAAGGGTGAAATTGGCAACGGAGCTTAGTAAAGTTGCTACCGGAAAAACCTTGTATATACTTGACGAACCGACAACGGGGTTACATTTTGAAGATGTGAAAATTCTTCTGAAAGTTTTGAACAAACTGGTTGATAAAGGAAATACAGTCATTATTGTTGAGCATAATTTAGATGTTATCAAGGTAGCAGATTACATTATTGATCTTGGCCCCGGCGGCGGTGAGCACGGAGGAAAAATTATTGCAAAAGGTACTCCGGAACAAATAGCGAAAAAGAAAAACAGCCTGACGGGTAAATTTTTGAAAGAAGAATTACGGACTGTTAAGAGAAAAAAATAATTACTATTCATTATTTTTATTGTTTGAAAGATTATAGGTGTGCAAATGGCAAAGGATATTAAAGAGTTCAAGAAATATAGAACAGAAATGAACGACAGAATTCTGAATTCGGGATTCAGAGATTTCAATAAATTTTTTGCTCTCGACAATAAAGCATATATAGATGGAGCTTTGGATGCAAAGACTAAAGAGTTGATGGGACTCGTAGCTTCTATGGTCTTGCGATGCAACGATTGTATATTGTACCATGTAGACAGAGCGGCTCAAGAAGGAGCAACGTATCAAGAATTTTACGAATCTTTTAATATTGCTCTTATAGTTGGCGGATCAATAGTTATCCCTCATCTGAGATATGCAATGGAACAGTTAGACGAAATAATGAAGGAGTTAGGCAAAGATAATGCTGAATGAATTTATTTTACTTCCCGGATACATTGTTACTGCTAATGAGAATAACGATGTTTTGAAGAATAAGGCTGTATTAGTTCAAGACGGTAGAATTGCCGGTTTGCTTACTGTTGACGAAGCACGAAACAAGAACATTCCGATAATAGAAAGACCGGGGATGGTTTTAATTCCGGGATTTATTCAAACACACGTTCATCTTTGTCAAACACTTTTCCGGGGATTGGCTGATGATCTTGAACTTCTCGATTGGTTGAAAGACCGGATATTCCCTTATGAAAATTCCCACTCAAGTCAATCATTACGCGCTTCTGCTAAACTTGGGATATCCGAATTGATTAAATCGGGAACTACCACACTACTTGATATGGGAACAATACGACACCAGGAAGTAATATTCGAAGAATTAATCGCTTCGGGTATAAGAGGCTTTGCCGGTAAATGTATGGTTGATAGAAATGAATTGTATCCACAATTTGTTGAAAAGACTAAGGATTCCCTAAACGAGTCTTATAAGCTTGCAAAAGAATTCCACAATTCGGGAGATGGAAGAATCAAATATGGATTCGCTCCAAGATTTGTACTATCCTGCTCGGAAGAATTGATGACTGAAACATTTTCGATGTTGAATGAATTTGATCAATCATTGTTTCATACACATTCTTCTGAAAACAAAAGTGAAATTGAAACAGTCCGGAGAATGACGGGAAAAGAAAATATTGAATATTTCGATTCGATCGGCATATTATCGGACAGAACAATTTTGGCGCATGGAATTCATGTAAACGATAACGAAGTTGAGATGCTTAAAGAAAGGGATGGGCGAATTGTACATTGTCCTTCTTCGAACTTAAAATTAGCAAGCGGTATTGCGGACATTCCTAAATATATTGAAGAAGGGATAAGTGTTTCATTAGGTGCTGACGGCGCTCCATGTAATAATAATTTGAGTATGTTTACAGAGATGCGTTTGGCAAGTCTGATTCAAAAACCTATTCACGGACCAACTTCAATGGATTCACTCACTACCTTCCGCTTAGCAACAATAGAAGGGGCGAAAGCACTTCACATGGAAAATGAAATCGGTTCAATCGAAGTTGGTAAAAAGGCAGACCTTGTTGTTTTGAATTTAAATAAAGTTAATCAACCGGTTATTTTGAACGAAAACAATATTTATTCGTCAATAGTTTATTCGGCATCGCAAGAAAATGTAAACGATGTGTTTGTCGACGGTAAACAATTGGTCGAGAATGGCGTGAATCTTATTTACGAAGAAGATGAGGTTATTGCCGAAGCAAACTTGGAACTTAAAAAATTATTGGAAAGGGTTAATTAATGGAATTGGTTTTTGCGACGGGCAACGAAGGCAAATTAAGTGAAGTAAAGCATCTCTTCGAAGATTATGATGTAAAAGTGTTATCCTTGAAAGATTTTGATAATTTGCCTGAGATAATTGAAGATGCGGATGATTTTGTGGGGAATTCGCTAATTAAAGTAAGAACGATTTATGATGCCGTTCAACTCCCAGTGATTGGTGACGACAGTGGATTGGCTGTTGATCAACTTGGCGGAGAACCGGGAGTTTATTCGGCGAGATATGCCGGCGAAAATTGCACGTACGACGATAACAATAAAAAGTTAATTAAAGAGTTGAAAAAATTTCCAGAGCCTCATACTGCTAAATTCATTTGTGCCCTCAGTTACAAAGATGATGCGAATGAGTTCACTGTAATTGGTGAATTGGAAGGAAAGATCATTTCGGAGTTTAAAGGAACTAACGGTTTTGGATACGACCCGGTTTTTGTTCCCAAAGGATTCGATATAACTTTGGCTGAAATGACAAAGGAAGAAAAGAATAAAATTTCTCACAGAGCAAAAGCTTTTTTCCAATTAAGGGAAGAGTTATTGAGGAAAGGTATAATATGAGATATTTATTAATCATCGGTTTAACATTTTTATTCCTATCTTGCAGCAAGGAAGATTCACCGGTTCAACCTGTGAAAGAACCGGTAGTAACAGCCGAAAATTATTTCCCGGGGGGAGTTGGTTCACTTTTTGAATATTCCGTCTTGTCAATCGATTCAACAAATCAAATAATTGATTCGAGCGGAACAAATAAAATTTCATTCGACTCAACGGAATCCTACGGTGGAATAGAATACATTGCTTCATCAACTGCTTTTGTATCAAGCGGTGCGACTGTACCGTTAAAATTTTTATTCAGAAGGAGCTCAGCGGGAGTTTATTTTACCATAGACACAACCGGTTTAACCACATTGTTACCTGATAGCTTATTGCAGAATGTAACTATCAATTCCGATATTGAGGCAAATGTATTTTCCTATCCTTTATTTGAAGGCAAAACATGGACTGCTTATAAATTGAATATAGGGATTGGAGCATTTGAACTTTCTTTAATTGATGTTCAAGCTAGATATGCCGGCTTGGAAAATATTTCTTCGTCAGCTACCGGGAACGTTGATGCGGAAAAAATTATTTATTCCGCAGATATCAAAATTCCCGATCCAAATAATTTGATTTCATACAATGAAATTAAATTCGACATCAATGCGTGGTTCGCAAAGGATATTGGAATAGTAATGATTGAATCGAATCCGCTTGCTGCAAATATTATTTCCGGAACTACAGTTTTTGAACCCGATAGTTCAATTCTCATCAAACAAATTTTGTCTTCATACAATATCAAATAATTAGGATATTTTAGATTTTTTTGTGAAATTTGCCCTCTTAATTCCGAGGGGACTTATATGAGATTTAAGAAACTGATTGACATATTCGAATCCAACAATAAATTTGTATTGACAACTCACATCAATCCCGATGCCGATGCCATCGGTTCAGAAATGGGATTGTATTATTTGTTAAGGGAATTAGGAAAAACAGTACATATCATCAATCATTCGGAAACTCCGTACACACTTAAATTTATGGATGATGATGAAATAATCGAGCGCTTTGATCCGCAGATTCATGATGATGTAATACTTAATAGTGATGTTATAATTTTTCTCGATTTGAATTCCTCTAACAGAGTTGCGTCGATGGAAGATGTTTGTTTGAAATCCGGTGCCGTAAAAGTAATAATCGATCACCACACAAATCCCGAAGACTTTGTCGATTATCAATTCATTTTCACAGAAGCTTCTTCCACCGGAGAAATTATATATGACATCATTTACGAATCCGGATATAAAATAACAAAGTTAAAAACAGCCGAAGTTATTTACGCAGCAATTATGGCAGATACCGGTTCTTTCCATTATGATAGGACAACCCCGAAAATTCACAAAATAGCAGCGGAGCTCCTTCAGCTTGGAGTTCAACCCGATAAAATATATGAGGAGTTATACGAAAAAGGTACACTTGGAAGATTAAGATTATTGGGTTCTGCGCTCTCTTCATTAAATCAAGCTCACGATGGGAAACTGACATACATGGTTATTAAGAAAAAAGATCTTGAAAATAACGGTGCAGTTGAAGCAGATATTGAAGGTTTTGTAGGATATACTCTTTCGGTAGAGGGAACTCAAATTGGCTTGCTATTCTATGACTTGGACGACGGGTTCAAGATAAGTTTCAGGTCGAAAGGGAAAATTCCCGTGAATAAATTAGCCGAAGAATTCGGGGGCGGGGGACATTTAAATGCCGCCGGGGCCAGATTAAACGGTGAATCTATGGATGATGTAATCCCAAAAGTAATTGCTTCGGCAAAAAAATATTACAAATATTATTAAGGTGGTACTATGAAATTTAATATTAAATTATCCTCTTTTTCAGGAAGAATAAATTATTCCGGTGACGAATATGTTGTATTCTTCACCAATTATTTTAAATCTAAAAAAGAGCTTTCGGAAATTAAAACCGAGTTGGATGTTTCACCGAATAAAATTTCCGAACGCGAACTTTTAAGCGATGATAAAAACAAAGTTTCTTTTTCTGATAAACACGGAAATTTTGTTTTTATTAAATTCAAACCGGAAGAGATTACTACCGATTTCTTTAGGGATAAATTATCAGAAGAGATTCTCAATTTATCTCCCGAAGTCAATAAAATGTTTGTAAGATTGCCAAAATATGATTCGGTGAATTCCAAGTTCGATGAAGAGTATTTCTTCCAATCGGCAATTGAAGGAATATTGCTGGGTAATTACGAATTTAATGTCTATAAAAGTGAGAAGAAAAAAAGTTCAAAATTGGAAGTAGTTTTTGTTACTGATAAATCGAAGTTATTTAATGCGGCAAAACGAAAAGCAGAAAAACTGATTGAAGCAGTTTACTTTTCAAGAAATCTGGTTAACGAACCGGCTATAACATTAACACCGGAAGAATTCGTAAAAAGAGTTAAAAAGGAATTCTCCGGCACTAATGTGAAAGTAACAGCCTATTCACACGCCCAGTTGAAAAAGATGAAAATGAATGCGATTTTGGCTGTTGGTGGTGGTTCGGATCATAAACCAATTTTACTTAAGTTGGAGTATAAACCTTCCGGTGCGAAGGATAAAATTGCATTGGTTGGCAAAGGGGTAACCTACGATTCCGGTGGATATTCAATCAAACCTACAGACGGAATGGTAGATATGAAAGGGGATATGGCCGGTGCCGCAGCAGTAGTAGGAACATTTGCCGCAGCCAATAAACTGGGTATTAAGAAACACTTACTTGGTTTTATTCCTCTTGTAGAAAATATGGTAAACGGTAGTTCGTACAAGCCGGGCGATATCGTTACCACAGCAAGCGGTAAATCAATTGAAGTTAAAAATACGGATGCAGAAGGAAGAATAGTTTTAGCCGACGCTTTGGAATATGCATGCAAACATAAGCCAAACAAGATAATAGATTTTGCTACTTTGACTGGTGCATGTGTAGTTGCGTTGGGTGAATTCGCCGCAGGTATATTTACTAAAAATGATGAGTTGAAAGACAAACTTGTTTCTGCCGGTGAAAAAACCTATGAACTGGTCTGGCCTTTGCCCTTCATGGACGTTTATAAAAAATTGCTCGATAGTAAAATTGCGGATATTAGCAATCTTGGTCCACGTTGGGGAGGAGCAATTACTGCCGCTAAATTTTTAGAAAATTTTGTGGATGAAAACATTCCTTATGTCCATGTAGATTTAGCAGGACCCGCTTTAAAACATAATTTAACATCATATACTAAGGATTGGGCTACAGGCTTCGGTGTGAGATTAATGGCGGAATTCTTGAACAACTAAGCAATTTTGCCGTCTTTTATTTTTAATACTTCATCCCCGAGTTTTACCAGCTCGGGGTTGTGAGTAACCAATAAAATTGTGGAATTGAATTCCTCTTTTAGTTGTTTGATTAATTGGTGTATCGATTCACTATTCTCGGAATCTAAGTTTCCTGTCGGTTCATCAGCAAATACTATTTCGGGCTGATTTATCAATGCTCTCGCTATTGCTACTCTTTGTTGTTCTCCTCCGGAAAGTTCAGCAGGCTTATGGTTAACCCTCTTTCCCAAACCGAAACGTTCAAGTAACTCAGTAGCTTTATTTACGGCATCTTCTCTTGGTATGCCTGCAATCATTGATGGAATAAATACATTTTCCAAAGCGGTGAACTCTTCCAAAAGATGATGAAACTGAAATACAAAGCCCAATTTTTGATTTCTCAATTTTGCAATTTGTGTTTCGTTCAATTCATAAATATTTTTTCCGTCGAAAAACACTTCCCCTTTGTCCGGCTTATCCAAACCACTCAATATGTGTAACAGAGTGCTTTTCCCGGCGCCCGATGCACCGACAATAACGGTGATTTTACTCTTTTCAATTTCAACGTTTAAATTTTTAAATAACTCGAGTTGATTCTCACCTTCCGTTTTGAATGTTTTATAAATACCGTTTGCTTTTATCAAAATGCTCATATCATTCCCATTTAAGTGAATCTATTATGTTTAACTTCAATGCTTGTTTTGCGGGATAAATTGCGGCAAGAAATGTAAGGGCAAAGGACATTATTCCAATCAATATGATATCAGTCGAATTTATTAAAACCGGTAAAGCATCAATTATATATTTGCGCGGGTCCAAGGAATAAATTTTAAATTCAATTTGAACCCAGCAAATAATCAATCCCAAAGCAAGACCCAAAATAGTTCCGATTACACCCGCCAAAAATCCTTCGAACATGAAGATTCGTAATATTGATTTTCGTAGTCCTCCTATTGCCCGCAATATTGCAATGTCTTTTCTTTTCTCTATCACCGACATGGTAAGGGAAGTAAGAATATTAAAAACCGCTACAAGAATTATCAGACTTAACAAAAGGTAAGCAGCCCATGTTTCCAATTGCATTACACTGTAGAGGTCCTTATGAAGATCGTACCAAGTAAAGATTTTAACATCCCCATTTAATTCGTTTTTTAATTCATTCTTTATCTTTTCCGCATCATCAAAAGAATTTAAATATACCTCAATGCCGTTGATTTTATTTCTTAATCCCAATGTTTTCTGAGCTGATTCGAGATTTGTAAATCCCGTTGAGTATGCAAGTTTCTTGTTGTTTATTTCGAATATTCCGGCTAAAACAAATTCATGCGATTGAGGGAGAGAAAGTGTAACCGCACTCTTTTCCAAATCTTTTGCCGAAATAACTTTCAATGTATCTCCAACTCTCAACCCAAGTTTCAATGCAAGGGGGAGACCGAGTAATATTTTATTTCCTTTCAAAATTTTTTGAGGTTCAATCCGCGAAATAAAATGCCTTTTTATTCTTTCAATTTTATCCCGGAAGTTTTGAGTTCCTCTCAATGATACAACTTCGAAATTTCTACCGTTTGTCAAAACAACTTTACCTTCAACATAATCGGAGAAAGATGAAATCGATTCATTACTTTGCAATACACTATTGATATCCTCTTTCGATTCGGGCATACTTATTTGAATATGGGGATCAAAATTAAGTAGCGAATTGCTTACGAGTGAACGGAAACCATTAAATATAGATAGCACAATAACCAATGCAGCAACACCTACTGTTATGCCACCTATTGAAAGAAGACTCAGGATTCTTATAAATCCGAATTTGTGCCTTCCGGTCAAATATCTTTTAGCTATAAATAATTCAAACATCAGTTATACCTAACTATACTCAATGGTGAAACTCTACCGGCAATTTTTCCGGGGATTAAGGAAATAAGCAGTGCAATTAAAATTGTTCCTATTGAAGAGAGTGTATAAATGAAAAAGTTGTAATCTATTTTTACGTCCGAAATGAAATATATTTCAGACGGTAGAGTAACTAATTGAAAATTAGTTTGTAAATAAGTAAGTGAAAGGGTTAGTATCCATCCAAGAGCTATTCCGGAAATTGAGATGACTGCTCCTTGAAGCAAATAAATTTTATTAATTTCATTCGAAGTCATCCCGAGAATTTTCAACACACCGATCTTTCTAATTTGTTTTAAAATATTCATCAATAAAGTGCCAACGATATTGAACAAGGCGACTAATATGATTAATGCCAACACTATCGGAACCGGTTTTTTCTGCAATTCCAACCAAGTGAATATGTGCTGATGAGTTTTGTAGAAACTTCTGACGTAATATGGATAACCCAATTTTTTACTTAATTCTTTAGTAATCTCATTAATTTTTCCGGGGTCTTTCAATTTGATATAGAATCCTGATAAGTTGTTTTGCATTCCCGTTAGAGAGGCTAGAGTATTAAAATTGGCGAATGCTTTTTGGTCGTCGAATTCCGCCATACCGCTACGGTAAATCCCTACAATCTTAAATTTTTCAATCACCGGTGGATTATCAAAATCCGGGAGTTGATTATTTTTTAAGGAGAAGAGAATAACTTCATCATTAACGTTTAATCCCATTTTCAAAGCGAATTTTTCGCCTATTATCAAATTAAAAGATGAATCTCCTAATTCATAATTCCCCGATATTATCATTTTTCTGATTTGTGAATTATCTTTATCCGGCAATATCCCTTCAACAATCAGGCCTTCACTTCTGCTCTTTGATTTTAGGATTGCATTCTTACTAATAAATGGTGAGATTGATTCAATAGCAGGATAATCATTTTCCAGTATTTTAATATCGTCCAAATTAAAGTCGAGATCCCGGTTCCCAAATCCGGAAACTGTTATATGAGCGTTCATATCAATTAAATGATTCTCAACCGATTTTTCGAAGCCGGATAAAATAGTAATTGCCAAATTGAATACGGTAAATCCCAATGCGATACCAAGAATAGAGGTAATAGAA
>CAZULK010000003.1:18609-27307 GCA_964621225.1 uncultured Melioribacteraceae bacterium | reverse complement strand
GGATAAAATGAAAAATAATAGTTTCATACTCGAAAAAAAGATAAACCTCAAAATAAAAAAAAATGATAAAAATCAGAAAAAAATAATTATTAATATTGACTTTTGAGAAACAAAAAAATATTTTAGTAAGCCTTATTTGAAAGTACTTTGTAATATTGAATGCAACATAACCGGGGCGTAGCGTAGCCCGGTTAGCGCGCCTGCTTTGGGAGCAGGAGGTCGCAGGTTCGAATCCTGCCGCCCCGACACCGGAATGTTCGGAACCTCAAAAATAAACGAGGTGGCAGAGTCTGAAAAAGCAGACCCGAATATTAGATAGAAGTTCATTATTTATTGTAAGCTGCGCCAGTAGCTCAACTGGATAGAGCAACGGCCTTCTAAGCCGTAGGTTAGAGGTTCGAGTCCTCTCTGGCGTACTTAGATGGTGGGTATAGCTCAGTTGGTTAGAGCGTCTGGTTGTGGCCCAGAAGGTCATGGGTTCAAATCCCATTACTCACCCCATGGCCCCATCGTCTAATGGTTAGGACACAGCCCTTTCACGGCTGAAATAGGGGTTCGAATCCCCTTGGGGTCACCATCTTAAGCCTCGCATTTTGCGAGGCTTTTTTATTTTAAATCGTTATATTTTCGTCCTTAATTATTTGGTGTTACTATGATGAATAATATTCCCGATAAATATATTACCGAGAGAAAATCTAATTTTAAAATTCTCCCTTCTTTAAGATTTTATTCAAGATTAGCGAAAATAGTTTTCAGAGCCAGTTCTTTGGCGAAAAAGGGTAGATTCGATTCTCAAAAGTACCTGGCCGCAAATTGGGATATTATTCATTCATTGGAAAAATCCGGCGTGCAATTTGAAGTAGACGGAATAGAAAACGTAAAAAAACTTGACGGTCCGGCACTTTTTATCGGGAATCATGTTAGTTCGCTGGAAACAATGTGCCTTGCGGCATTCATTGAACCGTTCAGAAGTGTTTTATTCATTATGAAGAGGGAATTGCTCGATTATCCGGTATTCGGGCATGTTACCAGAGCTACCGAACCGATTGCAGTAGGAAGGGAAAACCCGAGAGAGGATTTACAGCATGTGCTGGAAGAAGGGAAAAAGAAACTTTCCGAGGGGAGATCAATTGTAATTTTTCCGCAAAAAACCAGAACGAAATATTTTGACCCCACAAAGTTTAATACGTTAGGAATAAAATTGGCGCAAAGATCAGGCGCTTACGTTGTCCCTTTCGCTTTGGTTACCGATGCGTGGGGGAACGGAAAATTAATTAAGGATTTTGGTAAAATTGATCCGGACAAGAAAGTTTTAATTTCTTTCGGAGAACCATTCAAGGTGCAAAACCCCGCTGAATCCCACAAAAAAGTACTCGAATTCATTGAATCTAAATTGAGAGAGTGGGGTAGGGAAGAATTGATAATTCAACCGAAATAATACATTTTTTGAAGAATTCTTAATTTTTTCATATTTTTGGCTATTATTCAACTACTTTTATAGATTATGAGAATACAAAAGCCAAAAAGACTTAAAAAAGGGGACGTTGTAGGAATAATTTCTCCCGCATCTTTTCCTGAAGACACCACAAGATTAAACAAAGGTATTAATTATTTAGAAAGCCTCGGCTACCGGGTTGAAGTTGGGAAAAATGTCGGGCAAGAGCTCGGTTATTTGGCCGGTACCGATGAGCAAAGAGTTGAAGATATTCACTCAATGTTTAAAAATAAGCATGTAAGAGCCATTTTTTGTCTCCGAGGAGGATACGGTTCCGGAAGATTGCTCGATAAAATTGATTATTCATTGATAAGAAGAAATCCGAAAATTTTTGTCGGTTATAGTGACATTACATCACTTCAGATGGCTTTTCTTGCCAAATCTGGGTTAGTTACTTTTGCCGGACCAATGATAGCTGTAGATTTTTACCATGAGGAAGTTGATCCTTTTACGGAAGAATTCTTTTGGAAAATCGTTACATCGAATAAAAAAATCGGTAAACTACAAAATCCCGAGAATGAACCGTTTTATGCTTTGACCAAAGGCAGGGGTGAGGGAAGAATAATTGGCGGGAATTTAGCTCTTTTCAGTTCCCTGCTTGGCACTCAGTTTATTCCTAAATTTAAGGATTATGTCCTTTTATTCGAAGATATCGGTGAACCGCCCTACAGAATCGACCGAATGATGAATCAATTGAAATTGGCGGGATATCTCGAAAAATCCAAAGGAATTATATTAGGAAGATTTGTCGATTGCTTTGAAACCGATTCAACCAAAAGGACGTTGACTCTTAATGAAGTCATCGAAAATTATCTATCCGTTTTGAAATGTCCGGTTATCTACAATGTAAAACATGGTCATATTCGATCCAATATTACAATTCCGTTCGGTTTGAATGCAAAGGTGAATGCGGGAAGAAAATTTATAGAAATTACCGAAGCGGCAGTAGGATAGATTCACCTAAAATTTTCCGTCTTGAGAATTCTTTACCAAATAAAAGAATTCTTTATAGTTTTTTCCATCTTTAAGAATAAAAACGGGCATTTTTGAGTAAAATCAAGCCATTTTGATGTTTCTATGTTGGTATGAAAATTGATTTTGAAAAAATTTTTGTGCCCATGGAACATCTAAGGAATAAAATATCGCCAGGATACCGGTTTTCTGAAGAAGAAATCCGGGAAATTTTTTCTTCCGGAATAAATGAGTTGGATTTTTTATTCGAAATTTCTTCTCATACGAGAAAGTTATATAAAGGCGATAAGATCAATCTAAGAGGGTTGATCGAAATTTCGAATTATTGTGACGAATCCTGCCCCGAATGTGATTTTTCAAGTAGTAATGATTCAATCGAAAGATTCAGATTAACAACCGATGAAATATTATCGGAAGCTAAATCTTTGATCCGCTCGGGAATAAAAACTATCGTTCTTCACTCGGGGAACGATAAATATTTTGACAAGGACATGATTTCGCACATAATTTACAATATAAAACAGATTTCCGATGTAAACATTACATTGTGCTTAGGTGAGAGGTCTTTCGAAGAATACAAGGCGTGGAAATACGCCGGAGCTGACAGATATATATTGAGGCACGAATCATTATCAAATCTTTCTTTAACCGGATTTGCCCCGAAGAATTTTGATAATCGCCTGGAACACTTTAGATATTTAAAGGAATTAAAATATTCCACCGGAAAGATGTCTTATTTAGGAATACCAGGGCAATCGACTGAGGATATTATAAAAGATATATTATTGATAAATGATTTGGATTTGGACGTGATGATTTTTATTCCCAAATATATTGACAAAATATTGGGAATGAATACTTATCTTAATTCCGTAAAGGCCAATGCCATAGCCAAAATAATGAATCCGGGGATCGACCTTGTATTGGCAAGTAATATTTTTCACTTGAATGAATCTCAAATTAAATTAGCCCTTGATAGTGGAATAAATACCGTTTTATTCAGAATGCAAAAGAATTGTAAAGAAATTTCGGGATTGGATAATTTCGTAATCGACTCGGAAGGCAGTATTACTACAAATTATATAAAATTAAGGGAAATATTGGACTCCAAGAATTTGCAGTTGGTGCTGGATAAAAAATATTTTTCAAACGATTACCAGGTAGAATTCTAAGGTTTTTGACCCTTCGGGTTAATTATTTTTTTTATATCTTTTCGAATTGAAATTCAGATTTTTAATCTATCATGGGGATGATTATGAAATTAAGATTTGCGATAGTTGTATTAGTTGCCTTATTTGTTGCTTGTTCATCCGAAAGCGATAAATCTTTATTTGAATCGGGTAAAAACAAAATTAAAGAGAATAATTACATTGGTGCCGTAAACGATTTTCAAAAATTAGTGAATGAATATCCTGACAGCAAATATGAATTCAAAGCGTTATTCGAATTGGCAAAACTTTACCACGGAAGAGTAATTCAAACATTAACCAAAGAGGAATCTTTAACAAAAGCTGTTGAATTATATAAACAAGTTTTTGAGAAAAACCCCAAATCGGAAGAGGGAGAAAGAGCTTTGTTTATGGCAGGCTTTTTGGAAGCAAACGAACTAAATAAATTTGAAAGTGCCAAAGAAACTTATAATAAATTCATTGAAACCTATCCTAATAGTCCTTTAGCGGCAAGTGCAAAAGAAGAAGTTAAAAATCTCGGAATTCCACCGGAAGAAATTTTAAAGAAAAAAGTAACTACCGCGGAATAACTTGACAAGGAAAAATGAATATAGGAAATATTTAGATCCTCAATTTATCTCAAAAATAAAATCGCTGGAATTAAAAGCAAAGCTTGTGGTGGAGGGATTCAAAGTTGGGCTCCATATGTCCCCCTACCATGGTTTCAGTGTTGAATTCAGCCAGCACCGCCCATATATGCAAGGCGATACACTCAGGCACATCGATTGGAAAGTTTACGGAAGGAGAGATAAGTTTTTCATCAAACAATATGAAGAAGAAACTAATTTGATTTCCAATATTATTCTGGATTCTTCCGCGTCCATGAAATTCCGGAGCAGCGGTTCAATCAGTAAATTCGAGTATGGAAGAATTTTGGCTTCGGCACTGAGTTATTTAATGATTACCCAGCAGGATGCCGTAGGACTTTCACTATTTTCGGATAATTTAAAAGAATATCTTCCACCAAAGTCGAACAGAGTATATTTGCGAAAGATTTTGCTCGGTTTAGAGAACTTTTCGGCTTCATCTTCGACCCAAACATTAAACAGTTTGAATTCGATTGCAAAGAAAGTGAAAAAAAGAGGAATGGTAATTATCATTTCCGATTTATTGGATGATCCGAAAGAAATAATCTCCGCATTAAGCCAGTTTTATTTCAGAAAGAACGAAGTGATTGTATTTCAACTACTCGATCCTTCCGAGATATATTTCGATTTTAAGAAGGATAGTAAATTCATTGACCTTGAAACGGGTGAAAAGCTGGTAACTCAACCGTATCAAATTCAAAAGGCATATTTTGATTCAATAAATGAACATATTAATTTACTCAAAAATCTATGCCTTAAGTATAAAATTGATTATAATCTGATAACAACAGACCAGCCATTCGACAAAGCCTTATTCAGCTACTTCAAAAAAAGAATCAGAATGAATTAATTCATTAATCCTCTGATTTCGGCAAAATATTTTTCGCCAAATCTTTTTGCTTCTTCTTCCGTCTTGGCTTCCGTAATGCATCTTATAATCGGTTCCGTATTCGATTTTCTCAAATGAACCCAATGATCCGGCATGTCTATTCTCAAACCGTCGTCAGTATTTATTTCGTATCCGGAATATTTGCTTTTAAGTTCCGTAATAATTTTATCCGGATCGGAATTCCCAATCTCTATTTTCAATTTGTGAATGAAGTACCCGGGGATAGCTTTTTTCAATTCGCTCATCGTTCCGCCGAATTCGAGCAGATGTTGAAGAATAATAGCCGTACCGACCAAAGCATCCCTTCCGTAATGGAGACCGGGATAAATAACACCGCCGGAGCCTTCGCCTCCAATTACCGCATCTACCTCTTTCATCAATTTAACCACATTGGCTTCCCCAACCGGAGAGCGGAAAACTTTGCATCCCTCAGCAGAGGCCAAATCGTCCACGGCTCTTGTTGTGGAAAGGTTTACTACCACATTCCCTTTTTCTTTTGAAAGAATAAAACGAACCGCTTGAGCAATCGTATTTTCTTCGCTGAACGGTTCTCCTTTTTCTGTAAGAAGAACAAGTCTGTCAACATCGGGGTCAACTACGATACCGATATCAACGTTATTTTCTTTAATTGCGCTCATTGTTTCAGTTAAATTCTGGGGAATCGGTTCCGGAAGCCGGGGGAATATTCCATTCTTTTCACAATTAATTTTAATTACTTCACATCCAAATGCTTCCAAAAGTTGAGGCATTATATAAGCACCGGCTCCGTTAACACAATCGAGCAAAACTCTGAATTTTCTCTTTTTTATTGCTTCCACATCAATATATTTCATTTTAAGAACATCGTTCATGTGGTTGGTAAGCCCTTCGGCATATTTCTCTTCCTTGCCAATTCCGTCCCAAGGTTTGTAATCGTTTACTGATTCTTCCAGATTAGCGAGCATAATTTTATTTTCCTCGGGAGTCATAAATTCTCCTGAATTATTGAGTAACTTTAATGCATTCCATTCGTTGGGATTGTGACTTGCGGAAATTGAAATTCCGCCCGAGGCATTTAATTTTTTTACGTTATATAATACGGTTGGGGTTGGGCATACGCCTATATCCACCACATCCAATCCTTTTGCCATTAAAGTGCCGGCAACTAAATCATAAACCATCTGTCCGGTAATTCTTCCGTCTCTTCCGATAACTATCTTTCCTTCTTTACAAAAATCCGCATAAGCCGAAGCATATTTCACGATTGTATTCGGATCCAATCCGTTGCCTACTATTCCTCTAATCCCCGAAACGGAAACCATTAAAGTACCCATTGTAACCTCATTAATTTTTATTAACTCGTTGGGCAAATTTAAGAATTTTAGTCTTAATAAATCAGAGATATAAATTAAATATCATAGGAAAGGCTGTCAATCTTTGATTTTTTTACTATATAAAAAAAGGGATAAATCTTTGCTACACTTCTCTTTGATAATTTTTATTGAAAATTACTTCTTGGATAAAAAAAATAGTATGGTTATTTTTACAAAACTTTAATTACAACCAATACGCTTCCGATAGTGATAGTAAG
This sequence comes from uncultured Melioribacteraceae bacterium, assembly GCA_964621225.1. Lineage (GTDB taxonomy): Bacteria > Bacteroidota > Ignavibacteria > Ignavibacteriales > Melioribacteraceae > CAYNUJ01. Next base: position 20,565 of record CAZULK010000003.1, on the reverse strand, counting down.
TAAACATATCAAATCTAAACTAATAGAGGTTCTACATGAAGCACACCTTACGCAATCTAACAATTCTGTTTGTCATTTTGGCAACAGGTTCTCTCTTTGCAGGAAGTACGGGGAAAATTGCCGGAACAGTAGTTGATAAAGAAACCGGTGAACCGCTTCCTTTCGCAAATATATTTATAGAGGGAACATCATTAGGTGCGGCAACGGATATCAATGGGAAATTCACAATTTTGAATGTGCCGCCGGGGGTCTACACAGTTACCGCTTCGGTAATTGGATATCAAAAACAAAGTTATAAAGATGTTCGTGTGAACGTCGATTTTACCACAAGATTGGATTTTAAGTTATCACCCGGTTCCATAGAAATGGAAGCCGTGGTCGTTCAGGGGGAAAAGAATCCATTAATCCGACAAGATTTAACAAACCCCCAAGTAGCAATTACCAGCGAAACTATTGATCAGTTGCCGGTAGATCAAATTTCCGACGTTATCAAATTAACCGCCGGTGTTGTAGTTGACGACGATGGATCGATTCATGTTAGAGGCGGTTATGGAAATGAAATAGCCTACACTCTTAATGGTGTGTCGTTGAACGACCCTTACGGGAATAACAGATCCGTCGGACTTGCAACAAATGCCGTTCAAGAGGTTTCGCTTTCTGCCGGTACATTCTCGGCTGAATATGGTAATGCTCTTTCGGGAGTTGTAAATTATGTGACAAAGGAAGGCGGACAGAAATATACTTTTAGTTTAAGGGGATACGCCGGAGATTATGTTTCCAACAGAACCGATCTATTCGAAAACATTGATGATCTTGATCCCTTAAACAGGGGTAGGATGGAAGCAACTTTCGGCGGACCGGTTCCCGGAACAAATAAAAAATTAAAAGTTTTTGCTTCCGGTGTTTACGAGAATTTTAAAGGGTCTCTTTATGGAAAAAGATTATATAATCCATCCGACTCGTATCTAACCAGAGAAGCATTCAGTTCGGATGATCCGAGAAAGGGTGTTTTCACTGATCCCTATTTCTTTAATCCTTACGATAAAAACAGTAACGGTTTGCCCACGGGTGACGGGGCAATCGTGCCGATGAATACTTTTACCTCTTATAATTTACAAGGTAATATCAGTTTTAAACTTAGCAGTTTAATCAGATTTAAATACGAGGCAGTATTCAACCAGGGGCAATCGCAAGGATATTCCAGAGCATATAAATATAATCCGGATGGCCGTGGAACAAATTATTCCGACGGATTAGTGCAAGCATTGGATTTTATTCACACTGTGAATGATAATATGTTTTATACATTGAAAGCCTCTTATGGGTACAATCAAGGTAAATATTATTTATATGAAAAAGTTAATGATCCAAGATATTTGCCTACTCTATACAGAAGAGGCGTAAGCAACACCGGATTTTTAGCCGGCGGAACGGATAATTCCAGATTCTGGAGAAAGACGAAAACCTTGACTTTTAAAGGAGATTTGGTAACCCAGCTCTTTACTAATCACGAAATAAAAGCCGGGTTCGAAACGAGATTTCACGAATTATTCGTAGAAAGCTATTCCGTTCAGGTAAGGAAAGCCGACGGAAGTAATATCATAACGAATGATCTTCTTTATGATTCAACTCTTCAAATAATTCGTTATAAACCGGATCCGTTAACGGAGCCGTCTCTTATAACCACTTACACCAAGTATCCGATGGACGCAGCCTTTTACATTCAAGATAAAATTGAATTGGCAAAAACGCTAATATTGAACGTCGGACTGAGGTATGAATATTTTGATCCTAAATCGGATTACAATCCGAATCTATCGAAAGATTTACAAGATTTACTATTTGGGAATATCACTCGTTCCAACGAACCGGCTAAACCCAAACAGCATCTCTCTCCGAGGATAAGTGTTTCATTCCCTATCACGGATAGAGGTGTAATAAGATTCAGTTACGGTC
>CAZULK010000003.1:16115-18509 GCA_964621225.1 uncultured Melioribacteraceae bacterium | reverse complement strand
GATCCGTTCAATACGAAATGGGTTTACAGCAAGCTTTAACGGACGACTTCAAATTTGATTTAACAGGCTATTATAAAGATGTAAACGATTATATATTCACTCAAACGGTATTTACACCAACAGGGAGACAATACAGGGTTCTTACAAATCTGGCTTATTCCAACGTAAGGGGAATAACATTATCGTTTTATAAGCGTCGTTCACCCGGCAGTTTGTTGGATGCCCGTTTGGATTACACATTCCAAGTTGCAGAAGGAAATAGAACTTATCCTTCCGACGAATTGTTTTTCAGCGAAGTATCGGGTAAGCAGAGTGAAACTTATTTAGTGCCGATTGGATTCGACAGGCAACATGTAATTAATGCTTCCATCGGTTTAACTCAACCGGGTGATTGGACTGCAGGTATTATTGCCAATGTTCAAACCGGTACACCTTATACACCGATATTGCCGAGTACAATTCCCAATATCATTACTTATCAACAAAACTCAGATAGACAACCGATGCAATGGAATGTGGATTTTAAATTTGAAAAATTCTTTAAGGTAAATAATATCCGCTATTCCGTTTTTGTTCAGGTTGATAATCTTTTTGATACTCAAAATGAATTGTATGTTTATGCGTCTTCCGGACGTGCTCTGCAGGCTGTGGAAGAAACCGCCAATTCTTTCCAATTCCAAGATATACGGAGAAGAATAGAAAACGGGGATCCCGGTCTATTCGATATAAAAGAAATAGACGGTTTTTATTCCAACAGACCGGAAAGAGTTAACAGACCCAGGGAAGTAAGAATTGGGTTTACTGTTCTTTTTAATTAAGAGTGAAAATGAAAAAAGGAATTATAGATATGAAAGTTAAAATAAAAATTTCTCTTCTTTTAATAACTGCCTTGCTAGCATTTTCCTCTTCTTGGGCACAGGAAACGGATAAATATGGCAATCCGATGCTGAAGCAATTGTCCGAGGAAGATGCACAAAGAATTTTTGGAGATCAGTATGCTCCTAAATATTTCAAAACAAATGGCGACCCAAGGCAAATAAAAGAATCAATTATAAACGGAAATAAAATTACTACGATTCTGTTTAATTATGCTTCCATTTGTGCTCCAAACAGATTGGGTAACATAGCAGACCTTGTTTGGCAAGGTTTAGGCTATGGATTTGAATTCGGTCCACTCGCAGCAGCCGAGGTGATAGACGATTCCGGCAATGTAGTACAAATTGTGGATGATTCATTTATTAGAACTTTTCAAGGAGATTATGATCCCACCGGAACCTTGAAATGGGGTTGGTTACCTAAACCGGGTTATGTAGATACAACACAAAATGAAATTGCCCGGTTCAGCATTGGTGATTCCGATGGTGACGGAAAACCGGATTCATGGCCAGAAAGTTGGTACAATTCCGGTGCAGGTAAATATTTATGGCCGGCTTTTCTGGGTGATCAGGCAACCGCACCCGATGAAGAAGTGTTTTATGTTGTTGACGATTTTACGAATGCCGAGTTCAACTATTCACCATTCCCGGGAGATACAACCCGCAAAGGGCTTGGACTTGATATGGAAGTTCGCGTGATTCAATTCAACAACCCACTTGCAGAGGATATTTTATTCCTGGTTTATCAGATTACAAATGCAAGTGAAAAAGATTTGTCGAAAGCATATTTCGGAATGCACGGCGATCCACACGTAGGCGGACCTTCCGATTACGGTGATGACCGTGCGGGGTTTGTGGATCCGTTCGGATTTTCGTTGCAAGACGGAGAATTTCCGCAGAGAGCGAGAAATATGGTTTATTCATGGGATGACGACATGTCCGGTTCAGGAGGAAAAACTGCCGGATATTTCGGTTGGAAATTCCTCGAATCACCATCAAATGCTTCGGATAATTTCGATAATGACGATGACGGAATTGCGGATGAAAATCCACAAAACGGTGCCGGACAATTCATCGATGGCGTAAGCATTCCATTAACTACCGGTATTTCTGACGTAGATAAATATACGGCAGTTTATGGCGCACCCAAACCAAGATATGCTGGAGATGAAGACGGTGACTGGAATGCGGATAAAGACGATGTCGGTATTGACGGAATAGGTCCCGATTCACCTAATTATCCCGGTCCGGATTTTGGAGAAGGAGACGGAAAACCCTCCCAAGCTTGGTATTTGGATATGGATGAAAACGGAACTTACGATTTTGGTGAACCGTTGAGCGAAGATAGATTGCCCGGTTATAAATGGGCAGGCTCGGAGCCGAATTTTGGTCTTAGAGACATTTCCGAGTCAGACCAGATAGGTCTTTCTTCTTTCCATGCTGCGGTATATACAAACTCTTTGCCAAACGTTCCCTTGAACGATCCTTTAATGTGGGAATGGTTATCGTCCGATACCAT
>CAZULK010000003.1:0-16015 GCA_964621225.1 uncultured Melioribacteraceae bacterium | reverse complement strand
AGTTACACTCTACTGGGATACACGTGCAGAAGAATCTGTTGATCCGTTATCCGGCAAGAAAGATTTCCAAGGTTATAAAATTTACAGAAGCCGGGATTATCAATTCTCGGATGTTTATACAATTACAGACGGAAAGGGAATACCCTTCCTTGGTAAACCGATTGCACAATTCGATTTGGACGATAGTTTGAGTGGCTATCATCCGGTTGAATATTCGGGTAGAGCAATTAAATTTTATCTTGGCGATAACACCGGTCTAGTTCACGAATTCGTTGATTCGACTGTAACGAATGGTATAACTTACTATTATTCTGTGGTTGCTTACGATTCCGGTACCGATGAGATACCACCTACAGAAAATCAATCGGTTATTTTACGAGACCCGATTACAGGTGTTCTTACATTCGACGATAACACGGTTGAAGTCACACCGGGACCGGTTTCTGCCGGAACAGTAGATGCAGAAGCGGGAATAGGAGGAACTCCGGTTCAAGTTGCTGGAAATTCAACCGGTGATATTAAGATAAAAATTCTTGACGGACTTAAGGTTAAGAATAAAATCTATTCCATAGAATTCAATGATGAAAATAGTTATAACGTTAAAGATTCTACCGGTGTTACCGAAACGTTTACTTCCAAAGATACCGTGTTTGTTGATTTGGGGAACAAAAACATCGATACAAAATCAGTAGTTGTTAAAGATGCCGGCGGGAATGTGGTTGATGCATCCAAATATTTCGTTAACAAATTATTCGGAAAAATAAGAGGATTGCATTCCGGCGATTTACCCAAAGGTGAAGAATTTAGTATCTCATACAAGTATTATCCCGTTTACGAAAGTACCTTGATGAATAACGAAGACGCCAACCCGGCATTCGACGGAATGAAAGTCTTCGTGATGAACGATCCGCTAGATTTGGATTATGAAAACTCCGGATGGGTAAACGAAACGGCTACAAACATAAAAGATTCCATAAATCATATGCCTCCGGTTATAGGTGTTCCGAGTTCTCGTGTTCATTACCGAGCCGATTGGGAAGTGAGGTGGAACAGTTTAGCAGAGCATGCAGAGGTAAGCGGAACAGATACTACATGGGTTTATGACGAACCCGGTGATACGGTTCGTTCGAATCTCAGTCCTGTTACACCTTCGACCATTTGTCCGTTCACAATATGGAATGTAACCGATAATCAACCGGCTCAATATTTGGTTATTGAGAACACCGGTTCCGGTGCAGAAAAACCGGGCAGATGGAACTTTGGTGAATGGATTGTAATTCAGCCGCAAGGTGAGACAGGCTTCAACACAGCCTACGATATCCTGTTTGCTCTCCCTTCGGATTCCGGTGTTACTCCGGTCTATCCCGAAAAAGGAGATGTGTACAAATTGGCCACCACAAAACCATTCACCGGTGGTGATAAATATGTATTTGAATCTAAAGCCGCAAAAGTATCCGGCGGGATGACACAAAATCAATTGGATAATGTATATGTCGTTCCTAATCCTTACGTGGCTTACAGCGATGCGGAAGGCCCGGGAAGGACTTCGGAAAAAAGAGGTGATAGGGTTCTTCAATTCAGAAATCTACCTCAAAAGTGTACGATACGCATTTATACTATTACCGGAGATCTGGTGGATACAATCGAAAAGGATGATTTCAGTAGTATGGCTACTTGGGACCTCCTATCATTCGAAGGACAGCGCATTGCATATGGAGTATATATTTATCACATAGAAGTTCCCGGTGTGGGAGAAAAAATTGGAAGATTTGCAGTTATTAAATAAGCCATTGGCTATAGATAACGGAGGAATTTTATGAAAAACTTAAAAATATATTTAATCATTTTGATATTTGGCTTATCGTCAATATCTCAAGCTCAGTTGTTCGAGAGCACCTCCAAAGTCGGTACAACTGCAGCTCAATTCTTAAAGATTACGCCGGGGGCCAGGGCTATTGCCTTGGGTGGTGCTCTTACGGCAATAGACGGAGATATTTATTCTTCTTATTATAATCCCGCTGGTGTTGCAAGGAACAGTAACAATGGTCAAGTTACTTTCAACCATGCTTCCTGGTTGGCAGACATGAGTTTCGATTATGCAGCCGGTGCAATCGACATTGAAGGATTAGGTACAATCTTCACTACCTTAACTTCCTTCAGAGTGCCCGAGGATAAAGTGCGAACATTTGCCAATCCAGAAGGTGACGGTCGTTATTGGGATGCCGGTGCATTGGCAATTGGTATTGGTTATGCAAGAGAGTTAACCGATAGATTTTCGATTGGGTTCAATGCGAAATATATACACGAATCGATTTGGAATTCTTCTGCAAGCGGATTTGCTTTGGATGTCGGTACTTTATACGAAACACCCTTTGCCGGGTTAAAGATTGGTGCTGCCATTACTAATTTCGGTACAACAATGAAATTGGATGGACGTGATATTCAATTCAACTACGATCCGAATAATGATGATAACAGCGGACCGAATAATATTCCATCCAAATATGATATGAGTGAATTCAATCTCCCGCTTACTTTTAGGATCGGCCTTTCGATGGATGTTGTTAAAAACAGATTCCTCAGAATTACAGGTTCGGTGGATGCAACTCATCCCAATGATAACACTGAATATATAAATTCCGGGGTTGAGTTTGCATACGATGAAATGTTTTTCGTTAGGGGAGGATACAGGTCTCTGTTTAAGGAAAACTCCGAGGAAGGATTAACTCTTGGAGGCGGAATTAAATACAAATTGACCGGAACTCTCAAGATTTTCGTTAATTACGGATATGCTGATTTTGGAAGATTGAAGAATGTTCAGTTTTTTGATGTTGGTTTGATTTTCTAGTAGTATAACGCCATCCTTGGATTGGTATAAAATTATATCAATCCCGGGGTGGCGCACAATAATGTAACAGCTTCGCAGTTGTTTATTTCAATAAGAAGTCCTTTCTAAAAACATCAGAATCGTTTTAATTTTTTTATTAACCAATACTTACCAATAGGGTTTTAAGCAACCGGTTGGATGAATCTGTGAGTGAAATTTACGCATGTTGTAGAGGCAAACGGAAATTATACAAAGTTATTTATGCCTTTGAGATTATTCCTAAATTACTCAAATAATATGTTTAAATTTATGCCCGGGATAATTATCGATTAAGCAGAAGAGAATTATTGAAAAGTAAAATAAAAGAAATAAATAGAAGATTACTGAAGTTTTTGGGTAAACCGGATAAGGCAGATATCCCTCCAAATCCCGTTGAACTTATAATTGCAACAATTCTTTCACAAAACACCAATGATAATAATAGCTACAAAGCCTTCAATCAATTGCGGGAATATTTCCCTCAATGGGAAAAGATAAAGAATGCAAAATTATCGACAATCGAAAGGTTGATTAAACCTGCCGGATTAAATAAGCAGAAGGCAAAGGCAATTAAAAACTTTGTTAATGAATTAATTAAAAGTAACGGAAAAGCAGAACTTAATTTTGACGATAAGAGTAACGATGAAATCTTGAGCTACTTAACATCGTTTAACGGAATTGGTGTGAAAACCGCAAGTTGTGTTTTGCTGTTTTCTTTGCAAAGGGATGTTTGTCCAGTAGATACGCATGTTTTCAGGATTGTTAACAGGTTAGGACTTGTTAATAGCAAGAACAGGGACTCAACATTTTGGGAACTGAATAAATATATGCCGAAAGGTGTTGCGCATTCGTTCCACACAAACTTGATACGGTTGGGAAGGGCTATTTGCAAACCGGCGAATCCAAATTGTTCGGTATGCCCATTGGAGGATATTTGCGCTTATGAAAATAAAAATTACGAGCAAAAAAGCAGTGATTTAAAATTTAGGGATTTTATGTTATTGGATAATGTAAACTGACATTAAGCTCTTAAAATAGGAGCTAATGTTTTATTTTTTTAATATCTTCACTATATTACTATCTTATTATAAATCAATTGGTTAACGGATGGAAAAGTCTTTTGATATTGTTGTTTTAGGCGGTGGTCCCGGTGGATATGTTGCTGCTATAAGGGCATCGCAACTGGGATTTAAGACTGCTGTAATTGAAAAAGAAAATTTAGGCGGAGTATGCCTGAATTGGGGATGTATTCCCACCAAAGCTTTATTAAAAAGTGCGGAGATGTATGATAATATGAAAAATCATGCATCTGATTTCGGATTGAAATTCGAATCCTTGGAGTTCGATTTTACTAAGATTATTCGTCGAAGCAGAAACGTATCGAAGAAAGTTTCTAAAGGCGTAGAATATTTAATGCGCAAAAATAAGATTGAACACATTAAAGGTTTCGGAAAGTTAAAGGATAATAAAACTATTGAAGTTTACAATGATCAAGAATTAGTGGAAACAATAAAAGCCGGTAAAATAATTTTAGCTACCGGAGCGAGACCGAAAACAATCACCTCCATTCCCGTTGATAGGGAAAGAATCATTACAAGCAGGGAAGCAATGGTGCTTAAAGAAAAGCCCGGGAGAATTGTAATAATCGGTGCCGGGGCAATCGGTGTGGAGTTTTCATACTTTTTCAATGTCTTGGGATCACAGGTTACTTTGATAGAAATGATGGATCAAATTATACCTGTAGAAGATAAAGAAAGTGCGGATTTGCTCGAAAAAAGTTTTAAGAAACGAAAGATAGATATCAAAACATCAACCAAAGTTGAAAAGGCGGAAAGAAATGGTGATGAAGTAATTGTTACTATAAGCACCGGAGATAAAACCGAACAAATTACGGCTGATTATGTGCTGAACGCTATTGGCGTTGAAGGTAACGTTTCCGGGTTCGGACTCGAAGAACTAGGTGTTGATATCGACCGTGGATTTATAAAAGTGAACAGAGAAGATTATTCCACTAATATCCCAGACATTTACGCAATAGGTGATGTGAACGGTCCGCCTTGGCTTGCACATGTAGCATCGGCGGAAGGAATAACTTGCGTAGAAAAAATTAAAGGTTTGGATGTCCCCGCTGTTGATTATGATTCAATTCCGGGATGTACTTATTGTCAACCTCAGATTGCAAGTATTGGAATGACGGAGAAGAAAGCACTCGAAAAAGGTTACAAATTGAAAATTGGAAGATTCCCTTATTCGGCATCCGGAAAAGCTTCTGCAATAGGGGAACGCGAAGGTTTTGTTAAACTTATTTTCGATGAAGAATACGGAGAATTGTTAGGAGCCCATATTGTTGGTGCTGAAGCTACAGAGTTGATTGCGGAACTTGGTATTGCTAAATCTTTGGAAGCAGATTATGAAACGATAATAAAAACAGTTCATGCTCATCCAACTCTATCGGAAATGGTAATGGAAGCAGCGGCAAATGCTTATGACGAATCGATTCACATCTAAAATATTGAACTATTGTGATCTCGGCTTAATCGATTATAAGGAAGCGTGGGATTTACAAAAAAATGTTTTTAATGCAGTTCATGCGGGAGATTTGAACGATACTTTCTTTCTGCTTGAACATCCGCATACATACACGCTCGGTAAAGTGGCGGACAGAAACAATCTTATTGCTTCCGTAGATTATTTACGGGAAAAAGGAATTAAAGTATACGACATTGACCGGGGAGGTGATATTACTTATCACGGTCCGGGGCAAATTGTTGGATACGCAATCATTAATCTTAAAAACTGGAAGCAGGATACGCATGCTTATTTAAGGAATTTGGAAGAAACAATCATTGCAACCTGTTCCGATTATGGTTTGCCTACCGGCAGAGTGGAAGGCTTGACCGGAGTTTGGATTGAAGATAGAAAGATCTGTGCCATCGGTATTAAAGTTAGCAGATGGATTACAATGCATGGATTTGCGTTTAATGTGAATACAGACCTTGAGTTGTTCAAAGGCATTATTCCGTGTGGAATTAACGATAAAGAAGTAACATCATTAAATAAAGAATTGGGAAAAGAATTTGATCTTAAAGAAGTAAAGCAAAAGATAGTCGACAATTTCTCGAAATTGTTCGATTATGATTCAGTTGAAGTTAAATCAATTGGAGATTATTCAAAGTATTTAGAAAAGAATTACGAATCAGTAAAGTAAAGAAAATTGGGAAATATCTATGGCTAAAGAATTAAATGAAAATTTGAAGACATCCGTAAAAGATAAATCAAACGGTAAGAAACCAACTGGAAAAACCGGGTCGTTCGGAGGACTTACGGTCGATCAGTTACTCCATGCCTACCGTTTAATGGTGCTATCCAGAACAATAGATGAAAAGGTTTTCCGCTTGATTAAACAAGGGAAAGGCTTCTTCCATTTGGGTGCTGCCGGACACGAAGCCGCACAAATTGCATTTGCACAAGCGATGAAAAAAGGTGTCGATTGGGCTTTCCCATATTATAGGGATTTGGGTTTTATGATCGGTTTGGAAACAAAAACGCATGATATCTTTCTTCATCAATTATGTAAAGCCGAAGATCCGATGACCGGCGGAAGGCAAATGCCGTGTCATTGGGGAAGTAAAGAATTTAATGTCCCGACTCAATCGAGCCCAACAGGAACTCAATTTCTCCAAGCCGTTGGTACTGCATTGGCAAACAGGAGAAAGGGAATAAATGCGGTTACTTACGTTAGTAGCGGTGAAGGCACAACCAGCGAAGGTGAATTTTTTGAAGCGGTTAACTGGGCAAGCAGGGAGAAACTTCCCGTTGTGTTTGTTATTCAAAATAATAAATATGCAATCTCGGTTCCTGTAGAAAACCAGAATGCCGGTAAAAACAACTCAGTTGCGGAAATGATGAAAGGTTTCGAAAATCTTTATCGTCAGTCTGTAGATGGAACCGATTATCTTTTAATGAATGCGGTTGCACAGTCGGCTTTCAATTATGCAAGACAAGGTAAAGGTCCCGCGCTTATCGAAGCAAATTGTGTACGGTTATTCTCCCATTCGGCTTCGGATGATCAGAATAAATACCGTTCAAAAGAAGAAATAGAAGCTGACAAAGCAAAAGATCCGATATTAAAATATGAAAAACTTTTGTTGGAAAAAGGCGCTGCCACACAGTTGGCTTTGGACGAAATAAAAAAGGAAATTAAAAAACATGTTGACGAAGCTGCGGATTGGGCTTTGTCTCACGATGATCCCGATCCCAAAACTGCAGAACTGTTTGTACTGGATGAATCGGGCAGAAGGGATAAATTGGTATACGAGAAATCTGAGCCCAAAGGAAAACCCACAGTAATGGTTGATGCAATCAATCATGCTCTCCGCGAAGAGATGGAGCGTAACGATAAAATATATATTTTCGGAGAAGACGTTGCCGATAAGAAAGGTGGAGTATTTACCGCAACTAAAGGACTTTCAACTATATTCGGTGACGAAAGGGTATTTAATTCACCATTGGCGGAAGCCAGTATTGAAGGTGTGGCAATAGGAATGGCTTTAGCGGGATTGAAACCATGTGTGGAGATTCAATTCGGGGATTACATATGGCCTGCGTTTCATCAGATGAGGAATGAACTAGTTACTTATCGATATAGAAGTAATAATTATTGGGAAGCTCCGGTTGTTACCAGAGTTGCAGTCGGTGGTTTCATTCGCGGAGGGTTGTATCATAGCCAGAATATAGAAGGCTTTTACTCACATATGCCGGGATTACTCATTGCTTATCCTTCGAACGCTGCAGATGCAAAAGGATTATTAAAAACTGCGTTACGTTTGAATGATCCGGTTCTTTTCCTTGAACACAAAGGACTTTACAGACAAAGTCATGCAACAATGCCTGAGCCGGATGCAGATTATTTGTTGCCTTTCGGAAAAGCCAAGGTTGTAACCGAAGGTGATGATGTTACTGTGGTTACTTACGGTTACATGGTTCACGAAACTAATTTTGCAGTAAAGAAATTAACTGCCGAAGGTTATTCGGTAGAAGTGATCGACCTGAGAACAATTGCGCCATTGGATGTAGATACAATTTATAAATCCGTTCGCAAGACCGGAAAGGTTTGCGTAATACACGAAGACAGTTCTACAGCCGGATTCGGAGCAGAAATTGCCGCTCTTATATCTGATAATTGCTTCGAATCGTTGGATGGACCTGTAAAGAGAATTGCTGCTAAAGACACACCGATTGCTTTTCATCCTAAATTGGAAAAAGTAATCCTGCCAAACAGAGATACAATTTATGCAGGATTAAAGCAATTGTTGGAATATTAATTTTGTTGGAGAAATTTTATGAAAGTTAATGTTATTATGCCCAAGATGGGCGAGTCCGTTATGGAAGGGACTATAATCAAATGGCATAAAAAAGTAGGCGAAAAGGTAGAAAGGGATGAAATATTATTTGAAATCAGTACCGATAAAGTAGATACTGAAGTCCCTTCGCCGGAGTCAGGTACCCTTGCAGAGATAAAAGTTTTTGAGCAAGAAACCGTTGAAGTAGATACTGTTGTTGCCGTTATTGAAACAAACGGTGAAATAGAAAAAGAAATTATCCCCGAACCTTCCACAACAAAGTTTGGCGGTGATTTGGTAGATATTCCAATGCCCAAAATGGGTGAATCCGTTATGGAAGGAACTATTATCAAATGGTATAAAAATGTAGGTGATCCTGTAAAGGTTGATGAAACACTTTTCGAGATTACCACAGACAAGGTAGATACAGAAGTTCCTTCTCCGGTTGAGGGAACAGTAGCAGAAATATTGGTGAAAGAAAATGAAACAGTTGACGTAGATACGGTTGTTGCAAGAATCCGTTCCAAAGGAAAGGTGCCCAAAAGTCTTAAGACTGAGGAAAGTCAAACTGAAGAACCTGCTGTTGCAGTCACCTCCGGTGAAGAAATTAAAAAATCCGAATCGAAAATTGATGTGAAGTCTTCGAACCGTTTTTATTCCCCGCTAGTATTGAATATTGCCAGGAAAGAGAACGTTTCTTTTGATGAGTTGGAAAGAATTCAAGGCTCCGGTGTGGGAGGTAGAGTAACTAAGAAAGATATATTAGCCTATCTCAAGCAAAGAGGCGACCAAAAAATTCAACCTGTCCAACCTCAGGAGAAGGTAGGAAGAGCCGATGAAAAAGTTGAAAGTACGGATAGGGAAGATATTATTACGATGGATAATATCCGTAAAAAGATAATGGAACATATGGTTAAAAGCCGTGATACTTCGGTTCATGTTACGGGTGTTATGGAAGTGGATATGTCAATCATTCACAATTATATTCAGCAGAACAGAGATAAGTTTTATTCCGATACGGGAGTAAAATTAACTTACATGCCATTTATTTCCTGGGCGGCAATTAATGCATTAAAACAATATCCTTTGGTGAATGCCCAGATCGACGGGGATAAAATCCGCGTTAAAAAATATGTGAATCTGGGGATTGCAGTTGCTGTTGAACCGAATGGATTGATAGTTCCGAATATTAAAAATGCGGACGAGAAAAACATTAAAGGTTTGGCAAAAGCTATTGCCGAATTAGGCAATAAAGCAAGAACAAAAGGGCTGAAGCCGGACGATGTTGTAGATGGAACTTTTTCGATCACCAATTACGGTGTGTTCGGAACATTGTTTGGAACGCCTATCATTAACCAACCCGAAGTCGCAATACTCGGTGTTGGAACCGTAGTTAAAAAACCTGTTGTAATTACGGTTGACGGACAAGATACCATTGCAATCAAACCGATGATGTATATTACGCTTAGTCATGATCACCGTTTGGTTGATGGAATGCTCGGCGGCAGATTTTTGAAAGCAGTTAAAGATAATCTTGAAAATTTTGACGTGAATAATATATAAGATATTTTTGTAATATCATTATTTGGAAATTTGAAAGCCGGCAGTGCCGGTTTTCCTTTTAAATGGATTATGGAATGGAAAAGATAAATCAACATCAAAAAGCATTTGCAGAACAAGCCGAAAAAAGAAGAGGCGACTTGGGAAAACGTCCCGATTGGTTAAAAGTTAAATTACCGACCGGTGAAAATTACAAGCAAGTTTTGGATCTGATGCGAAAATCCAAGCTTAACACTGTTTGCGAAGAAGCAAGATGTCCCAATTTGGCCGAATGTTGGAGTCACAAAACTGCGACTTTCATGATTTTGGGAGATACTTGTACACGGAGCTGCGGATTTTGTAATGTTAAATTAGGATTACCTACTGAGTTAGATTTGGATGAGCCGAGAAGAGTTGCCGAATCTGTTGAACAACTCGGATTAAGACATGTTGTAATCACTTCAGTTAATAGAGATGAATTAAAGGACGGCGGTGCGGGAATTTTTTCGGAAACCGTTAAGTTGATAAAATCCAAAATGCCCGATTGTACGGTTGAAATTCTCATTCCCGATTTTAAAGGAGAGGAACATGCTTTCGAAATTATTATGGAAAACCCTCCGGATATATTGAACCATAATTTGGAAACTGTTAAGAGATTATATCATGCTGTTCGACCACAAGCAAAGTATGAACGTAGTCTGGAAGTTATAAATTGGTTCCATGAAAAAGGATTGAGAACAAAGAGCGGTATAATGGTTGGTATCGGAGAAACGAAAGAGGAAGTTCTGGAACTGATGCGGGATTTGAAAGATGCCAATTGTGATATAATGACCATAGGGCAATATCTGCAACCGACAAAGAATCATCTCCCGGTTGATAGATATGTAACCTTGGACGAGTTTGCATTGTACAGGGAAGAAGGATTAAAGATGGGATTTATGGCTGTTGAATCCGGACCTCTTGTCAGGTCGTCGTATCATGCTGATAAGCACGCCCGCGATATGTGGGAAAGGTAATAAGATTTAAAAAAATTTGCGGTTTGATATTTTAATGTTGTTTCCGCTTCGCTGTTTGGTTTGAACTTCAGTAATTGTTAAATATCCCATAATATTAAATCGTAAAGTTTAAGGGAATTTCTCAGAAGAAGATATCCATTCTCAAAATTAAAAATTATCATTTTTAACGCGAAAATGATGAATCTTCGTTTTTGGAATTTTCACCAATATTCTGCATTTTTAAACAGATATTTCTGGAATTACTGTGTAACTTTTTTGGCACAGTTTTTTATTATTCTTAAATCGGACAAAATTGTATTATTAGGATGAAAAGTCTTATTTTAATCATAGAGAACATAATTAACATAGATATAATTAGCCTAATTATGTCTGAGAAATTCAGGGAAGGTTACTAAGCGATTAGTAACCTTTTTTGTTTTAAATAAAACGGAGTACAAAAATGGCAAAAGTAAAAGGTGATATCGTATTAAACATCGAAAAATGTAAGGGCTGCGAACTCTGTGTGGCTGCTTGTCCGCAGGACTCGCTAGAGCAATCGAGAAAAGTAAATTCCAAAGGTTATCTCTATATAGTTAAAATTGAGGATAATTGTACGGGATGTACTAATTGTGCTCTTGTTTGCCCTGAAGGTGCAATAACTGTTTACAGACAGACTGCAAAGTCTAAAGAACAGGTAGCAAAAATAACAAATGTAACTAAAGACATAACAGTGACGGTGAACCAATGAAAGAACTCAGATTAATGAAAGGTAACGAAGCGTTAGCCGAAGCTGCAATCCGTTGTGGTTGTGACGCTTATTTTGGCTATCCTATTACGCCTCAATCGGAGGTGTTGGAATATTTAAGCCGCGAGGCAAATAAAAGAACCGGCATGATTGTTTTGCAAGCTGAAAGTGAAGTTGCTTCAATCAATATGGTTTACGGTGCTGCCGGTACCGGTAAAAAAGTGATGACTTCATCATCCTCCCCCGGAATAAGCTTAATGCAAGAAGGAATATCTTACATAGCTTGTGCCGAATTACCATGTTTATTGGTTAATGTTAACAGAGGTGGTCCGGGACTCGGAACAATTCAACCCGCTCAAGGTGATTACTTCCAATCTACCAAAGGCGGTGGACATGGAGATTACCGCTTGATTGTTTTAGCTCCATCCACAGTTCAAGAGATGGCGGATTTTGTAAAAGACGGATTCGATTTGGCGTTCAAGTATAGAAATCCGGTTTTAATACTTTCCGACGGTGCTCTTGGACAAATGATGGAAAAAGTTGAACTCTTCCCTCAACAGGAAAGAAAGTTCGAAGAATTGGATTGGGCTACAACCGGAAGAAAGGAAGGTCGTAACGGAAATGTAATTACTTCCCTTCATCTTAAACCCGACAAGATGGAAGAAATAAATAAACATCTCCAGGAAAAATATGCTGAGATAGAGAAGAATGAAGTACGTTACGAAGCTGTTGGTTGCGAAGATGCCGATTATATAATCACAGCCTACGGATTGGTAGCTCGTATTTGCCAAAAAGCTGCTGCATTGGCAAGGGAAAAAGGAATAAAAGTCGGTGTATTCCGCCCGATTACTCTTTGGCCTTTCCCTTATGCGGAAATTGCGAATTTGGCAGATAAAGTTAAAGGTATTCTCGATATCGAAATGAACTCCGGTCAAATGATTGAGGATGTTAAATTGGCTGTGGGTAACAGAATACCTGTAGAATTCCACGGAAGAATGGGAGGAATGGTTCCGTCCCCCGAGGAAATTCTGGAAAAATTGGAAGAGAAATTAGTAGGAGTGCATCATGAATGAAAAACAAATGATAGAAGAACAGCATTATGAAAATATGATGCAGGAAGAAAGTGTTTGTGTGAACGAAAACCTTGTTTACGACGCTCCCAAAAAAGCAATGTATGATGTGCCGATGCATTATTGCCCTGGGTGCGGACATGGAATCGTCCACAGATTATTGGCAGAAGTAATTGAAGAGATGGATATAATTGAAGATGTTATTGGTGTTGCTCCGGTTGGATGTTCCGTATTGGCTTATGACTATTTAAATATAGACATGAGTGAAGCAGCACACGGTCGTGCTTCTGCTGTTGCAACAGGTATAAAAAGAGTTCTTCCGGAAAAACTCGTATTTTCATACCAAGGCGACGGCGACCTTGCCGCCATCGGTACCGGAGAAACCATTCATACATGCAACAGGGGAGAAAATATTTTAATCATCTTCATGAATAATGGTATTTACGGTATGACCGGTGGTCAGATGGCACCGACAACATTACCAAATATGAAATCCACAACTACGCCTTACGGAAGGGATGTCTCCCAAGCCGGTTATCCCCTTAAGATAACCGATTTAGTGGCTCAATTACCGGGAACTACCTATGTGACACGCCAATCGGTTCACAAACCGGGAAATGTTCGTAAGACGAAAAAGGCAATTCAAAAAGCCTTTGAACTTCAAAAAGAAGGTGCGGGAACATGTTTTATTGAAGTTGTTTCCAACTGTCCTTCCAACTGGAAGATGACACCGGTTGAAGCAAATAAATGGTTGGAAGAAAATATGATTCCGTACTATCCATTGGGAGACCTTAAAACACCAGGTAAGGAGAAATAATTATGACACAAGAAATTATAATAGCTGGATTTGGTGGACAAGGCGTACTCTCTATGGGAATGATCCTGTCTTACGGCGGGATGATGGAAGGTAAAGAAGTTAGCTGGATGCCTTCTTATGGTCCCGAAATGAGAGGCGGTACCGCAAATTGTATTACCATTGTAAGCGACGAAAAAATCAGTTCACCAATCATAAGTAAATTCGATACGGTAATAGCGCTTAATCAACCCTCTTTGGATAAATTTGAATCTGCAGTTAAACCCGGCGGATTACTAATTTACGAATCGACGAATATGGTAAATCCACCTACAAGGGATGATATTGAAATTGTTGCCATTCCTGGTGCAGATGAAGCTGCGAAGATGGGAAACACCAAGGTGCTGAATATGATTATGCTTGGAGCGTTCTACAAAAAACGTCCGGTAATAACGTATGAATCGATTTTGGAAGGACTAAAAAAAGTTCTACCCGAAAGATATCATCATTTAATTCCGTTGAACGAGGAAGCACTCAAAAAAGGAATGGAATTAGCAGAAGGTGTGAACGTAAGCGCTTAGGCTTGAATAAATTATTCAATTCTGTTATATTGAGCTCGCTATTTTCAAATAGCGGGCTTTTTTATTTTACAAGGGGCAGAAAATGAAAAAGGTTTTAAGTTTAATTTTCTTCTTGGCTGTGAGTATTACTTTCCCACAGTCGAAATACTTTATTAAATCTTCCGGAGAAATTCTTCCTGTCGATTCAAAACTAAATAGGAATCGAATAACCAAACAATCCCTCCCCGCAATTAAATTTAATATGGACACTTTGCATTGGGGTGTTCAGCCGGATGTAAACTTCGGATTTTTTGGTTATGAAATTTTGCTGCAATGGTTCATAGCGCCGGCGGATATGCAAATACAAGGAATCGGCTTTAATATTGCCGGTGTGGATGATTCAACTACTCAATTATCGGTTAAATTGGTTAAAGTTAATTTAACCAGGGATGAATTGATGAATGCCGGTGTGCAAAATTGGGGCTATTACGAAGCCGATGGTAACGGTAGAAACAATGCTACAGCTTTTTTTGATAACCCTGATAGAACAGGTGGCTGGGTGGATTTAACCGGCACCGGACGAACAGATATATTTGGCGAAACCATTTGGCCCGATAGCGGAAAGACGGCTTTGGTCTCTCCTATTAATGACGGTAAATATCAATGGGTTAATATCGATGTGGACGATCTTTACATAAACTGGGGAGAAGTAATAGGCGTAGTACTTGAAAATACTGCAGATCCTGGAGTAGAAAGAGTTGGGGTTTTGGCTAGCGATAAACCTGGTGTCCCCGGGTTTAAATATTATGCTAACGGAAGATTGGATCCCCCGAATGATGTTGGATGGTGGTCGAGGGAATATACATGGGATTTTGCCCTTGCTGTTTGGACTGATGAGTGGCCATTTTGGATTGAAGATGTTACACAGTTGCAAACAACTTTAAGCACCGAACCGAGAGAAGTGAGAGCAACGATTGGGGGTTGGAACCCGGTTGAGGGAGTATACGGCCTATCAAAGGTATTACTCTATTATTCCGTTAACGGCAATAATTTTATTCCGGTAGAAATGGATTCTGTTGAAGAAAATGTTTATAGCGGATTTATTCCTGCAACTGATCCATGTTCTCACATTGAATACTACGTATCGGCGGTGAGTATTTCCGGAGGGACTATTGAAAGTCAGGTTTTTCAATATTATATATTTTGCCCGAACAATTCAAATTTGTTAGTGTTCAACGGATTTACGAACCCGTCGGGTTATCCTCAATCATATTATTTCGGAAAGGGAGATACAGTAAACTATTCGGTTATTGACTGGGATCATGACGTGTGGAGTTACGGACCGCTGTCCGAGGAACTGGTTCAAAATTATCAAAATATTGTAGAGATAACTACGAGAGGTCCAAATGAAATCAATAACGATGTCATAAGAACTTGGTTGGAAGAAGACGGCAGCAGAAATTACATGTTGATAGGAGACGAGTGGTTGGGGAAACAATCTGAGTGGATCGATTCGCTCAATCATTCTCCCGGTGAATTTCATTATGATATACTTGGAATAGAAACCGAATATAATGATATAAATTACTTGGGTTCGGAAGATCAACATTTGCCTTCAATTGTTCAACCTGTCGAGGGCTCTTTATTGGGAGATCCTTTGTTTCAAATCTATAATTCCCGTGGTGATACAATGCTGTATAATCCATATTTTGAGATACCGGCAAGTAATTGGTTGGACGGCGTTAAATTTTTACCCGATGTGGAAGTTGACATGACTGGTTATAGCAAGAAGTACGATAAATGGTTTCCAATAGGTGGACACAGAACTTTAGACAATGGTAATAAAATTGTATTTTTTGCATTCGATCCTCTGTCGCTCGATTCGCCCGGAGATAATTATTTCTGGTACGGATTTACATCCGAAGCCCCGCACGTTCAGGCGTTAAAATGGTTTGGGATTACATTAACGGAGATAAAAGAAGAAGGAAATCAAATTCCGGAAGAATATAAATTGTATCAAAATTATCCGAATCCGTTCAATCCAACCACGACAATAAAATATTCAATCCCAACGTCATTGTTAGAGACGCAAGATCTTGCGTCTC
>CAZULK010000002.1:0-61626 GCA_964621225.1 uncultured Melioribacteraceae bacterium | reverse complement strand
CCCTCGCAAAATGACCGAGCACACGCCCGGCCATTTATAGCTATTTTTATTCTGCTAAATCAGCCCCTCATACCAAACTACAAAACTATGAAGAGCAGGTACTCCAATGCTCTCCTACAAGATTATCCCCGACTAAAAATCAAATTAAAAATTGCACCAGAAAAAGTCAAGTCGAAAAAAATACTAATCTCTTTAACCACACTAATTTTCATTAAATAGAGTAAAATGATTCACATGCAACTACCTATTCTGGAAAGAATATTTAAAAGACAATTAGTATAAATTTGATTCTTTCTGAAATAAACATTTATTTTAGACTTTAATTAAATAATTACTTATAATTTTGCTGTTTTCCGAAGAGACTTACAAATACATGTATTCGGCGCTGCAATTGGCAGAATTGGCAATGGAAGAAGACGAAGTCCCAATTGGCGCTGTAGTAGTACATAAAAACAGAATTATCGGTAAAGGTTATAATCAAACCGGCAGATTAAACGATCCCACAGCACACGCGGAAATAATTGCAATCACCTCAGCAGCAAATCATTTGAAATCGAAATTCTTAACCGATTGCGATATTTATATTACTGCAGAACCTTGCATTATGTGTGCAGGTGCAATTTTATTAAGCCGTATAAATAAAGTATATTTCGGAACGTTCGAACCGAAATTTGGTGCGAGCGGTTCTTTATATAATTTATTGGAAGAAAATAAGTATAATCATAAACCTGATGTATACTCAGGTATTTTGGCTGAAGAGTCGAATAGATTATTGAAAAAATATTTTGAATCGAAAAGAAAATTAGAGGAAAAATGAATATTATCATTTTTGGCGCTCCCGGTGTGGGTAAAGGCACTCAGGCGAAAATTTTAGCTTCTAAATTTAACATAGCACATATTTCCACCGGAGATATTCTCCGCGAAGCAATTGCCAACCAAACTGAAATTGGGATAAAAGCAAAAGAAATTGTCGACAGAGGTGAGT
The DNA here is from genome assembly GCA_964621225.1 of uncultured Melioribacteraceae bacterium. Taxonomy (GTDB): domain Bacteria; phylum Bacteroidota; class Ignavibacteria; order Ignavibacteriales; family Melioribacteraceae; genus CAYNUJ01. Next base: position 60,641 of record CAZULK010000002.1, on the reverse strand, counting down.
TAGTGCCCGATAACATCATGGGCGAAATAATAAAGGATGCTCTTAAAAGCGATAAATGTAAAAACGGTTTTATTCTTGACGGATTCCCAAGAACATTAAATCAAGCCGAAGTTTTACTTTCAATTTTTGATGAACTGGGAATATCAGACGTTAAACTGATAAAGCTGACTGTAAAAGATGATGTTATTATCAAAAGACTTACTTCCAGAAGAACCTGTTCTAATTGCGGATTCATCGCAAATCTATTGAACATGACTGATGTGAATAAGTGTCCTAATTGTGGGATGGAAGGCACCCTTCAAAGAAGATCCGACGACAGCGAAGAAATAATTAAAAACAGATTGGAAATCTACATGAATTCAACCAAACCTGTATTCGATTTTCTGCAGAAAAAAATTAAGATGGTTTCCATTGATGGTTCTCAACCGGTGGAAAAAGTAACGGAAGAGATTTTAGCTAACTTAAACTAACCTTCTTTAGATTTCAAAATTACTTTCTTGGCGGTAAAATTTTCTACCTTATATATTTTATCGCCGGGATAGTTTTTCACCAAATCGTAATCGTGTGTGGCAAAAATTACAGCAGTTCCCCTTTTATTAATTTTTTTAATGATCTCCATAATCTCTTGTGTTGTTGCCGGGTCCAAATTACCGGTCGGTTCATCGGCAAGTAAAAGTTTGGGTTCGTTTATTATGGCTCTGGCAATGGCTACACGTTGTTTTTCACCACCCGATAGTTCGGACGGATATTTCTTAGATTTATGGGAAAGCCCTACCTCGGTAAGAACTTCCAATATCTTTTTCTTATAATTTCTGTTCCCGTTTTTTGTCACCTTCATCACAAAAAGGAGATTTTCATAAACGGTTCTATCATCCAACAATTTGAAATCTTGAAACACAACCCCGATTTTTCTTCTTAAGAATGGTAAGTTTTTAGGTTTGATATTATCTGAAGAAAAATCTTCGAACGAAACATATCCACCGTCCGGTAATAAATTCATCAGTATTAGTTGGAAAAGAGTTGATTTGCCGATACCTGATTGTCCAATCAAGTATACGAATTCACCCGGTTCTACGGAAATGTTCAAATTTTGAAATATTGTTTGATTTTCAAATGCAAAATCGAGTTCGGCAATCGTCAGCATTCAACACCTTTCTTTATAACAAATTGTGCTCTGTCAGTATTTTGATCAGCATCGTCAAATGTAAAAGCTTCAAAACACTCAACTACAAACATACCGCTATTTTCAATAAATTCGAAAAAATCTATCAAATCATAAATTCTTTGACGATGAACTTCTTCGAAAGTATTTCCGTCTTGATCTTTTATTATGAATCTATTCTCATGTATCTTTTTTACTCTGTCATAATTGCTTTTTTGAATATATTTGATACCGTTGACCTTCCCTCTCCTGTTTAGTTTCCTTTCATATTTCAAACTGTTTTTCTCAAGACTTACGTCGAATGTCAGAATGCTTTTTTCATGCATCAATTCCGAAACTTCCGATAAAAACTTTTCCACATCTTCTTCGCTTAATAAATAGTTGACGCTATCAAAAGTTGAATAGATAAAATCGAACTTGGTTTTGAACGGTAGTCTGCGCATATCTGCTACCACACGTTTTAGTGAATCGTCATTGCATTGAAGCAACATATTTTTGGATAAATCCGTTGCAATAAGATTTGGGAATTCATTCTTTAACACACAAGCAATGGGACAAGTACCGGCTGCAATTTCTAGTACATTTGTAATTTTATATCTTGCATAGGCTGAAAGCTGTTTAAGATATTCCGCCCAATCATTATAATCAACTTTCCTCATTAAGTGAGCATAGATTTTGGCAACGGCAGAATAAGTTTTATTTTCCATTTCCCACAGTTCTGTTATTTAATATCTTAATCCCCCAGTTTATGGCATGAATAAAACTTTGGGGATCGGCTTTGTTTTGACCGGCAATATCGAAGGCGGTTCCGTGATCCGGAGAGGTACGAACTATCGGTAATCCCGCAGTAAAGTTCACGCCGGCATTTGGGTTCAATAATTTGAACGGTATTAAAATTTGATCGTGATACATGCCGAGAGTTAAATCAACTTCTTTATATTTCTTTCTGGCAAAAAAGGCATCCGGCACAAACGGCCCGTTAACATTTTCGAATTTTGATATTACATCCTCTAACATTTTCTCTTCGTTACCGATCTTTCCATTTTCTCCGGCATGTGGATTCAATCCAAGAAGCGCAATCTCAGGATGATTAATTCCAAAATCGATTGATAAACTTTTAATTAACAGTGTTAATTGGTCGAACAGCTTTTCAAACGAAATGTTTTCACTAACTGCCCGGATTGGAATGTGAATTGTAGCCAAAGCGGCTTTCCATTCTTCCGAAAGAAACATCATCGAATAGTTTTTTACATTAAACGATTCTGCTAATATTTCCGTATGCCCCGGCATATTGATTCCTGCTAATGAAAGAGCATATTTCGAAAGTGGAGATGTAACAAGTATCGAATTAGTAGAATGATTTTTACAATAATCAATTGACGATAATAATGATTGGTAAGCTATTTCTCCCGAAATCTTGGTAGGATTTCCTAATTCAATTTCCCCTTTGCCTGTTTTAATTATTACGCTTTCATCTCCGGTCATGTCCGTCAAATCGTCAATCATCTTGAAGTTTTTATAACCGGGATAAAAATCAATTATAGCTTCCGGGGCAAAATAGATGAACCGGATATCTTTTCTATCTACAAAATGCTTTATGGATTTAAGAACTATCTCCGGACCAATCCCGTTGATATCTCCGCAACTAACTACAATATCTATCATAACGATTAAAGTTTAATTTAGGTATAAAAGTTAAACAAAGGTAGTGAAATAAAAAACCCCTCCGGAGAGGGGTTAAATTCTTAAGTATTCATACTATTAAGAAATTCTTTATTATTCTTCGTTCCTCTCATTTTATCGAGTAAGAATTGCATTGCCTCAACTGTATCCATATCGCTGAGGAAATTACGCAATATCCATATCTTGGAGAGTTCTTCTTCACTAAGGAGCAATTCTTCTTTACGTGTACCCGTTTTATTAACATCTATTGCCGGGAAGACTCTTCTATCGGAAAGATCACGCGAAAGAACAATTTCCATGTTACCCGTTCCTTTGAACTCTTCGAAGATAACTTCATCCATTCTACTACCAGTTTCAATTAATGCGGTAGCAATAATTGTTAAACTTCCGCCTTCTTCTGTGTTTCTGGCGGCACCGAAAAATCTCTTCGGTTTTTGCAATGCATTCGAATCCACACCACCGGAAAGAATCCTACCCGAATGAGGGATAACGGTGTTGTGTGCTCTAGCTAATCTTGTTATTGAATCAAGCAATATCACAACATCTTCTCCGGCTTCAACGGATCTTTTTGCTTTTTCAATTACCATATTCGCAACTTGCACATGTCTTTCTGCGGGTTCGTCGAAAGTGGAAGAAATTACTTCTGCTTGAACTGAACGTTGCATATCTGTAACTTCTTCAGGTCGTTCGTCGATAAGCAGAACAATGAGTTTTACTTCCGGATGATTGCGGGCAATTGAATTTGCGATTTTTTGAAGTAGAATTGTTTTACCACTCTTAGGCGGAGAAACAATCAAACCTCTCTGCCCCTTTCCAATCGGTGCTAACAGATCCATAATGCGCATAGAGTATTCGCCAGGAGCACTTTCAAGTTTAAGGCGTTTCATTGGATAAAGAGGAGTAAGGTTATCGAATAATTTCCTTACTCTTATTTTTTCTGGATTCAATCCGTTAACTGCCTCTACTCTGAGTAACGCAAAGAAACGCTCACCTTCTTTCGGAGGCCTTATTTGTCCGCTCACAAAATCACCGGTTCTTAAATTAAACCTTTTAATTTGGGACGGGGAAACATAAATATCGTCGGGCGATGGAAGATAATTATAATCTGCCGATCTTAAAAACCCATATCCGTCGGCCATTACTTCCAATACACCTTTGGCAAATGTAAGTCCGTCTTTCTGAGTTTGAGCCTCTAATATTTTGAATATTAATTCTTGTTTTCTTAAGTCGCTATAATTTGTTAATTCAAGTTCTTTTGCAATTTGATAAAGATCAACGATCTTCTTTTTTTGGAGTTCTGAAATATCCATTGGCATGTTTCTACCCTTACTTGTTTAATAAATAAATTCTCTGATCAACTACTAAATCAATACTTTATCAGGGGATCATTTGATATAAAATTTTTGTCCTTGATTTTAACGAAAGGAACAAGAGGCACATCGAAACTTAAAAGAATTGTCGAAGAATGTCAAGCATATTTTGACAATTTATCCTTAATTTCCCCTAAAATATAAATTGATCCTAAAACACAAAGACAATTTTCACTTTCTTTCCTAATGAAATTCGCTATAAACTCAGCAGGATCGTCCAATTCCTCTGCAGTAATCCCGATTTTATTGGCAATTCCAATCAAAGTATCTATACTGGCAGCTCTCTCATAATCAATTGAAGTAAAACAAAATCTATCGAAATGATCTTTTAATTTATCTACCATTCCCAATAAGTTTTTGTCACTCATGGCACCGAAGATTAATATTTTTTCCTTGTAATTTTTTTCTTGTTTGCGAAATTCATCTATGAATATTTTCACTCCTTCTTCATTATGCGCAGCATCAAAAATAACTTTGGGTTTATTGTTAAATATTTCAAATCTTCCGGATAAACCAGAGTTTTTAACTACATTTTTCAATCCTTTGTTAATCTCTATCGAAGAGATCTCACCGAATAAATTCACCACAGTAAGCACTGCTAAGGCAGCATTATATAATTGATGCCTCCCTTTTAATGGCAGTTCATTTATTTCAAATATTGAATTATTCATTTTGAGGAATATTGAATCTTCATATACATCAATATAATTCTCTAATTTATATAATTGAGATCTTCTCTCTTTAGCAATTTTTTCAATTTCTTCATGCGCTTCATTTCCCATTACACCGATAAAGGTTGGAACATTAGCTTTTATTATTCCGGCTTTCTCGTACGCAATTTGCTTGAGACTGTTTCCCAGAATATTTGTATGCTCATAAGCAATGGTGGTTATCACAGCTGCAAGCGGATTAATAGTATTTGTCGCATCCAGTCTACCTCCCAGCCCGGTTTCAATCACTGCAATATCCACTTTCAGGTCAGAAAAATATTTGAATGCGAGTGCAGTTGTAATTTCAAAAAAAGTCGGTTTATTTTCGTCTATATAATCATTCAACTCATTCATAAAATTACAAATGTATTCGTCGGGAATCATAACACCATTGATTCTTACCCTTTCGTTGAATTTAACAAAATGAGGTGATGTGTATAAGCCCGTTCTCAAGCCATTTTCTATTAGAATACTGGAGATGAAGGATGCCGTGCTTCCTTTTCCGTTGGAGCCGGCGATGTGTATGGTCTTAAAATTATTTTGAGGATTTCCGAGGAACTCTAATAGTTTTTTAATGTTTTCGAGTCCGAGTTTAACCCCGAACTTATGCATCGAATAAAGTTTGTCAATCGCTTCGTTAATATTCATCTAAATTATATGATGCAGTTAGTTCAGAAATATTTTTTAAACCGGTATCTTTTGCATAGTTTTTTAATCCCTCAACTATTTCCATGCCCGCATGTGGATTTACAAAATTCACTGTACCAATTTGTATTGCGGAAGCGCCGGCAATCATAAATTCAACGGCATCTTTCCAGTCCATTATTCCTCCAATTCCAATGATCGGGATATCCACATTTCTTGAAATCTCCAATACTTTTGCCAAAGCTACCGGTTTTATTGCCGGTCCCGATAAACCTCCGGTTATATTTTTTATTTTCGGCTTTCTACTATAAATATCAAAAGCGGTTCCAACCAAAGTATTAATTGCAGATACCGCATCTCCACCGGAATCTTTTACGCGCTTTGCGAAATCTTTAATGTTTGCATTATTTGGAGATAATTTAACTATCACCGGCTTTGAAGTTACAGCTTTTACCTTTTCAGTTATCATACCGACATAGTTCAAATCATTTCCAAATAATAATCCGCCTTCTTTTACGTTTGGACAAGAAACGTTTAATTCAAATGCCTTTACCGTATCTTGCGAATCAAGTTCTTTTGCACAAAGAGCATATTCTTCAACACTGCTTGCAGCGATGTTGCATACCAAAGTTGAATCCAACTTGGCTAAATAAGGTATCTTTTCATTTATGAATGCTTCCAATCCTACGTTCTGTAAACCGATTGCATTCAACATTCCCGAAGGCGTTTCTACAATCCGTTGAGGGGGATTCCCCTTCCGGGGTTTTAACGAAATAGATTTAGTTACAATTGCACCGATTTTACTGAGATCCGTGAATTCCGATATTTCCGCACCATAGCCCACAGTACCGGAAGCCAACATGACGGGATTTTTTAATTTCAACCCACCGATATTTACAGACAAATCCACATCGCTCATAGTTTTATCTCCCCGGCTTTAAATACCGGTCCATGTTTACATATTAACTTATATTCTTCACTTTCAGTAGATTCAACCGGACACCCCATGCAAATTCCGAAGCCACAAGCCATGGCACTTTCTGTTGAAAGTTCGCAATCTATATCGTGCTTCACTGCAAAATTACCCAAAGCCCTTAACATGGGAGTCGGTCCGCAAGCAAAAACTTTTATTTTTCTATCGGGATTTTCATTGTACAATTTCTCGAATAACTCTACGGCATTACCGTGAAATCCTTCCGATCCGTCATCGGTGGCAACATGAATGTTTTCCATTCCATACTTAATCACCATGCTTGATTTCCTTGCCGCAGAAATTGTAATAATATCTTTCCCTTTCAACAGCCTGGTCATCATTGGGAATGGAGCTGCGCCAATTCCACCTGCAACAAATACGGCAGTATCATATTTCCCTGTTAAATTAAAACCATTTCCCAAAGGACCAAGCAAATTAATTATTTCACCTTCCTTTTTGCGTGAAAGTATTTCAGTACCTTCACCATGAACTTGAATCATAAAAATGATATTATCACCTTCAACATCACAAACTGAAAATGGTCTTCGTAACAATGGGAAGGATGAATCGTTAATCTTTACATTACAAAACTGAGCCGGTTTGATTGAACCGGCTATGTGTGGTGATTTTATTGTTAACAGGAAAACGCCTTTTTGAATAAATTTGTTTTCCTTTATAACTCCGTCTTCTAAAAACAACTTTTTAACCTGTACCTATTTGGAATATTTTTCTTCAATAGAAGTTATTTTGTTTAATCTCCTTTGATGCCTGTCCCCTAAGAAGGATGCTGAAAAGAAAACGTCAATGATGGAAGTAATAGTTGCCTCTCCCAATGTTTTGGCTCCCATTACCAAAATATTTGCATCATTATGTTCCCTCGCACTTCTTGCGGAAAATTCATTGTAACAAGTTGCAGCGCGTATTCCGGGGACCTTGTTTGCGGTAATAGCAGAAGGTATACCGGTTGCATCGAGTATAATTCCAAAACCTGCTTCTTCAGATTTTACTTTTTCTGCAACGGCAAGTGCAAAGTCAGGATAATCGCACGAAGATTCGTCATTCGTACCAACATCAATAACTTTATATCCTTTATCAATAAGGTAGGAAGAGACTTTCCCTTTCATTGTAAATCCGGTATGATCCGAACCAATGGCGATTATTTTCTCTATACCTTGTTTTTTTATTCCGGCCTTTCTGTAAATCGTGTCTATTGTATCTGCTTTTACACCTTCAACAATTGAAAAATTCAGCTCTCTGATTTTATCCATAGCCGAAGGAGTGATAATATCCCCTTTGGATATTGTAACAGTTTTAATTCCTTTGGAATTAAGCTCCAGTATCTCTTTTTCGGTGAATAATTTTTTCATTTTACAATAATTCTTTTTTACCGTTCATTTTCAAATAATCAACAACCAGTTTTACATCCTGAACATTATCTCTATTGCAAACCAGTAATGTGTTGTTGTTGTTAATTACAATTACATTTTCCAACCCGATAACAGCCGTGAAGTCTCCTTCGGAATAAACATAAGAATTTTTTGTTTTATGAAGATAAACATCTCCGGCGGCTGCATTTCCATCTTTATCTTTTTCTGATAGTTGATAGACTGTTTCCCAGCTTCCAACATCGCTCCATCCGAATTCACACGGAATTACGTAAACATCCTTTGCCTTTTCCATTACACCGTAATCGATGGAAATCTTTGTGAGTTGTCCGTAAACTTCAGTTACCACATCGTTAAAATTTTCCTGCCCGATCGCTTTATCTACAACACACATTCCTTCGTACAGCTCAGGCATTAGTTTTTCCATATAATTCAGTATAACATCCGCTCTCCAAATAAACATACCTGAATTCCAGAGGAAATCCCCGGAATCAATGAACCTTTTTGCTGTTTCCAAATTCGGTTTTTCAGCAAATGTATAAACTTTATGAATTTCATTTTCGAGCGGTTCTTCTTGAAATTGAATATAACCGTAACCGGTTTCCGGGCGATCCGGTTTAATACCCAAGGTAACAAGTGATTTTGATTTATTTGCGAATTCCGCTGCAAGTTTAATTACCCGTCTAAACTCTTCCACATTTTGAATCAGATGATCAGCGGGCAAGATAACCATCACAGCATCAGGATCTTTTGCTTTAATTATGGTTGCAGCCAATCCTATGCATGGAGCGGTATTTTTCCCAAACGGCTCTGCAATTATATTCTCCTCGGGCAATTGACTTAACTGATCAATTATTTTTGCCCTTTGGATTTTGTTAGTTACTACGAAAATATTTTGATCTTCAACAAGACCGTCTAATCTGTTCACGGTGTCTTGAATCATCGTATTTTCGCCAAAAATACGAAGTAATTGTTTCGGATTCTGTTCCGTACTTCTCGGCCAAAATCGTGATCCAACTCCACCGGCCATTATTACTGCATAAATATTCATTTCGTTTCCTAATTCATTTACAAAATATAATTAAGTTTTTCCGCCTTTTCGATAAATGAAGAAATATCAACATCCTTCTGGCGGACAACAGCTACAATTACAATCAAGCATGCGCGAAGCGAGTCGAGATTTTCCTTTGATAAATTAAATTCATGATCTCTTATCAACTCGAAAGATTTTTGCAAAAGAGCATGCATTTTAGCAACTATTTCCAATCCGGCTTTTTTCGATAAATTTTTATTCCTTATCATCCAATCGTAAAAAATTTCGATCTTTTCTTCATCCCTTCTGCCAAATTCCAAATCTGTAAGAAAAGCATCAATTTGTTTTATTGGGTCTAAAACAGACTCTACAAATACATCATAATTAAAATCTGTAGATGATTCAACAGGCAATTCCACCTGTGATTTAGTTTCCGGTTCTTTGCTGAAGAAATCCTCGGATTTAGTTGCCGTTTGCAAAACATCGGAAGTGATATCTTCCAACCGGATTGAATTCTTTTTCTCTATTGTGAGATCTACGGAAATTGTTTGCTCCTTATCTCCGCTTATTATTTTCATAAAACTCATTGGAGTAACAACATCAAGTAAATTACTCAATTCCCTAACCAACGAGTGACTGTGTTCTCTAAAAATATCTGAAAGTTTGTTGAAATCCAAAAGATTTCCCGAGATATAATTGTACAGCTCACTCAACCTGACGGCTAGTTTTGAAAATTCTGTAATCTTCTTCAATCTGGCAATTTCAGATTCCAAATTTTCGGAAGAAGCCAAATGTTCGCGTAACAAAGTTACGACTTCAATTTTTTCGGAACTGAGTCGCAAATTATTCGCTGCGTTTGTAATTGCCTGCACTATGTATTGAGTTTTGATATCCAATTCAACCTTTATAAATTCTCGGCACTCTTTTGCCTATTGCACAAGTTATTTCGTAAGGAATTGTATTTAAAATTTTAGCCCAATCCCAAGCATCAAATTTAAAGTGTTTTGACTTTCCTAACAAAATTATTTTATCACCTACTTTTGCTTTAATATCGTTTACATCGAACATTATTCTATCCATCGTCACCCGTCCAATTTGATATGCTAATTGATTTTTGATAATACCTATCGCGCGGTTGGATAGATTTCTGTTATAACCGTCTGCATAACCAATGGCAACAGAAGCAATTTTCATATCATAGGGAGCTTTGTATATTCTTCCGTAGGAAACAGATTCCCCTTTTTGAATATTTTTAATTTCGTAAATTTCAGATTCCAGTTCCAACACCGGTTTAAGCGAAACACTTTCAGAAGTTTCTAAAGAAGGATAATATCCATAAAGTGAAATTCCCGGGCGCACCATGTCAAAGTAACTTTCGGGTAAATCTAAAATAGCTCCGCTGTTTGCTGCATGAACTGTTCCATAGTTTATACCGTTCGAGTCTAATTCCGCAAGCACGGAGGTAAATCTGGATAGTTGTAATTCGGAATAGCTTTTATCCTTTTCATCCGATGTTGCAAAGTGAGTATAAATTCCGTCTATCACAACATTTTTAATTTTCGATAGCTTAATAATTTGCTTGACGGCATCCTTCCATTCCAAACCGGTTCTACGCATCCCTGTATCGATATTCACATGGATCAATAACTTTTTCTTTAATTCAAGTCGGTTAAGATTGGAAATTTGTGATGGAGCAGTAACGGACGGAATTACTTTATATTTATAATAATCTTCTAATTCTTCCGGATCAAAATGAGAAAAAGAAATAATTTTGGCTTTAGTCAATTTACTTTTTCTTAGTTCAACGGCTTCGCCGAGCATTGCCACACCGTAGTAATCGGGTTTCTTTTCTCCAAGCGATTCAAGTTTTTCAACACATTTTAACATTCCGTGACCGTATGCATCGGCTTTAACTACGGCACAAATCTTCTTATCCCCTACCTTTTTACGTAGTTGAAGATAATTAAATTTTAGATTATCGAGATTAATTTTGGCGAAAGTTTTTCTCATTCAAAAAAAATGTTAAATTGATATACAAATTTAACGATTTAGCGGAAGATATTTCATAAATTTTCCGTTATATTTAAGAAGCAAAAAATAAGGGGTAAAAATGTTAATAACTACCACTAACACTATAGAAGGAAAAAGAATAGTAAAATATCTCGGATTGGTATCCGGCGAAGCAATTTTGGGAGCAAATCTTTTCAAGGATTTTTTTGCCGGCATTCGTGACATTGTTGGCGGAAGAAGCGCAGCCTACGAAAAAGAATTGCGACAAGCTAAAGATATTGCAATTCAAGAAATGACCGAACAGGCTAGACAATTGGGCGGTAATGCAGTAATAGCAGTAGATTTGGATTATGAAACAATCGGGCAAGGCGGAAGCATGTTGATGGTTTCGGCAAACGGAACCGCCGTAGTTTTGGAGGATGAATAAAAAAGGCTGCCGAGGCAGCCTAATTATTTTCAATTATCCTTCGTGTTTTACTTTGAATCCTTTTTGCATCCAATTCTTTGCCAAAACCAAGCCAATCGGACTGATGATTGCAATCAATCCGTAGATTAACCACATTGTTTCGGTATTCATTTGCGATGGAGGCACATCAGCAGGACAATATTTCATCAAAAACCATCCCGAATACAAGGAAGTAACAACTTTAGTCAAAAACCAAGGGAATTGTCCAATTCCCATGTAAATACCGGTCATGTTTTTAGGTGCAATTTCTGCAACCCATTGTAAAAATCTAGGCTGCCACATCGCTTCGCCTATTGTCATTAACACAAGATAAGCCATCAAAGTTGTAAATGAAGGACCGATAGCTAGAATAAAAGTTGGAGATGCCATCACAAAAGTACCGTAAATCATCATTTTATAAGTATCTTTTTTACTGGTTAAAGCAGCAACCATTGGCGTAAGAATAAATATCAGTATTGGATTTAGATTCACAAAAAATTCGAAATTATCTTGCACAAAACCTTCGAACGCTCTTGAGGTATACTGTGGAAGGGTCAACCAGTTATGAGCGAAAAGTGTTTGCACTGGAATCAAAATAAAAATAAAATACATGAATCTGAGATCGCGCATTGGAAAGTTTTTGAGGTAATACTTTGCTTTTTCTTTTAAAGTCATTTCTGCCATCGGGTCTTCCTCTTCCTCGTGAGATTCGCCCTTTTCATCTTTAATAGCATCCAATGCATCTTTCATTGCTTTCTTAGTTATTACGAAATAGACAACGCCTATTCCTACAACTGTAAGTGCTGCATAAACCCAAAATACACCGGTAATTTGAAACGCCTTACGGATCGGAGGGGAGATAATTCCCGGGAGGAAACCGCCTAAATTCATTAAAGCATATAACATTGCATAGCCCATTGCGGCAGTTTTTTCGGTAGTAAGTTGTTTAACTCCCGCATAACAAGCCGGTTGATAAATGCCGTATCCGAGAATAATTCCCAATATACCCAAAAGGGAAATAATGTGAGCGGAACCCCATAATCCGGGTTCACCTAAATCGGGAGACATCGTTAATAAAACTCTACCCACGAACATTAAAGAAAGTGCTATCAAAAGGGATTTGCGTAACCCAATCCAATCAACGGTGGCTCCGAGGAATAGCATCGCAATGGTGATACCGGCAGTTAATACTCCAACCATTCTACCGGCATCGATATCATCAAGTTTTATATATTGATTGAAAAAGATAGCCAATAAACCAACTACCCCGAAATAGGTTAATCCTTCCAGAACATAGGAAATATTTACACCAAGAAGAGCTCTTGAAGTATTTCCCAGATCAACAAAAGGTTGGGTCAACTCCATTATTATGTTTTCCAGAAAAGTAGAATCTTCGGAAGATTTCCTTTCAACTTTAGGTTTTCCAAGGGTGAAGAGATAGGCTATTGGAGGAATGATTAAGCCAAGCAAAAGCATTAAACCGGCATTCATTCCTTTTAATATTGCATTTCTTGCTGTGGCAAGAACGAAAAAGATGTAAAGAATTAGTCCAAGACCAATATACACAATTAAAAGATCATTCATACTACACTCGCATTTAATTACTGTACAAAATTCAGATTACAATCGGACAAAAATAACCATTTACCCTCTCTTTACCAATGATCTCTCCAATCGAACTTACGTAAAATATTTCCGTCACCACGAATAATTACCGCTCCTTCTTTATCTGTTCTAAATATCTTAATTGAATCATTTTTTAGTTTTTCAAGTACGACTTGTTCGGGATGACCGAACTTGTTATTTTCGCCAACACTTATAAGAGCAATTGACGGTTGGACAATACTGAGAAAGTGCTCACCAGTAGAATGTTTGCTGCCATGATGCCCCACTTTTAATATATCACTTTTCAATAAATTCCCGTAAACTGAAGCATACTTATTCTCACCTTCAATGCCCAAATCACCCGTAAAAAGAATAGAATTGTTATAATAATTATATTTGAAGATTCCGCTGCCATCGTTTCTGTTACTAAACTTTAGATTTGTAGTATCATTCAAAATTATTATTCCGGAATTGCCGAAATTGATTTTCTGCTTGTGATAGAATTGATAAGGTATATCATACTTTTTTAACGAATCGAGGAATGCCACGTCTTTATTAGTCGGTTCATGAAAAGGAAGAAATACAGTATCCACTTTCATAAATCTCATTATTGCAAAAGACCCACCGTAATGGTCGTTATCAAGATGTGAAATAAACAAATAATTAAGTTCGTATATATCGAGATTGCTGAGTAACGGATAGATTACCCTTTCACCAACATCGAAATATTTCCCTTTTTCTCCGCAATCGATTAGAATATTTTTTCCTTCCGGTGTTCTTAAAAGGAAAGAATCCCCCTGCCCGACGTCTATCATTATCAGCGACATCTCATTCTCTTTAAAATATTTAAAATTATCAATAGTTGAAAACAAATAAAAGACCAGGCCGGTCAATATGATTAGAGTTAATTTTATTCTAAAATTAAATCGCGAATTCATAAAGTATATAATAATTAACAGCGCAACAAAGTATAATACAGAATCAAAAATGCTGAAGTGATTTATTTTTAGGTGTGAAATGCCGGATTCACCTATAGTATTACAAACAATGAATAGAATTCTTGTAAATAAAGATGATGCTACTGCAAAAACTGAGGCTATCCAATTTGACAAAAGTGAAGATAATATTACAAGTATGCCTGAACTAAGAATTACTGCAATTAAAGGAATTACCAATAAATTTGATAAAATTCCGGCTACAGAAAATTTGTGGAAATAGTATACTGTAAAAGGCAATGTCCCAATTTGAGCTGCCAAACTAACGAAAAAGAGTGCTACTAAATAATTTATCACAATATTTTTTGTCTGGAGTCGTTTAACTATTAATCCGAATCTTGGATAAATAAGAATAATAGATAATACCGCAGAATATGAGAGTTGAAAACCCGGATTGAATAGTTGTTTCGGATCGACAAAAAGAATTACCAATGCTGAAAGCAACACCGAGTTAATTAGATTGTATTTTCTTCCCATTAAAAAACTGAGCATTACAAAGGTACTCATTAAAGCAGCCCTCACAACAGAAGTTGGAGCATTGGTTAATCCTACAAAAAACCAGAGACCGAGAAAAGTAGCTAGAAATTTGAAATAGATGTTTAATCTTCCAAACAACGCCAAGAATATCAGTGTAATTAATCCTACATGGAGACCGGAGACCGCAAGTACGTGAATTACTCCCGCATTAATAAAATTATTTTTCACATTATAATCGATATCACCTCTGTCGGCAAGGATCAATCCCCTAATTAAAGAATAAGATTTTTTATCGCAGAGATTCAACAATTTAGAGTTTAAGTTTTTTCTTAATTGCCAAAAATAATTTCTGTAATCTTTCTCCCCTTTGGATATTACAATATTAGAAGAACGATAAACATTTAGTGTTGCTGCAATTCCTTTCTCATTCAAATATTTTTCATAATCGAATTCAAAAGGATTCCTGCGATTTTTTGGTTTTAACAATGTGCCTTTTACCAGAATCGAATCACCAATATTTATTTTTTCTGATAATTTTTTGAGTGATTTAGAGCTATCGTAATAGTTGATGAGAAATTTATAACCATTTAGGCTTCCGTTTTTTCCATTAGTACATAAGGCGTTGACTATGAATTTGAATTTAGTATCGGTCGGTAATTCAGCAGATTTTACGATCCCTTTCAAAGTATAATTGGAAATTTTTGTTTTTTCGAACGGATAACTGATTTTATCTGTGGCGGATATTTGAAATAATATATACCCGATATCAATAAAAATAATCGCTGTTAATGTCGTAAGCAGAAACGGGTATCTTTTAAGTTTGCTCCCAATAAATACTAAAATTAATGAAATGAATAATATTGTGGTAGAATACTCTAGGCCTAGAGTAGTTGATTTCGCTAGAATAATACCGATAATAATAAGGAAAAATACTATCGGGAATAAATTCCTACTCAAATCACTTTAAGGATAGCGTCCTTTATATTCGTTAAGTCAATTATGCTTTTGGCAAAATGCTCGGCATCCGGACCGGCGGATATGCCCAATGCCGGATTACGGGTATGAGTTTTTACTGATAAATCTTCGAAATTACCATGATCCGAGCAAAGTATTATATTTAAATCCTTATCTCTCTTATCAAAAAGATGGAATAAAAAGTCATCGAATATATTATAAATTTTGTCAAAATAATCCTTTAATCTCCAATGCCCCAAATGATCGGTCAGGAAGTATTCGAACAAAGTAAAATCATTTTTATTAGCTATTCGTAGTAATCTTTTGGCAGCCAGCTCTGGAGATATCTCCGGCAACTTATAATTTAACTTGGTAATCCATCTGAAGTTTGTTATTTCTGCGGTTAACCCTCTTCCCTTGTGCACATCAACAGCATTGTTCAATCTCATCCCGGCATTCAACGCAGCCAAAGAAGTTACATTAAGTCTTTTTTTGCCCGAATTGATGTAATCGAAAAATGGCTTAGGATAAGCATTAGCAAAATAAGCTTTCTTATTCCTTTTCCGGACTTCACGAAAAATACTTTTCTCTTTAATAAACTCAATTGTGGTTGAATAAGGGAAAGGCCCAAAATGTTTACCAACATGCTTACTTGCATTAATTCCGGTAAATATTGCTGTTTGTCCCGTACCACTTTGTGGTAAACCATCCACTCCTAAGTTTGCATCGATGGGGAAAACAAACTCAGATTGATTACGAAAGGTCTCATTACCTAAATAAGGATAAAAACTTAGATGTTCATCAAACAATCGAAAGCCATGACTGAAAAATGGATTTTTATCAGGATTCTTTTCGCCAATCCCAACACCATCAACAAATATCATCAAAACTTTGCCCATTTATTTCGACTCAACTAGTATTGTTACAGGACCGTCATTGATGATCTTAACAGACATCATGGCTCCGAAAATGCCGCATTTAACTTTATCATCACCTAGATTGATTTTCATTCGTTCAATAAATTTTTCGTACAACGGAATTGCGGTTTCGGGTCTTGCGGCTTCAATAAAACTGGGTCTGTTCCCTTTTCTAGCATCTCCATATAATGTAAACTGGGAAATAACCAGCACCTCTCCGTCTATATCTTTAAGCGAAAGATTCATCTTCTCATTTTCATCTTCAAAAATTCGAAGGTTGGAACATTTATCGGCGACAAAATTAACATCATCAATCGAATCGCCATCTTTCACACCTAAAAGAATTACCATTCCTTTTCCTATTTCTTCTTCATGAAATGGATCTTTTATATATACACCACCTTCGGATACTCTTTGTACTAAAGCTCTCATTTTAATTCTCCGCTAACTACTCTTTCCAAATCCTGATAATCTTTAAGAATAATGATATTTTGAATTCCGTTTTCAACCATAATTTGAGATACCTTCTCACCTTGATTTTCGGATATCTCAAAATATATTTTTCCACCGTTGGGTAAAAGTTGCTTTGCTATCCCGGATATTCTGTAGTAGAATGAGTAACCGTCCGAGTTATCCGTGAGCGCTTCAACTGGTTCATGTTCCTTTAGTTCCGGCTCAAGATTATTCATGTTGTTCATACTTACATACGGCGGATTAGAAACAATTATATCAAATTCGCCCAATTTATCAATGTTTGAATTCATAATATCAAATTCAACAAAATCAATATATTCCTCAACCGAATTTGATATTGCATTCTCCTTAGCAATATTTAATGCATTTGCTGAAATATCAATTGAAGTAATTTTGGGATTAACTAAATATTTAGCCAAGGCAATTGAAATGTTTCCGGATCCGGCACCTATATCCAGTATCCTTAAATTTGATTTATTTTTATTCTCATCAATAATTTTTTCAACAAGCAATTCCGTTTCAGGACGAGGAATTAAAACCGAAGGAGTGACTTTAAATTCCATGCCGTAAAATTCCGTATGTCCCAATATATACTGAAGAGGTTCCCGCTCTCCTCTTCTTTTCAAATATTCGCGGTATTTTACTTTTTCATACTCGCTGAGAGGTTTATCAAATCTTAAATAAAGATCAAGTCTTTTGCACTTAAGAATATCACTCAGCATCAACTCAGCATTTGCCCGCGCTTCATCAACACCTTTCTTTGAAAGATAATCTGTTGATAACGTAAGAGCTTTTAATACCGTTAACATTTCACTCATTTAAAAACGATTCCTTTTTCTAATCCACTCAATTATACTCGAAACCTAAGAAAATTATATCCAATTTTAAAATTGGAGTGGGATGATTTAAGCAAATAAAAAAATACCTCTAAAGAGATATCCCTTTAGAGGTATTTCAACTTAGTCAAAATTGATTTTATTGTTGAGGATTATTCTGTTTATAAACAGAAAGAATATATTCTGCAACTGCTTTAGCTTCGTTTGGCTTTAATCCTTGGTTAGGCATATTCGGATAATCGGGATTTTTCTTAACAGGATTCATTATGAAATTTACCAAATTATCCACATTGCCATCGTATTTGCCAAGAACCGTATTATAAGGAGGTCCAACCACCTTCTTGTCGAATGCGTGGCAAGCAATACATCTTCCGTTATAAATATCGGCACCGTTAACAGTTTCAACAAATGAACCAAACTCTTTTTGAAGATTAACTTTATATTCTTCATAAGCTGAGCTTAATTCCACAAATTGGTTTCGGGTGCTTGTTTCGAATGCCGATTGATCTTTTACAATGAAGAATATCATAAAAACTAAACCGAGAAATAAAACCGAAGTAACATGATCTGTCCCACCGGTTTTTCTCATAGCATAAGTCAAACTTCCAATAACCAATAGAACTAAAACCGAAAGAAGCGAAAAAACGAATAAATTACCATTGAGTGCTTCTCCCGAAGTTGTAATTACAGAAAGAAGAACAAATACCGGGATCAAAAATACTGTTAATAGTATTGTTGCTAACAGTATATTTTTCAGTGCTGTTTTTTCCTCTTCCGGCAGTTTGAATTCAGTATTAGGTCTAAAGTAAGCATAAAATACTACAACAGCAGTAATAAAATAAGAGAGTACAATAAATCCAAGGAAGGATACAATTGCATCCACGGAAAATAACATTTCAAAAAAGTTACTTCCCCACATGGAAGATTCCCTTGCGGCAGAAACCACTGCAAAGAAAACCCATGCCGTAAATAGTGTTAGATAAAGAGAAAGCTTACCCGCTTTCTTGAATAATTTCTGTGATCCGACTTTATATTTTTCTACTTCTTCGTCTTCATCATTCACTTTGCCCAGAATATCCTTAAAATGAAAAGAATATTTATATGTATATAGGGCAATGATTGCTATTATCAATAAAACTAGAGCAATCAACATATCTTCTGCAATTCCCGAACCGGTTCCTTGCAGAATTTGTGCATAAGAAAAAATCATACTCAGCACCGGAATGATACCGAGTGCAAAGCTTAAACTTTTATTGTAAGTTACAATGTCAATTATTCTTTTGGCAAGGTCATAATTTATTTTCTCGCCGGTTCTGTCTCCTTTTTTGTTAAATCGGAGAGACAGCAACAGCGATCCGGTTACCATTGCCAAATAAGGCACAAATAATAAAAATGTTAAAATTAGCAATCCATATAACAATTCAATGTGATGAGCCGATTGTGGTATTGCAAAATTTTCCAAAAAGTTCATTCTGTTCAACCCTTAATATTAAAAAATTAGAGCATCTAAAGTTAAAATTGAAATAACAGCTAGAACATACAAGTTCACATAAACAAATGCTTTTCTGTATAAACTTATTCCGCTTAATGATTTTAAAATTTTCTTGGAATAAATGACTAATGTCGCACCGATGATCAAAAGAAGCAGTGTGGTAATCACGTTTTGACTTACACCGAAGAACGGAATAAGAATACAACTTGTCGATAATCCGGCAATCCAGGTGAAAGTCATTCTTGCAATTTGATCAATACTATATTTATCGGTAAGAACCGGGAAACCGGCTCCGGAGTAATCCTTTCCATATATAAGAAGCAGCAACCAAAAATGTGGTATTTGCCAAATGAAGAAGAAGAGCGCCAAAGCAGCTACCTGTGGATCAAATAATGAACCGCCTGCTGCAGTCCATCCTATTACCGGAGGCAATGCACCAATTACCGATCCGGGAACAACTGCCATTGCATATCTTCTCTTCAGTGGTGTATAAATAAGATTGTACCAAATAAAGGCTACCCAACCTAAAATTAAAGATGTTTTATTTGTGGTCAACAATAAAATTGTTGAACCGGCAATTAAAAGCAAAAGAGATATCACCAAAACTTTATCGGAAGAAATTCTTCCGCTTGGGATTGGTCTACTCTTGGTCCTTTCCATCAAAGCATCAAAATGCCTTTCCTGGAAATGATTCAATGCCGAAGAGGCAGCAGCCAAAACAAAAACACCTAACGATACAAAAAGTATTGTTGGTTCAAGCTTGCCACTTTGAAGTATATATCCAACGGAAGTAGAGATAGCTACAAAGAAAGTTATTCTTACCTTCCCTAATTCCATTAATATTGATAATATATTATTTCTTTTCAGCACTGTTTTTCAGCCATTCGTTAAATTTTTGTTTGGGTAACACCACCACTTTGGTATACATCATTGAATGATTCAATCCGCAATATTCTGCGCACGCTATATCATAATCACCAATTTCTGATGGAGTGAAACTTAAATAATTTATTTTTCCGGCAATAACATCTTCTTTGATTCTGAAGGCCGGGATGTAAAGGGAATGATTAACATCAATCGATTCCATTTCCAGCAATATTGGAGTATCAACCGGAACGTAAAGTGTATCTTTAGCTACTCCGTTTTCATATTCAAAATTCCATTTCCACATCTGTGCGGTAGTTTTTATTTTATATGCATTATCTGGAATATTCCTAATGGTTTTGAATCCCATATAACCGTAATAAAACATAGATAATACCAGCAATGTGGGAATTGCAATCCAAATAGTTTCCAAAAGCACACTGCCGTGAATATCGACAGGTTTATGACCTTTTTTACGATTATACTTAAATACAAAGTATATCATCGTAATTGTAATGCCTAATAGCAAAATTACTGATATCGCAACGATATAAAACATTACAGAATCTACGGCTTCAACAGTATTTGAAGGACCTGGGAACATAAATCAATCCTCAACGATTAGTGTAATCCATAAAAGTTAATAAAAATATCACGAGCAATGTTGCTCCGCTAACAAGTAAAAATACTTTGAACAATACCTCCTCGTACTTAATATGCATAAATATATTAATTACTAACGAGGATTTAATTGCAGCAATAAATAAAGCAACTAACAATGTGACGTTACCAAGATTCATTCCGGCGACGGATACTGTAATAGCAGTCAATGCCACTAATCCGAGCCATACAAAAATGTATGTTCCGTATCCGGGATGATTATCGTTATGTGTGTGTTTTTCTTTATCCATTTTAAACCTATTGAATTAGATAGAACAATGGGAATAAAAATATCCAAATTAAATCTACTAAGTGCCAGTAAAGACCGGCATTTTCCAATTTTACGTAATTGTCGCTTGTAATTTTGTCTTTTAACATGAAGACCAAAATAAAAGCAAATACTATCATTCCTATAAGAACGTGTAATCCGTGCAGACCGGTCATAACAAAATAGAGACCAAAGAATAAAACTTCTCCGTTCGGTTTATTCAACAAATCTTCCGAACCGGGGAAAATGCCTACATGGAATTTATGACTCCATTCATAATATTTGTTTATCATAAAAAGGAGACCGAAAACTTCAGTCAACACAATAAAAAGAACGGAAAGAAATTTATTTCCCTTTTGAAGAGCAGCAATACTCAAAACCACGGTCAAACTACTGGTTAATAATATTATTGTGTTAGCCGTACCGATTGCCGTATCCAATTCCATTCCAGCAATATGGAATTGATTTGAATATTTGAATCTGTACACGGCATAAACCAGGAACATGCCGCCGAAGAGCAATACCTCCGTAAAAAGGAACAACCACATTCCCATTCTTGCGCCCACATCATCGCGATGCGCAATATCATGATGAACTGTGTTGGCGGAATCAGTTTGACTCATTCTTCATTTCCTCCAATTGGCTAAAATCATAAGGTTCATGTGTAACTTCAATTTCTTTATTAAAATTAAGTAAAGGCGGCGGCGAAGTAGTTTGCCATTCAAGAGTTACTCCACCCCAAGGATTATCGGGAGCTTTCTCTCCTTTCAAAGCCGCGTGAATCAAATTATAAAATACTAATATCAATGCTATTGCCATCAACCAGGAACCGATTGTAGATATTTCATGCAATGTCTGGAACTGTGGCAAATAATCGTAATACCTTCTGGGCATTCCGTTATATCCCAACAAAAATTTAGGGAAATAAAGCGTATTGAACGCTACGAAATAAAGGTAAGCTGTCCAAGTAGCTAGTTTTTTATTATACATCTTCCCTGTCATTTTGGGGAACCAATAGAATAACGCTGCAAAAAACATTGTTCCGGTTCCGCCGAACATTACATAATGGAAATGTGCAACCACAAAATAAGTATCGTGCAAATAAATATCAGTGGCCAACGATCCTAAAACCAATCCGGTTAATCCACCAATTGAGAAGAGTACAATAAATACGAGAGTCCAAATCAAAGGTGGTTGAGGGTCGATGGAACCTTTATATAATGTAGCAACCCAGTTGAAAACTTTTACACCACTGGGCAGTGCAACTATAAAAGTCAAAAGTGAAAAAATGATTGCAGCTGTATCACTCAATCCACTTGTAAACATATGGTGAGCCCAAACCAAATATCCAACAAAAGCAATTGCAAGAGATGACATGGCAATTGCCTTATAACCGAATATGGTTCTTCTTGCAAAAGTAGGAAGAATTTCGGACACAACACCCATCGCCGGAAGTATCATAATATAAACTGCCGGATGGGAATAAATCCAAAACATATGTTGATAAAGAATAGGATCTCCACCAAGTGCCGGGTCAAAAATTCCTACCCCAAATGCCCTTTCGAAAATAACCAAAAGAATGGTTATAGCAACAATCGGAGTTGCAATAACTTGAATCCAGGAAGTAGCATACTGTGCCCAGACAAAAAGAGGCATTTTGAACCAATCCATTCCTTTCGCACGCATTCTATGGACAGTGGTAATAAAATTGATTCCGGTAAGCATGGAAGAAAATCCAAGTACGAACGCACCAAAAATTGGAAGTATTACATTCGCGGTTGACCTCACCGAATATGGAATATAAAACGTCCATCCGGTATCAACCGGTCCACCGGGCATAATGAGTGAAATTAAAACAATAATAGCACCGGTAACGTATACCCACCAGGATAACAAATTCAATCGTGGGAATGCAACATCCGGAGCTCCAATTTGAATAGGCAAGAAAAAGTTCCCGAACACTGCAGGTAAACCGGGTATGATAAATAAGAATATCATAATGGTTCCGTGCAGCGTAAATAGAGAATTGTAAGTTTGTGCATCAACTATTGTTTTCCCGGGTGCAATCAATTCCAATCTCATTAAAAGACCGAGAATTGCAGCAACGGTAAAAAATATCATAATTGACGACAAATAAAGAATTCCAATTCTTTTATGATCGGTACTAAATATCCAGGATGATAATCCTTTCGAACGCTTGGTAGTACCTTCTTCTAAAAACGATTTATTAGCAACAATAGTGCCGTTGGCCATTTAACTACCTTTAACTTTTTTTTTCTTGATTGTGAGTAAACTTACAAATACAGCTATTCCCAAAAGCATAATTGTTCCGGCAATTCGGGTGATATTTAATGTGTATGCCCTGCCTTCGGGATCGTAGCTAAAACAATATTGTAAAAACTTTGTAACAGCCGGAGACGATTTTCCCGCTTCCGCATCTAGCAATGCCATTTTCAGATCGAAACGATTGAATGTGATTCCATAAATATATCTGGAAATCTTACCTGTAGGCGAAACACTCAATACCAAATCCGGATGCACATAATTTCCATCATCGGAAGGTTTGAAATAAAATCCGACCGCATCAGTCAATTTTTTAATATTAACACTGTCACCTGTGAGGAAATGCCAATTTTTCTCAGGAAATTTACCTCTCATTCCGTCGAAATAGGCTTTCTTCCATTTGGCGGCAATTTCAGGTGTTTCCCTGTGATCGAAACTGACTGAGATGATTTCGAACTCTTCCCCCGGAATCAAATCAATTTTTTCTGCTACTCTGGCTAAATCGGTCAACAACGGGGAGCAAATTCCCGGACATTCATAATAAATAAATGCTATCAAAGTGGGTTTGCGGAGCACGTCACCTAATTTAACCGTATCGTTCTCGGAAGTCACAAATTCGGCATCCAGTGGAATTTTTGCATCCAAATTTTCCACCACACCTACTTCCGGATGATCATTTTGGGCATAACCGGCATTAAATAAACCGGTTAAAACCATTAAAAACAATATGTTAGCAATTTTAGCTAATTTCATAATCTATTTAAATATTATTGAATATTCCGAATAATTCCTTCATTTCTTTTTCGGATAACCTCAATACTTTCGCATTAAATCCAAGATCCAGTGGCTCATAAAGTAGAGCACTTTTAAATTTGTCGAAATCTTCATTTAATCCGTTGGCAATTACCGTACCGACCATGCTCCTCACATCCTTCGAAACGGATTTAACTAACTCGTATCTTTTTTTCTCGGATTTAATTTTTGTAATTATTTCATCAACTTTTTCAACAATGGGAGCAGCCTTTTCATTTTCCAATTTCTGCATTGCCAATTCTACAGGAATTGTGTTCGGCTGTTTTTGACCTTCGAGTAGATGATAGGTGATTTCCATTTCCTTCACTTCGTCATTGGTAATTTCCGGAAAATCATTCTCGAAAGTTCTTATGTAGTGAATCAGGGCAAATCTGTCGTCTGCGGGAATATATTCATATGCAGCCATACCGTTTTTAATAATTCCCTCAGTAAGAGTTTTAAACATTTGAGAGAATTTTCTGCCGTTAGTCCATCCATCTTTCGAATGAAAATTTCTGGGTTTGGGATTCAAGTTTAATCCGGCAGGTCCATTCCCCTCGCCAGTTTTTCCATGACAACTTGCACATGTATTAGTAAATAGTTCCTTCCCTTTGGCAATTAATTCATCGGTAGGATTCTGAATCAAATCCAAATTTGCTGCCAATTGAATTCCACCCTTTTTCATCTCAATTTTTGGAATCTCAAGAGTGTCGGATGCTAATCTGGGTTCCAGCGAGTTGAAGGAAACATTGTCTAAATGTTTTACGAAGTATATACCACCCGCCAGTATTATCACAATTATATACATGTAAAACCATCCGAACAAACGGTAAGGTTTTTTCAGTAATTCTTTAAATTTTAATTCATCATCATATTTTGGTTTATTTACTTCCATATTCTTTCCTATAATGAAAAGTCAATACCACGTTTAAGTTTAGGATCTTTTACAGGAATTAAATTCTTTCCTTTACTTGCAAATGCAAATACTGTAATTACGGCTCCAATCATCAAAACAATCGAACCGATTTCTATCCAACCGAAAACAACACCATGCTCACTCAAAGTAGGAAAAATCATCCAATAAAGATCATACATATGAGCAAACACTATCCAGAGAGACATGAATTTCAATCTGGAAAGATTCATTTTCGACGGTTGGGACAATAATCCAAAATAAGGCACTATAAAATGGACGAATATCAATCCCACGCTAAAAATAAGCCAGGATCCTTCCCATCTTTGCAAATACCAAACAGTTTCTTCCGGTAAATTTGCATACCAAATCAAAAGAAACTGTGAAAATGCGATGTATGCCCAAAAATTCACGAATGCGAATAAAAGAGCTCCAAAGCTGTAAAAATTATCTCTTTTTAATTTCTTAACGAGGTATCCGTTTTCGTATAACTTAACACTAACAAAAGTTATAACCGCCATTGCACAAAGTGCAGTTCCGGCAAAATAATAAACCCCGAAAATTGTAGAAAACCAATGCGGTTCCAAACTCATAAGCCAATCTATGCTGAAAAAAGTTACAGAAAGCGCAAAAAGCGGCATGAATACGGCGCTAAATTTTATGCTGCGTGTAGTTAATTTTTGTTCGCCGCTGCTATCTTGTTTGGCAGAATTACCGGTAAAAATGATGAAAAATATCAACCAAATTGCAAAGAACACAATCTGCCGAATACCGAAGAACGATAGATTCAAATATGGGCTTTTCGCATGCAACATTGGATCGTTTTGAACGGCTTCGTGATGTGCCCAGTGAAAAATTGAATGGGAATTCAGGTAAGCCGGAATTCCGGATACAAATGCAATCACTAGCACAAAAGAGAGAATTTCCATAACCCTGCGGAAAGGAGTACTCCAAACCGCACCGGCTAAATATTCAATGGCAACCCAAAAAAGAGAACCGACTCCAACGCTGGTTAAAAACGTTAGAACCCACACATTGTTGAAAGCAGCTCTTTCGGGTTCGGATAAATATGCAATTACCAAGGATAATATTCCTATGGCAAGTAAAATCACTCCGGTAGTGCTTACTTTTCCGGGTAATTCTTTCTTAGTATAATCTACACCGGTAGAACTCATTCTAAATCTGACTCCTTAGCGTTTAAAGATCTCTGTAAAGCACGAATGTAAAGTATAACCGCCCAACGTTCCTGGCGATTTAATTGATAAGCATAGGAAGGCATAACATTCTGACCTTCCATGATTACATGATAAATTCTTCCGTCTGACCAATTACGAACTTTTTCCGAATGAAGACTCGGAGGATTCGGGAATTGTCCGTTTAGACGGCTATCCCCTTCTGCATGAAAACCATGGCAAGGGCTGCAATAAATATCAAATTTTGTCTTTCCTAATTTCAAATTCTCTTTTGTAGGTAATAACGGATTTACCAATTTTTTAGCCGCTTCTTCAGGTTTACCATAGAACTCATAATCTTCTTGATTCCTCGAAACAGTTCCTTTTGGTGGAGTTCTCATTCCAAAACCGTCGGCAAAAAATGCATAACTTTCCTGAGGAATTACCTTTTCCTGTTCCATCATCCAATTGAACGGTACCATGAACATCAACTTGTTCAATGAAAAATAAACCGTTCCAGAAACCACAATGAATACAGCAACGAGTAATCCGATAAAACGGGGTTCAAATATTCTTGGATTTACTGCAGCTTCTTCTTCATCATAATAAATTTCGTGAACTTCGGCTGCATTGCACTCACTGAAGAGGACTCTTATTTTTGCCGCATCAAAATTCGGATCATCTGCTTGAATGAATAATCCGTATTTGTCGCTCGATACTTTCTTCATATAGACGGTATCGTGAATTGGGTGACTATTATTGGGGAATTTGAACAAGACAAATAACATAGTCACAACAGTAGCAATAGCTGCCAAAAGAACGGTTACTTCGAACATGATCGGCACGTAAGCCGGGAAAGCAAAATATGGCTTTCCACCTATTACCAAAGGATAATCCACTGTAATAGTCCATGCCATAAATGTAAGAGCCAATATAGTACCCGTTAAACCGAACACCAATGCAACATAACCCAACTTGGAAGGTTTCAGTTTCATTGCTCCGTCCATTCCATGAACCGGATACGGTGTATTTACATCGTAATTTGTATAACCGGCTTCGCTCACCTTTTTGGCGGCGTTTATAATCTCATCCGGCGTATTGAATATTGCAGCTAAAGCGTATAAAACTTTATCACTCATAACTATTCTTCCTCATGATGAGATGGTTGAGACCCATCAACTACTGCTTTAACCTCTGCTATCGAAACAACGGGCATCGATTTACTGAATAAAAGTATCCACGTAAAGAAGAATCCGAAACTACCTATCAATATACCCAAGTCTACCAAAGTTGGTTTATAATAAGCCCAACTGGAAGGCAAGAAATCCCTCGATAAGGAAGTAACGGTAATTACAAATCTTTCGAACCACATACCAACGTTTACAAATACTGCAATGATGAACATAATTGGGATACTTCTTCTGATCTTTTTGATCCAGAATAATTGAGGAAAGATCACATTACAACTTACCATTATCCAGTATGCCCAAGCATAAGGACCAAAAGCCCTGTTAACAAAAGTAAATGATTCAGCTTGAACACCGCTGTACCAAGCAGTAAAGAATTCCATAGCATAGGCATAACCTACCATGGAACCGGTAAGCACAATAATTTTGTTCATCTTCTCGAGTGTATCGAGTGTGATGATGTGTTCATAATTAAAAATCTTCCTGATAAAAATCAGTACGTTCTGCACCATTGCGAATCCGGAAAATACAGCACCGGCAACAAAGTACGGCGGGAATATTGTTGCATGCCAGCCGGGTAGAATAGATACCGCAAAGTCGAAACTCACTATAGTATGAACTGATAATACGAGCGGAGTTGCGAAACCTGCAAGCACCAAATAAACCATTTCGTAATGCTGCCAATGTCTATTCGAATGTCTCCATCCCAATGAAAATATTGAATAGATTACCTTTTTAATTTTGCTTCCGGTTCTGTCTCTAAGTGTTGCAAAATCTGGAATAAGTCCTACGTACCAAAATATGAAGGATACAGTGAAATAAGTGGAAACAGCAAACACGTCCCAAAGCAAAGGAGAGTTAAAATCTACCCATAAGCCATGTTGGTTAGGATACGGTATCAAATAGCCTGCTAACCAAGGACGACCAACGTGAATAAGCGGAAAGATACCTGCTGTCATCACCGCAAAAATGGTCATCCCTTCTGCAAATCTCGCAATACCATTTCTCCATTTTTGTCTGAAGAGGAAAAGTATCGCGGAAATAAGAGTTCCGGCGTGACCGATACCAACCCAAAAAACAAAGTTTACAATAGGGAATCCCCAACCAACCGGATTGTTGTTTCCCCACATACCGGTACCGTAGTAGAAAGATAACCCGAGCGATACAATTCCAATAAACAACATGGTGAGCGTAACGCCCAAAGCAATGAAGTACTTTTTATCGGGTTTTGTCTCTAACGGCTTAGATATTACATCATCAATCGACCGTAGAGGAGGTTTCCCTTCAATAACCGAATATTCTTTTGAATAATCTACAGTAGTAGTTGTCACTACGCTTCCTCCGAAAGAGTATTTCTAAGTTTAGCTAAATAAGTAACATTGGGTCTTACGTTTAATTCTTGAAGAACATGATAACCCAATTCATGCTCTCTTAGTTTTGCAATTTTTGTAGTCTTGTCGTTATAATTTCCGAACTCAATTGCTTCAGAAGGACAAGCAACTTGGCAAGCTGTTTTAACGCCTTCGCCGGTAAATTCTTTTCCTTCGGCAATAGCTTCGGAACGAGCTTCCATAATCCTTTGGATGCAGAAAGTACATTTTTCCATTACACCGCGGGAACGAACTGTCACTTCCGGATTATTAACCAATGCGGTCAGTTCGTTTTCATAATATGCATCCGCGAAATGATCCCGGAAATTGAAGAAATTAAATCTTCTTACTTTATAAGGACAGTTGTTTGAACAATATCTTGTTCCCACGCAACGATTATAAACCATCTGATTCAAACCGTCCGGGCTATGGTTTGTAGCATTAACAGGGCAAACATTTTCGCAAGGTGCTGAATCACAATGTTGGCAAAGCATTGGTTGATTGCTTACAACAGGTTCATCCGGAGTTCCGGAATAATACCTGTCTATTCTCATCCATTGCATCTCGCGACCCACGGCAACTTGATCTTTACCAACAACGGGAACATTATTTTCAACATTACACGAAGAAACACAAACTCCGCACGCAATACATTTGTTCAAGTCGATGCTCATGCCCCATTTTACATCCTTATATTCGAATGTACGTGTAATTGAAGGTAATTCTTCGTGTGGCAATTCTTCAATAAAATGAGGATCTTTTTTATATTCATCAACTGTATTTTCAATAATAATTTTTCTTATTTTATGAAAATCTTTCACAAAATCATCATCCAAAGAATGATGCTCTTGTGTTGAAACTAATTTATATTCTTCACCGGTATTCGATACATCCACCCCGTTAGAAACCGCAGCATCGGATAATGACTTGTTTAATAAAACATTTACATCGAATCCGGCATCTTTTCCTACATCCCCTATTACTTTTCTGCCGTAACCGGCTTCAACTACAAATGTATCATCAGCAACGCCAGGTTGAACCATCGCCGGCATTTTTACTTTTTTACCGTTGACGGAAAGTTCAAGAACCGAACCAATTTCCGCATTTAATTTTTTCGCAGTTGAAGGAGATACGGACACAAAATTATCCCAAGTAACTTTGGCCACGGGATGAGGTAGTTCTTGAAGCCATCCGTTGTTGGCAAATTTTCCGTCGCCAACAAAATAACTCGGTTGCACTTCTACTACATTGCCCGACACCTTAGCGGGTTGAGATAAATCTTTAATTGAATCCGAATTGAATTTAGGCTTAGGTAAATTAGATTCAGTTGTAAATGCACCGTCGTGCAAGGCAGAAAACCAATACTTTTCGAATGGAACTGCACTCTTTGTCTTCGGATAAATTTCATTTTTGAAATAATCTTTTGCATAAGTAAGAATATCCGAATCATTCCCCGTTAGAGCGAGCAAAACTTCTTCTTTCTGCTTTGTATCAAAAATAGGATTGATTACCGGTTGCATCATGCTGAATAAACCGGGACGTGTTGAGAAAATATTCCAACTCTCCAATCCATGATGATCGGCTAAAACATAATCACATAAAGCAGAAGTATCGTTGGCTTCAAGATTGAAAGAAACCTTTGTGTTTACATTTGCCAAAGCAGTGGCAAAATCCAAACTGCTCAAATGATAAACCGGGTCAGTTCCGAAATTGATAAATGCACCTACATTCCCTTTGTTCATTTCTTCAACCAAAGTTTTCAATTCATCGGCCGAAGAAGTATTTGCATTTATTATTGGATTTTCAAAATCCAATAGAGCGGAACTGTTCAAAAGATTATTTAAATTATAAATAACAGTAAGCGCATCAACAGATAAAGAAGCGGAACCGGTTATTAAACTTTCTTTGGAATTTTTTAATAAGTCAGAAACCAGATTTTGAATTTTTCCGTTATCCAATCCAAATTCTTTTACAACATTTGAAAGAGATTGACCGTTCGAAATTGTTGCCTTACCTAATTTACCGGCCAATTCATTATAGAGCGCCAGCAAAAATTGATAATGTGCATCGGGTCTTAATCTAATTCTGTAGTCTGCATTCGAACCTGTTAACGACAATCCGCCTTCTACTACATAAAGCCTATTGAAGTTATCGATATCTTCAATGTTTCTTCCTTTGGCATAGTTGCGAATTGATTCAATTGTATTTTCGCCCCGAGCAAGGAAATCATCATTGATAGATAATATTATTTTGGCTTTGTCGAATTTGGCAACAGGTATTGCCTCAACGCCAAAAACTCTTTTGGCTGCTTCTACTTTATTTTTATGATCGAATAATTCATAACTGAAGAATTCAGCTGTGGGATAAGCATTTTTGAATTCGGAGAAAACTTTTTCCGTCAGCGGAGAAGAAACCGTATTTGAAACAACGGCAATTTTCTTTCCGGATTTGGTAACAGCATTCAAATCACTTCTTAACTGAGATACGATTTTATCCCAAGCCATTCTTCTCTTTTTATAAACCGGGTTTTTTAGTCTTTCCGGATCATATAAATTCAAAATGTTGGCATGTCCCGAAGAACAAATTTTACCTTTGTTAACGGGATGCTCTTCATTACCGTCAATTTTGATCGGGCGTCCTTCACGGGTTTTAATTAAAATTCCGCAGTGCTGGCTACAACCATCGCAAGTGGATGCATAATAATTTGCTTTGCCCGGAAGAACATTTTCCGGTCTTTGATTATAAGGGACTATTTCCCCTTTATCTCTGTAATCGCTACATGCAGTTGCGGCAACAGCCGAAGATGCAGCAAGCAGAGCCAGAAATCTTCTTCTGGAAAGACCATCCATTTGGGAGATATCGAATTCTTCGGTAACTCCTTCCTCGAATTCATTTTTCTTGCTATTCTCTAATTCTTCGCTACCTTCGTAGTCTCTTAAACTTTTCCAATATTTGTTTTTATCCATATTAGAACCTTAGTTGACAAATAACTTATTTGACTCTTTTAACAGCATTGGAATTGATTTTGACTCTCTCTTTCATCAAAACCTTTTTACTGTTATTAAATAATTGAAATGGTTTGTTTGCAAGGAATGTAATTCCTATTGCTCCAAAGCCTAAATTGGCAAAGAATTTTCTTCTTGACCAAAATTTTTTCTTTTCCATATCCTTACCCATTATCTATGACAAGCCCAACAATTTTCGGGGCCTTTTTTAACATTTTTCAAATATGGTAATTTTTCTTGGGAATTTCTGTGACAATCCAAGCATTGATTCATCGTAAACGATTTCACTTGCTTGATTTTTTCCATATTTGCCACATCTCCATGACAAGATTCACATTTAATTCCATTGTTGACGTGAACGCTGTGATTAAAGTACGCATATTCTGGCACTTTATGAACGCGTTTCCAAGGAAGTAATTTGTTCTCCTCGTAATACTTTGTAAGTTTGATGATTTCAGGTTTGTCCTTTCTTGCTACAGTATGACAGTTCATACAAATATTAACAGAAGGGACTAAAGCATTTCTTCCTTTAGTTACTCCGGTGTGACAATATTGACAATCTATTTTCATAGAGCCGGCATGAAGTTTATGGCTGAAGTTAATCGGCTGATCGGGTGCATATCCAACGCTGTCCCTTTCGGCTCTTGAAAAATAAAATGTGAGTATAAAGGATAATGCGGCTACAAAAACCACGAGAGGAATTCTGACTTTGAGGGTATAATCCAATAGACGCTTTTTCATTTCCACCTATTATTGAGCTATGAAATTAATATTCCTTTCAAAAATCTTTCGATATAAAAATACTTCGAAATCCTTTAATTAGGACATTGTGTATTAAAATTTCAAACAATTGCGAAATATATATATTTCAAAAAAATAATACAATTAAATTTTAATTTTAGGGAAAAAAAATCAATTTTTTCTTTCAATCACGAAGTCGACAAGGTTAATAAGAGAAGTTTTACTCTCAGAATCTTCGAAAATGCTCAAGAGTTCTTTTGCTTTTTTGCCAAAATCCCCGGCAACGGAATAAGCATATTCAATTCCGCCTTTGGATTTTATAAACTCAATCACATCAGCAACATTGTTGGGCTTTTTACCATTTTTAATTTTTTTAATTATTGTCTTTCTTTCATCGGCAGAGGCATTATCCAATGCATATATCAGTGGAAGGGTGATTTTCTTTTCTTTTATATCACCACCGAGAGGTTTGCCAATTAAATTCGATTTTCCGACTATATCCAAAATATCATCCCTTATTTGGAATGCCATTCCGAGATTTTCACCAAATTCCGACATGGCTTTAATCTTATTCTCATCATCTGTAGCACTCCGGGTTCCTATTTCGCAGCAAGTGGAAAGTAAGGATGCAGTTTTATCAGAGATGATTTGGAAATAAGTTTCCGTGTCTATATCCAATTTACGAGTTTTATTTATTTGAAGCAGTTCTCCTTCGGACATTCTGCGAACTGTATTAGTGATCGTTTGAAGAAAATCATAATCCGTATTTTCAACAGCCAGCATCAATCCTCTGGAAAGTAGGTAATCCCCCATCAATACGGCAATTTTATTTTTCCAAACTGCGTTGATCGAAGGGAATCCCCTTCTTTTGGATGCTTCGTCAACTACGTCGTCATGAATTAAGGTTGCGGTATGTAGAAGTTCAACCAAATTAGCTCCACGGTAACTCCTTTCGTTCACATTACCTGCTAATTTTGCCGAAAGAAGAACAAGAGTGGGACGGATTTTCTTTCCTTTCTGCTTTAAAATGTATTTGGCAACAAGATCAACAATTTTTACTTTTGATCTCATTGCCTCCTTGAATTGATCGTTAAAAATCGATAATTCTTCTTTTACCGGAGAACTTATTTGCGAAAGATTAATCTTCTTCTTCAACTTTTTTCTGTGACATTTTTGAAACGAAAATACTTATTTCGTATAACAATCCCAACGGAATTGCAAGCAACACTTGCGCAACCGGATCAGTCCCGGGTGTTAATATTGCAGCCAAAAAGAGAATTGTGACTATCGAATGCTTCCGGTATTTCTTCATTAAGTCGGGTGTAACGATTCCCAGCTTCGAAAGGAGAAACGAAAGCATTGGCAGTTCGAAGACAACCCCGGCTCCCAGCATCACACTAATAATAATAGAGAAATATTCATTTATTGCGAAGTTATTCTCAATTGCTTCGCTACCGAATTGTGCTGCAAATTTTAAGGTAAGGGGTATCATCACATAATATGCAAAAATGAT
The DNA here is from genome assembly GCA_964621225.1 of uncultured Melioribacteraceae bacterium. GTDB lineage: Bacteria > Bacteroidota > Ignavibacteria > Ignavibacteriales > Melioribacteraceae > CAYNUJ01. The sequence goes on along the minus strand of CAZULK010000002.1, from coordinate 26,707 downwards.
ACCTGAGATGAAACAAATGGTAGTAAAAATCACAATTGATGTAATGTATTTCTTTTCATTCTCCTTTAACGCCGGAGCAATGAACTTCCAAAGTTGATAGAAAATATTAGGTAAAGATAAAATCATACCGGCAATTATGGCAACTTGGAAATACAAGAAGAGCTGCCCGAATGGTCTTAAATTCTGAAGATGGAGATCAGCCAACCGGGCAGGTCTTAGTAAAACTGCATCGATTAAAAAATCGATAAATATCCAAGCCACAATGGTACCGAGTACTACGCCAATTAAACTATATAGAATTCGCCATCTTAATTCCTCGAGGTGTTCGAGGAAACTCATCTCGGCTTCTTCATTACGGGAGTTCGGCATTTACAGCGATACCTCTTCTTTAATTTCAGAATATAACGGGAACTTACTGCAAAGCTCTTTCACTTCGTTGCGAACATTGGCAAGTTCTTCTTCATTTTCATAATTCCGGATTACTCTGTCAATCAATCCGGCAATTACTTTCATATCATCTTCCTTCATTCCGCGGGTTGTTGCGGCAGGTGTACCGACTCTAATTCCCGATGTCACAAAAGGCGACTTCTGATCGAAAGGAATCATATTTTTATTAACCGTAATACCGGCAGCTTCTAATGCTTTTTCGGTTTTCTTTCCGCTAACTCCTTTGTTCGTAAGGTCCACCAACATCAGATGATTATCAGTGCCTCCGGAAACAACATCATAACCAAGATTAATTAATTCCGAAGCCAATGTCTTCGCATTTTTAATTACTTGCTTAGCATAAGTTTCGAATGAATCCTGCAAGGCTTCTCCAAAGGCAACCGCCTTAGCCATTATCACGTGCATCAGTGGTCCGCCTTGAATTCCGGGCATAACCATTGAGTCGAAAACTTCGGACATCATTTTGGTTCTATCCCCTTTCGGAGTTTTGATACCCAAAGGATTTTCCCTGTCCTTTCCAACTAAAATGATTCCGCCTCTCGGTCCGCGTAATGTTTTATGAGTTGTGGAGGTTACAACATCACAATAAGGAAGTGGATTATTCAATAAACCTTTTGCAATCAATCCTGCAGGATGCGCCATATCCGTCATGAGAAAAGCGCCTACTTTATCGGCAATTTCTCTGAATTTAGCGTAGTCCCAATCTCTTGAATAAGCGCTTGCACCGCAAACAATCAGCTTGGGTTTCTCCTTTTTCGCAAGGTCTTCAATTAAATTATAATCCAACAGTTTTGTTTCAGGCGACAGAGTGTAACCTACAGAACGATAAATTTGTCCGGAAAAATTAACAAAAGATCCGTGAGTCAAATGTCCACCGTGATCCAAACTCAATCCCAAAATTGTATCGCCCGGTTTGAGCAATGCCATATAAACAGCCATGTTTGCTTGGGAACCGGAATGCGGTTGAACGTTTACATATTCTGCACCGAAAAGTTTTTTTAATCTTTCACGTGCTAATTCTTCTGCCATATCAACAAATTCACAGCCACCGTAATATCTTTTACCCGGATATCCTTCTGCATATTTGTTGGTTAAAACAGAACCGGCTGCTTGCATAACAGCCGGACTTACAAAATTTTCGGATGCGATTAGTTCGAGATAGTCTGTTTGTCTTCCTATCTCCTTTTTCAGCACATCATAAATTTCTGCATCATTCTTTAATTGCTCGAACATATTATCTCCCCTAATTAAGGAATTACAATTTCCCTATTGATCCAATCGTAGCACTTGCCTTCGATTTTTATTTTATCTCCCGATTTCAAATTGCGGAAGAAATAATCTTCTTGAGAAGGAGCAAATTGTTTAAGAACTTTTGCTCTGCCTGCAGCTTGCTCGGAATAAACTCCACCAAGTGATGCAGCTTTTTTGTATTTATTTATAGCAAGTTGATATACACATTTATCAATGAATTCCATTGTTCCGCAATCTCTTGCAGATTTTTCATATATCTGACCTTCAATCCAGTATGGATAATCCCAGTTGGGATCTTTTTTAATAGCTTTTAATAAATAAGTTCTTGCAACCGGTAATTGCTCTAATTTTTGATAGATGATTGCAATGTTCAAATAGTTAACTTTGTTGTCCGGTTCCAATTCTATAAGTTTTTTATAGGAACGGATAGCATCATCATATCTTTCCAATTTCTGATATGCTCTGGCTAATTCTCTCCAATAATTGATTACATCGGGAGATTTTTCAATCAAGAAATTAAGCGGCTCAAGAGCACGATCATATTTTTTTGTTTTGATACACATGGAAGCGTATTTCCATGCCTTTTCGATGTTTTCTTTATCGATATCCCAAGCTTTTTTCGTAATATCGACAAGCTCATCCTGGTTCTCGGCTAATGCTTCAATTCTGGAAACCCAAGTTGCATTGTCAGGCTCCATTTCTGAAAGTGAAGAATAAAGGTCTAAAGCCTTCATTTTGTAATCATTCTCTTCACTTGCATTTGCAGCATAAAGTTTACCCAGTCTATCTTTATAGTAAGTTTCGTTGGCAAACTTTTTACCGGAAGCAAAAGCTGCTTCGTATGCGGCAATCACATCTTCCAAAGGAGCTTCTTTCCATTCTTCCAATACATAAGCTCTTTTTACTAAATAAGTTCCTGCATTGGCAGTATCATATTTCAAAGCCATGTCATAAAGATAAAGTAATGTATCGGCAAGTTGAACTTTCTGTTCATCAGTAAATCTACCGGTTGTATCGGTATACATAGCCCAAATTACTTTGTCCAATTTTTTATAAGGTTTGAACTGAGGGAATGCATCCGGTTTTGTATTCAATAATTTAAAACCGTGTTCCAATGTGAAGTAATCATACTGTTTGTTTTTATATGCTTCAAAAAACAAACTTGCTTCAACCATAATATTCACACTATCGGTATTAACAGTAACATTGTCATATTTATTTGCACCGGCAAATAAATATCCGCTAACTATCATCAACAATACAATTGCTTTGCTCATACTTTTCACTTTAGCACCTTTTGTTTTTTGATTAATTTTTCCTTCTAACAAACCATAAATCTCCGAAATTCAAAGATACGGAAGTTCCGAAAAACTTTTCCAATAATTGTGTATCTTTTTTCCCTCTCAAGCCGATGGTAAGTCCCAAATCAATACTGTTTGCCAATCCCATTGGGAAAGATAAACCAGCATGTAAAGCGTATTGCAGAACACTTGAATTATTAATTTTGTATTGCGTCTGCTCATAGCTTAAACCAAACCTGTAATCAATCTGTTCCCAGAATGTGGAAAATTCATTTTGTTCACCAAGGATTTCCATTCCCAAATTTGCACGCATATAGTTATCTAAATTACTCTCGTTTCTTCCGGCTAATTTATAATTTTTCCAATCTTGAATTAGATAATCGGCAAAAATCATATATTGTTTATTGAACCGGGCAGAAATTCCTACCCCAATTTTAGCAGGGAGAGAGGTTTCCGTTAATCCGTTGATGAATTCATTCGCTCCCTGGGAAGTAGATGCAATCATACTAGTATCCGTGCTAATATTAGCCGGAATATTATATGTTAATCCAATCCTCAAATCTTGAACATTTTCGATTTTGATCTTCTCACTCAAATTCGGGGATAATAATCCAAATGTAGCTCCAACGCCCGAATAACCCTTACGATAAGTATAGGTTACATTGGAAAAGAAAAGTGTGTCGGGCAACGAGATGGCCGATTTATAATCAATCTTACCAAAGAAATATTCGAACTCTCCGCCAATTACTAATCCAAAAGGCAATTTGTAACTTGCACCGAAATACATTTTACTCAATCCGCCTTTGCCGGAGAATTCCCTTGTAACATCTCCAAAATATTTATCGGCAGATTTTTGATTGATAGTATAATCCACTCTTGATACAGGAAGAATACCGAATGATGTTACTAATCCCCAGTCTCTTTGCAATGGCACAGCAACAGAAAAACCACTGAATGAAGCTTCGGAATAATTAGCACTCGAATTATTATCCTCTATACTCTTTCCAAGGTAATTTAACGAAGTTTGAAACCTTGTTAACCCTATTCCACTCCAGGAAGCGGGGTTTGCTTCTGCAATCGAAAAAATATCTTTTGCTCCAATGCCTAAACTCCCCATCCCATAATATCGTGCGGAGGATGAATTGATTACATCCCCCAGCCCCAATCTTGTGTATGCAGAGCCTTGAGCGAAAATTAATTGAGCTGATAATAAAACTAATATTACTATGTAAATTCTATTTTTCATCATTTCTTATCCGTATAGTAAACAACTAATCTTGGTTTTTGTGAAGAATTAATTCCGTAAAGGACAACTTTGTTCAATGTCCTTTTCTCGTCCGATAGCCTTAAGAGCAATCCTTGATTATCTTCACCGTTAATCCATTTCTGCAATGTTCTCGAAATTTCACCGGAGTATGAATTACCATTTTTACCCAAGTATAAATCTCTGAATGAAGTATTAACTTCGTATGTTGTTGAATCGGAAAGAGTTTGTACCATAATAGAATCCGATAACACAGAACCGTATTGCGACGCAGTGGAGTCTATGTAAAAAGTTAGAGTAGCTTTATTGATTACCGCATCTTTGGGAAAAACATTACTGTCAAAATCAAAATATGATCTTAAAGCAATACCGCTTTGCAGGTAAATTCTGTCGGCTATATCCATAGAAGAATTACCCGAAAGCACATGAACATCACCCGATACCTGACCTTGAATTGTATCTACAACTCCGGAAGGAGTTTGATATACTATTGTCATTTTAGGTTCGTCAAATTCCGGCGAACTCGTCAATCCCTGGAAGCCTACAATTTTCGTATTTGCATCGTCGGGAATCAATACTAATCCATTGTTTAAATTCAAGGAATCGACTGCATTACTTTTCAACCAATTTAAAGTCAAATTTTTGTCTACATTTACAGACAACAAAGAATCGGAATCTTCTTTAACACTAACAACATTTGCATTATCGTAATTCAATGTTTGTAATGAATCCAAATTATATCCGGCTGCCAACCAAGAATTCAAAATATTGTGACCTGTAAAAGTTAAGGAAGCGGTTGAATCTCCAAGCACATAATTTACCGGTAAATCAATCCAACTTTCAACAATACTTATTTGATCGTTTTGCACAAAGCTATTAATCGAATCGGGTTGAAAGAGGAAAAACTTTATCAATACGGTAGATTTAATATCCCCGAATTTTCCGAATAGAACTCTTTCGGCATTACCCAAATCAATTTCTTTGCGGAATGATTTTGCTGAAAACGTAATTGAGGCACTATCCGAATCGAATTTTAGAATGTCGAAATTATCGGTAGGCGGTATTAAAATAGCTCCCGGATCCGAAATTTTTTCCGAACAGCCATAAAATAGTGTAACGATTAATGCTATAAGAATAATAAATTTTTTGATCATGTCTCCTTCAAATCTTTAATAATAAAATCGCAAGCATTTAAAAAATCACAAGCAACAAAATTGGGGGTTTTTTGTGGACTTTGCAAGTCATTTATTTCGGAAGGAGAAATTTTATTGGTAATAAGAATGGTTTTACAACCAGCATTATTCCCGCATTCCACATCCGAAAACTGATCACCAATGAAATATGATGCCGAAAGATCGATATTATATTTTTTTGCCGCTTCGAGAACCATCTTTGGAGAGGGCTTTCTGCACGATGTTTTTTCCTCATCGTCGAAGTCAGGATGATAGGGGCAAAAATAAAAATCGTCTATTTCCGTGCCGTAATCTTTTAAAAGAGCATTTATTCTATTGTTTACAGCCTCAACTTGTTCCAAAGAAATTAAACCTCTCGTTACGCCGGATTGATTGGAAATTACGATAGCCTTAAATCCATACTCTTTTTTTAATTTGGCAATACCTTCTCCAACACCCGGATAAAGCTTCACTTTATCCGGATCGTTTAAATATCCCGGGTCGTAATTGAGGGTGTCATCACGATCTAAAAAGATGGCTTTATTTGGCATAATAATTTACTTAAGAACCTTTTTATAAAGATCCACATATTTTTTTGCCGAATTGTGCCAACTGAAATCGGTTTTCATACCTTCTTTCATCAGTTTTTGCCAAGCAGACTTATCTGTTTTGAACAGATCAACAGCTCTTTCCAAAGCTGAAAGCATTTCTTTGTGATCGTAATTATTGAATACGAAACCATTCCCCTTTCCGGTTTTGGGATTAAAATCCTGCACGGTATCTGCCAAGCCTCCCGTTGCTCTCACAACCGGAATAGTTCCATAATTCAAACTGTACATTTGATTCAGTCCGCAAGGCTCGAATTTGGATGGCATCAAATAGATATCGCTACCGGCTTCAATTAAGTGGGCTAATTGATCGTCGAATCCGAGGAAACAAGAAAATTGTCCGCTATGTTTCATCAATTTAGATTCAAAAAATTCGTGGTATTTTCTTTCGCCGGTGCCGAGCAGAACAAAATTTATATCCATCTTCATCAAAGAAGCAAAAGCTTTCTTAATTAAATCGATTCCCTTGAAATCGTATAAGCGGCTGATCATGGCCACAACAGGTTTGTCCGGATTGTATTCAAATCCGAATTTTTGAGCGAGGGCTTTTTTGTTCTCTTCTTTATTTTTTAAATTTTTTATGGTGTATCTCTTTGGAATCAGCTTGTCTTTCTCGGGATTCCATTTTCTAACATCAATGCCGTTTAGAATACCAATCAAATCTTCTTTACGGTTGCAAAGGGGCTCTTTCAATCCTGAAGCTACATCGTCGGAAGTACAAATTTCTTTTGCGTAATTTTCGCTCACAGTTGTGATCACATCGGCGTATTGAGCTCCTACTTTAAGGAAATTCAGTTTGTTTTTATGGAGAATACCGCTATTCGAATTTAATTCTTTAGGAAAGCCGGTTTTTGCGAATGATGATTTAGGGAATATTCCCTGGTAAGACAAATTGTGAATTGTTAAAACAGTTTTAATATTTTGAATTTCTTCCCTATCCTTGTACACTTCCTTCAAATAAGCCGGAATTAAGGCAGTTTGCCAATCGTTGCAATGAATTATATCCGGCACCCATCCGAGCCTTTCAATTAGTTCAAAAACTGAACGGGCAAGTAAAATGAATCTTTCATCATTATCTGCAAAATCTTTACCTGTAATAGGATCTTCGTAAAGTGAATGCCTGCTTCCAAAGTACTCTTGATTATCGAGGAAATAAATTTGCACTCTGGCTTTGGATCCAACTAAAAATGATGAATTAATCGAAAAATTAACCTTTTTCCCCGCAACTTCAGTTTCCAGGTCTTTTAACCTTACTACCTCGTGGATCTTAAATTTTCTTTCGTCTATGGCACCATATTTTGGAACAACAATACGAATTTGATGCCCCATTTCATACAATGCTTGAGGTAAAGAGGAAGCAACGTCTGCTAATCCGCCGGTTTTAACGAATGGAACTACTTCTGAAGTAACGAATAAAATTTTCAAATTTTTAGAGGATGGCATTTTTTACTTGTCCTTTTTTTTTTAATTCCGTAATTTACAAAATTCACGTTTTTTTAACAAAGAAAGATAAATCAATTGGTGAATCCATCGGGGTTCATCATTTTATTATTCAAAAGAGATTACTATTAGATGATTACTTTATTCGAAAATGCAGAAGGAATTGTAACCGTTAATGCAAACGGTAAATTGGCCAAAAATGGCGCTGAGATGAATGATATCAATTATATTGAAAATCATTCCGTCGTATGCGAAAATGAGATAATAAAAGATATAATCCCCAACACTTCCACCAATAAAATTAAAGCCGATCGTACAATTGACATCAGAGGGAAAATAGTTTTCCCGGGAATGGTTGAATGTCATACCCACACTGTTTTTGCCGGAAATCGAGCCGATGAGTTCCGGCAAAAATTAAGCGGTGTCGATTACGAAGAGATTGCCGCAGCGGGAGGCGGAATTCTTAAAACGGTAAATTCAGTTAGGAATATGTCATTCGAAGAATTGCTCGAACTCTCCAAAGAAAAAGTTGAATATTTCATTGCTCAAGGAATCACCACCTTGGAGATAAAATCGGGTTACGGTCTCTCCTACTACGACGAAATCAAATTGCTACAAGTTATTCAACAATTGAACAGAATTTTCCCGATAGATATTGTTTCAACATTTCTTGGTGCGCACACTTATCCTCCGGAATATAAAAATGACCACGAGCAATATATCGACTTGGTAGTTAATCAGCTTATTCCTTTTATTGCCGAGAAAAAATTGGCAGAGTTTTGTGATGCCTTTTGCGAGGCCACTGCTTTTTCTGTTGAGGAAACAGAAAGAATACTTAAAGCTGCAAAAGCTGCAGGATTAAAACTAAAATTGCATACCGATCAATTCAATTCGTTGGGCGGCATCGATTTGGCTATTAAACTTGGTTGCCTTTCAGTTGATCACCTCGAAGTTGTTAATCCGGAGGATGCACAAAAAATTTCTGAAACTGGTATAACGGCAGTACTTTTGCCTGGAGTATCATTCTTCTTGAATTATGGATATGCACCTGCCCGCACATTGATTGATTCCGGTGCTGCAGTAGCACTTTCCACCGACTACAATCCGGGCTCAAGTCATATTCAAAATTTGAATTTTATTATGAGCTTAGCCGCATTGAAGATGGGAATGACTATTGAAGAAACAATATCAGCCGTAACAATAAATGCTGCCAATGCACTGGGTAAAAGTGCTGAAATAGGAAGTATTGAGATTGGTAAAAAAGCAGATTTCATGATTTTGGATTCCAATGAATTTGCCGACATTGTTTATTCTGTAGGAAAAAACTTAAACTATATGACCGTAAAAAACGGAAACCCGGTTTGGGACAAGGAAAATGGATTCAACAAATAATTTATTAAATAAATTCGAATCTGTTACGAACCAAATCAATTGGGATTTTAAGATTGATGATTTTCATGAGAATAATCAAATTAAAATCCGAAGATTGCAAAATGCAATGATGCAGATTTCAGAATACAAAACTTCAATAACAGATCTTTTGAATGAAACAGGTTCACTTACTCCTCTGCCAGGCAACACGGCTGAGATGTTATTGAAATTGTTTTTGGAATTCTGTGCATTGCTCGATACCCTTTTGATGCATTCAAAAAACATCTTAAATAAAGATTTATTCAACTTAAAAAGAGAAGCGATTTCCTTTGTGTCAACAATTGAGGAATGTTTGGATCAATCTACACCGGAAGATGCAGAAACTCTTGAAAAAATTGAAATTCTCACCAAAGATTTATTCACACAAATCAACAGATGGTAGAAAATTGAAAATAATCACTTTTCTTCTGATTGTATCAACGGGCATTTTCGGTCAAGTAAAAACCGGAATTGAAGTATTAAAAGAATTAAACTTTCAGCAACTCAAAGGGGAAAAAGTTGGACTCATTTCAAATCCCACAGGTGTTGATTCCGAACTGCACTCCACAGTTGACATATTATTTGAGGCTCAGGGAGTAGAATTAACTGCGCTATTCGCCCCCGAACATGGTATACGAGGTGAACATTTAGCCGGAGAATACGTTGGTAACTACATCGATCAGAAAACCGGTTTAATTGTTTATTCCCTCTACGGTTCCAATAGAAAACCGAACCGGGAAATGTTGGCAAACGTGGATGTTTTAGTCTACGACATACAAGATATCGGTTCACGTTCGTATACTTATATCAGCACAATGGGATTGGCAATGGAAGCAGCTGCAGAAAACAACAAAAAATTCATTGTGTTGGATAGACCAAATCCTTTAGGAGGGAATTTAATTGAAGGAAATATTGTTGAAGACGGCTTTTATTCATTCGTGTCACAATTCCCTATCCCTTATGTTTATGGTTTAACCGCCGGGGAACTTGCACTTTTCATCAATGAAAATATTTTATCTCCAGAAGGATTGCACTGCGATTTGGAAATTATTAAAATGAAAGGTTGGAATAGAAATATGAATTTTATGGAAACCGGCCTGCCTTGGGTGCCTACATCACCTCACATTCCGCACCCTGAAACTGCGTTTTATTATGCTATGACGGGAATAGTTGGGGAGCTTAATTCAATATCCATCGGCGTTGGATATACTATTCCCTTCGAAACTTTCGCAGCACCATGGATTGATGCTAATTTGCTGGCAGATAAAATGAATGAGCTTAAACTACCCGGAATTATTTTCAGACCGATAACTTACAAACCGTTTTATGGTAACTTCAAAGGTGAAAAAGTTAACGGTGTTCATATCATCGTTAAAGATTTTAAAACCGTCCAACCAACTTTGGTACAATTCTATTTTTTGAAGACACTTAATGAATTATATCCGGATAAAAATTTATTCGCCTTATCCGATCCCAAAAGGTTAAAAATGTTCGATAAGGTTTGCGGTACAGATAAAATAAGAAAATATTTTCAGAATAAATCTGATTTTGATGCGTTTCTGCAATTATTTATGAAAGATGTGGAGAATTTCAGAAAAGAGTCTAAAAAGTTTTATTTATACGATTGAACATTTCCCAATCCAATGGTAGTTGCAATCTTATGATATATTCTTGAATATCGAAGCTAAAAAACGGTTGAAAATTTCACATGATTGATCAAATTTCTGCGAAGTTTTTGGGTCAAATTAAAACGAAAAAAATCTTATAAAATAAACAAACTTTTAATTGAAAAACCCTAAAAGAATCTTTAATTTTGTAGACTTATTAAATTTAATTAAAGGAGAAAAATGGCTAGTAACGAAGGAAAAATAGTTCAGGTCATTGGTCCGGTTGTGGATATAGATTTTGAAGACGGACAACTACCCGAAATTTACAATTCGATTAAAATTCCACGCACAAACGTGGACGGCGTTGAAGAAGAATTAATAGTTGAAGTTCAACAACACCTTGGCGAAAACAGAGTTCGTACTGTTGCAATGGACTCTACCGATGGTTTGGTTAGAGGAATGAAAGCTTACGATACCGGCGGACCGATCGCCATTCCGGTTGGACCGAATACATTAGGTCGTTTGATTAATGTAATTGGCGAAGGCATTGACGGTCTTGGCGAAATAAAATCAGAAAAGACCTACCCTATTCATAGACATGCACCGGAATTTAAAAACTTAACCACCACAAAAGAAATGTTTGAAACCGGAATCAAAGTGATTGACCTTTTGGAACCATATTCCAAAGGTGGGAAAACCGGTTTGTTCGGTGGTGCCGGTGTGGGTAAAACCGTTGTGATCATGGAGTTGATCCACAATATTGCAAAACAGCACGGTGGTTATTCAGTATTTGCCGGTGTGGGTGAAAGAACCCGTGAAGGTAATGACCTATGGCTCGAAATGAAAGAATCGGGCGTTTTGGATAAAACCGCTTTAGTATTCGGTCAGATGAACGAACCTCCTGGAGCGAGATTGAGAGTAGGCTTGACCGGATTGACAATTGCAGAATACTTCCGTGAAGAAGAAAACAGAGACGTACTTCTCTTTATTGATAATATATTCCGTTTTACCCAGGCAGGTTCGGAAGTATCAGCGCTTCTTGGCCGTATGCCATCGGCGGTAGGTTACCAACCAAACTTGGCTTCGGAGATGGGTGAATTACAGGAAAGAATTACATCCACGGAAAACGGATCAATTACTTCGGTACAAGCTATTTACGTTCCCGCGGATGACTTGACTGATCCGGCTCCTGCTACAACATTCTCCCACTTGGATGCTACTACCGTACTTAGCCGTCCGATTGCAGAGTTGGGTATTTACCCAGCAGTTGACCCGTTGGATTCAACTTCCCGTATTTTGGATCCGGGCATTGTTGGACAAGAACATTATGAAGTAGCTCAAAGAGTAAAAGAAGTTCTTCAGGCTTATAAAGATCTCCAAGATATCATCAACATTCTTGGTATGGATGAATTATCCGAAGAAGATAAAATAATTGTACGTCGTGCAAGAAGAATCCAAAGATTCCTCAGTCAGCCTTTCCACGTTGCCGAACAGTTTACCGGTATACCTGGAAAATATGTTAAGATTGAAGATACAATTCGCGGATTCAAAGAGATTTTGGAAGGTAAACATGATGATCTTCCCGAATCTGCTTTCTTGTATGTAGGTACTATCGAAGAAGCTGTTGAAAAAGCCAATAAGATGAAATAATTATGAAAGAATTATTAGTTGAAGTTATTACTCCGTCGAAACAAGCCTATTCAGGTTCGGCGATATCTGTCTCCATTCCGGGTACTCTGGGTGGATTTCAGATACTCTACAATCACGCACCTATTTTGAGTTCTTTCGAAATAGGAACTATTAAGATTGTTGAAGCCGATAATAAAGAAACCAAATATGCTACCGGCGGAGGAACGGTTGAGGTTCTCGATAACAAAGTCTTAATCCTTGCCGAAAGCTTTGAAGCTCCGGAAGAGATTGACGTTGAAAGAGCTAAAAAAGCGATGGAAAGAGCAAAAGACAGACTTGCCAAAAGGAAACAGGCTGATATTGACGAAGCCCGTGCCGAAGCGGCATTGAAGAGAGCCGTTAATAGATTGAAACTTACAGGAAATTTAAATTAAATTTTCCTTTAATTAAAAAAGGCGCCCATTACGAGGCGCCTTTTTTGTTTTAAATCTTTTTTGCAAAGACTTATTTTGCGTTTTTGAAGTTCTCGGCGACTGCATTCCAATTTATTACATTAAAGAAATTCTCAATGTATTCAGGTCTGCGATTTTGATACTTCAAATAATATGCGTGTTCCCAAACATCCAATCCCAAGATGGGAGTTCCTTTTGTTTCCGCAATATCCATCAATGGATTATCTTGGTTCGGTGTTGATGTGATGGCTAAATTCCCATCATTCACAATCAACCAAGCCCAACCTGAACCGAAACGTGTAGCAGCTGCATTACTGAATTTATTTTTGAATTCTTCGAAAGAACCGAAAGCTGAATTCAATGCATCTGCCAATTCACCGGTAGGTTCTCCCCCGGCATTCGGGCCCATAATAGACCAAAACAAAGTATGATTAAAATGACCACCGCCATTATTTCTAACCGCAGTAGAAATGGCTCCTGCATTGGCAATAAGTTCATCCAAAGATTTCCCTTCGTGCTCTGTTCCTTCGATGGCAGCATTCAATTTTGCTACATATCCGGCATGGTGTTTTGTGTGATGTATTTCCATTGTACGTGCATCTATGTATGGTTCAAGTGCATCGTAAGCATATCCCAATTCGGGAAGTGTGAAATTAGACATAATTTACTCCTTTTATTTTTATTTGATTGTTAAACTCCAAAAGATTCTCCACAACCACAGGTTTTAACTGCGTTCGGATTATTAAATACAAACCCTTTTCCATTTAAACCGTCCGAAAAATCAAGTTCGGTCCCGCTCAAATAGAATAAACTTTTTCCGTCTACAAATAGTTTTATATCATCCTGCTCAATTACGGTATCCCCGTCTTTGGCCTCAGCATCAAAACCAAGTTGATAAGTCAAACCGGAACATCCGCCGCCTTTTACCCCTACCCTTAATCCGTAAGTTTGAGGGATTTCGCTTTCTTGCATAACTTTTTTTACTTGATCTATAGCTTTTTGGGTGATTGTAATTTCTTGCTTTTTTATATCTGCGCTTTCCATTATTCCTCCTCGTTTACTAACTCTTCGTCTTCCTGAACTGTCGATTTAATTTCGAAGTTGACAAACCATGTATTATGGCTAAGTTTTTTCAAGTCTCCTGTAGATACAAGATAATCTGTGAATTGCAGAGCTAATTCCTCCGCTTCGTAACTATTGATAATGTCGTTTTTATACTTGAAGAAAAGAAAAATTGCGTACTGAATATCCCTCAAGAAAATATTTGAATGGTAAACTACCGGATATTTCTGAGCCATAAACTCAAAAAAGACATCTTTTTGATTTTTTAATAATTCTAATCTTTCCATACCTGATTCCTTAAATTATTTCTGCCAAACTTGTTTGGTCAAACATTTTTATTATTTTACTTTGAATGTTGGTCAAAGGATTTCTCAAACAACAGTTATCCATTCTAGCGCAATCATTACTCGTTGCACCTTCAAAGGAACAATCAGTTAACTGAATATCCTGTTCAATTGCATTTAAAATTGTAAGTATCGTCAATTTTTCAGGTGAATAATTCAACTTGTATCCTCCCTTTGTTCCCTGTTCGGAAATTATTATCCCTTTTCTGGCTAATTTTTGTAATAATTTTGCGAGCAATTCGAATGGAATATTTACTTCTTGGGATATACGCTTAGCATTGATTTTTTCATCTCCTCCGTGATCGGAGATATATTTCAAAGCTAAGATTGAGTATTCTACTGATTTTGATATTTTTAACATTTACATATACGACTAATTTTGTCGTATATAAATTACGAAATTTAATTTAATAAGTCAAGCTATCTTATTTTATAAATTTAGAGGAAAAACAAATGTGGATTTATGCAATTAGGAAGTTGGGAAATATATTGATTTAAAATAAAAAAGGTTGACTTTTAAGGTCAACCTTCGATCAAATTTATATAATAATAAATTAAATTCCGAATATTTTTGCCGCATTCTTTGCCCAGTCTGCAATTGGTGTAAAGTAAATACCAAACAGAATAGTTGGAACGGCAAATACCAATATTATAATCGTACTAAAAATTGAAGTTGAAACCGCTGGTGTATCTTCATTCGGTTTAACCAAAAACATGTGTTTCAATACTCTAATGTAATAGTAGAGCGAAACTACAGAATTTAATACTGCAATAACTGCAACGGCAACCATTTTAGCATCCAGCAAGGCAATAAATAAATATACCTTCCCGATAAAGCCGGCTGTTGGTGGTAATCCAACCAAAGAAACAAGGAAGATACCCAAAGTTACACCAAGGAATGGAGAAGTATATCCCATCCCGTCATAGTCGTTGATATCCTCACTACCGGTTTTGTTAGCAATAAGCATAACAATGAAAAATGCGCCGAGGTTCATAATCAGATAAACTATGAAATACAACATTACCGCTGTTACACCGGTGTTGGAAAAAACTAACACACCCAAAAGCATATAGCCGGCATGGGCAATACTGGAGTAGGCAAGCATTCTCTTCAAATTGTCTTGCCACAATGCCGAGAAATTTCCGAGAGTCATTGTCAATACGGAAATTATTACGAGAAGCATTTGCCAGTCGAATATATTGATCAACTGCCAAGTTCCTTCGGCATCCACAAAAGAGACGAATGAAGTTTTGATCAATCTGATTAAAAGAGCAAATCCAGCTGCTTTACTTGCAACCGAAAGATATGCAGTAATTGTAATGGGTGCACCTTCATAAACATCTGGAGTCCAATAGTGGAAAGGAGCAGCAGATATTTTATATCCAATACCTGTGAAAATCATTAAAAGAGCGAGCGCTAAAGTAAATACATTTATATCCGGAGACTGAATGAGATTATTTATTTCATAAAGATTTGTTGTTCCGGTAATCCCGTAAACAATCGAAATCCCGAATAACATAATTCCCGAGGATATCGCTCCGTAAATCATATACTTCAACGCAGCCTCGGAATTTCTTTCTCTTAGTTTTGTAAAGCCTGCCAATACATAAGAGCTTAATGACATCAATTCTAAGGATAAATAAATCAGTATGAAATCACTGCTGGAAACCAAGAAAAACATTCCCAATATCATACCGAAAATAAGAGCGTAATACTCCCCTATCCTATCGACAGTTTTTTGCACCTCGTCGCTATTGAAAGAAAAGAAGACAATAGCCGCAGATGCAAGCAAAACGATCATCTTGAAGAATGCCGCAAAAGAATCGACTGTGACCATTCCTGCAACACTTGAACCAAGTTTGAACACAGTTCCCTCCATAGAGAACTGTTCAATCACAAAGAATGCAGTAACAACCACAGAGATCAATGCAACATAAGGAATGATCTTTTTATCTTTATGAAATATCAAATCGAGCAGCACCAAAATCATTAGTGCCGATGAGATTGCTATCTCCGGTTTGATATATCCTAACGCATCAATCAAAATTGAAATATCCATAATCATCAAATAATTTTTATAATCCGCTTAACGTAATTGTATGAATGTTTTTAGCCATGAAATCAACTAAAGTATTAACCGAAGTATTCATTATATCCAACATTGCAGAAGGATAAACTCCCAAGAAAATAATAATGATTGAGAGAGGAATGAACATGATATATTCTCTCATTTCCAGGTCTTCGAGCGAAGCCCATTTTTCATTTAATTTTCCGAAGAATATTCTTTGCAATGTCCAAAGCATATATCCGGCTCCCAAAAGAATACCGAGAGTAGAAATCATAGCAAGAACTCTAATCAATTCCACACCGAATGAACCGACGAATACAAATGCTTCGGATACGAAACCGCTCAAACCGGGTAAACCGATTGCAGCAAAGAAAGCTACGGTAACAAATCCGGTATAAACCGGCATTTGCGATGCCAATCCGCCAAATGCATTTATCTCGCGTGTATGAGCTCTGTCGTAAACAACACCAACAATCAAGAAGAGCATTGCAGTAATTGTACCGTGGTTGAACATCTGGAATATCGCTCCATTAATACCTACTGTTGATAACGAAGCCATTCCCAATAAAACGTAACCCATGTGTGAAATTGAAGAATAAGCAATCAGTTTCTTGAAATCTTTCTGGGCCAATGCAACTAGTGCACCGTAAATAATATTTATCATTCCGAAAAGTGCAATGTACCACATCAAATCGTGGGTGATTTGCGGGAACATTGGATAGCTGATTCTTAAGATTCCGTATGTACCCATTTTAAGAAGAACACCGGCAAGAATAACGGATATCGGAGTAGGCGCTTCTACGTGTGCATCCGGCAACCAAGTGTGGAATGGGAACATCGGAATTTTAATAGCAAAACCGGCAAACAGAGCAATATATGCCACAAGTCTCAAGTTATCCGGATTCAATGGAGAAAGAATTCCGGTTGATAAATAATTGGATTGATCCATCAAGGCAAGCATATTAAATGTGAATACGCTTTGACCGTCCGGTAAAACTTCTTTTGCACTAAAGTACAATCCGATCATAACCAAAAGCATGAATACGGATCCTACCAAAGTATAGATAAAGAACTTGATAGCAGCATATTCTTTTCTTGGGCCACCCCAAATACCAATTAAGAAGTACATTGGGAGAAGCATCAATTCCCAGAAAATGTAGAATAAGAAGAAATCCAAGGCAACAAAAACGCCCATCATTCCGGTATCCAAAAGGAGGAAGAGAGCAAAATAGCCTTTCAAGGATTTATCTATTTTCCAGGAGGAAATTGTTGCTATGAATGCTACGATGGAAGTAAGAAGAACCATCGGCATACTGAGCCCGTCCACACCAAGAAAATAATCGACTTTTACAGTTCCCAACCAGGAAACACCCGGAATTTCAATCCATCTGAATTTTTCGATAAATTGAAATGATTTGGGATCATATACTCCTGCTGCATTATAATTATAGTTCGAAAGGAGTATTATTGCCAAAACAACCTGAATTCCGGTAATTACCAAGGTAGTTACTTTAATATTCTTGGCTTGTTCTTTTGGCAAAAACAAGATTATTATCATCCCTAAAACGGGAAGAAATGTGATCAAAGATAATATTGGAAATCCGTCCATATTTTTAACCTACTCGTCTTAAATTATTCTTACCAATTACTTAAAAAGGTCTAAATATTACTAACAAAATCAAAATTGAAAAAACTACGAAAACAATATATGTCTGTACTTTTCCGGTCTGCATTCTCTTGAAAGCTAATCCTACAAAACCACTGAAGAATGCGGAAAAGTTTACTAATCCATCAACAACGTATGTATCGAACAAACCACTCAGACGGGAAACTTGTCTAGTAACCCAAGCGCTACCGTTGACTATACCGTCAATAATAGTTTGATCGAACCAAGCGAGAATCTTACTGAAGGCAAGAGTTCCCGCAATAAACGAAGCTTGATAAATTTCATCGAAATACCATTTGTTATAAGAAAGTTTATAAGCCCATGGTAATTTTTCTGCCAATTTATCGGGATCAATTTTCTTCCATTGATACATTGCAAATGCGAGTAAAATACCCAATCCACCCAAGAGGATTGATAATATCATTGCCGGATAGTGAGCATGATGCATAGCTTCCATGTACATTTCGGAATGAGTAACAACACCTTCGTGTGCTGTTTCGGAAACTGCTTCGCCGGCTGTTTGCATAAAGTTCCATCTCATTTCTTCAGGCACAACGGTTTGCGGAGTAGTAACCCAATCTTTGAGGAACCATCCATCAGCTCCACCAAAAGGATTTGCGCCATACCAAATGAAAATAGAAAGAACCGCAAGTACCATCAACGGAACAATCATCACTTTCGGTGATTCATGAGCGTGATCATATTTTTCTTGATTTCTCGGTGCTCCATGGAATGTTAAAATCACCAATCTGAACATATAGAATGCCGTAAGCATTGCAACCGTGAATCCAAGAATAGGAATTAGATAATGACCGGTTAAATTACCAAAAGCTAACGATCCCGCCAGCAATCCATCCTTGCTGAGGAAACCGGAAGTAAACGGCACACCGGAAATTGCCAATGTTGCAATTAAAAATGTATAATAAGTAACGGGCATTTTTTTACGTAATCCGCCCATTTCTCTGATATCTTGTTCGTGATGCATTGCATGGATAACCGAACCCGATCCCAAGAAAAGGAGAGCTTTGAACCATGCATGTGTTACAAGATGGAAAAATCCGTACGCATAAGCACCTACGCCCATGGCCATAACCATATATCCCAATTGGGAAATAGTGGAATAAGCAAGGACTTTTTTAATATCATTTTGAGTTAATGCCATTGTTGCAGCAATGAATGAGGTAACTGCGCCGATTACAGCTATTACCAACATAGCGTCTGCGGTTAGCATTACGAAAATTCTTGCAATTAAATAAACACCGGCGGCAACCATAGTTGCAGCGTGTATTAAAGCACTCACTGGAGTCGGGCCTTCCATTGCGTCCGGCAACCAAACATGTAACGGGAATTGAGCTGATTTTCCGACAGCTCCCATGAAAAGCAATATTCCGGCTGCAGTTAACCAGGCAGTACTGTCGAATGGTAAATTACCCGAGGCAATTTCATTGAAGATTGTATCGAAAGTAAATGTATGATAATTTGTAAATAATATCAGAATTCCGAGGAACATTCCTATATCACCCACACGGTTAACGAGGAATGCTTTTTTACTCGCATTAGCTGCGGAATCTTTTTCGAACCAAAATCCAATCAATAAATATGAAGATAAACCAACCAATTCCCAGAAAATGTACATCATCAAAAGATTATGGGTCAATACTATTCCAAGCATCGAGAAAGTAAATATTCCTAAATAAGCATAATATCTCGAAAATCTTGGGTCACCCTTCATATACCCCATCGAATACACGTGAACCAGGAAACTGATGAGATTAACCACAATTAGCATAATTGCGGTTAAATTATCGATTTTCACACCTAATTCGATGGTTAATTTTCCGAGGATTGGAACGACTCCGAAATCAATCCAATTAAACGCAAAAACTATATCTTGATGAAGATAGGTAGTTAATTTAGTAGCAGCAACAATGATCGAAAGGACCAAAGCCAATCCGAGCATTGCAATTTCGAAAAAGAAAAGTTTTTCGAATCTTTTACCGAAGTGAATAACTACCGTAAAACCTATCAAAGGTAAAAATAAAATTATAAGCGCTAGATTTACTAAAAATATATCCGACATTCCGCTATTCTCTTAAATTATTAATTTCATCAACGTTAACGTTTGAAAATGTTTTGTAAATATTAAGCACTATCGCCAATGCGATTGCGGCTTCTGCGGCAGCAAGAATAATAACAAAAAGAGCAATTAACTGACCGCTGAGCCCGAAATTCCCATACTTCGAAAATGCGACAAAATTTATATTGGCAGAATTGAGAAGAAGCTCAACTCCCATCAACACCATAATCGCATTTTTACGGGTTACTATTCCGAATAACCCGAGGGAAAACAAAAGCGAACTGACTACCAAATAATGTGTTAATCCTACTTCCATAACATTCCAATTATTCTTTATCTCTTCTGGCTATCGAAGCTGCTCCTATAAGCGCAACAAGGAGCAATACACCCAACAACTCGAAGATAATTACATATTCGTTAATTAAAAGTTTACCGATATTAACTAAAGTGGAAGAACCCACATCCAATCCAAAAGATTTCCATCCGGTACGAATCATTACCGAAACCAAAGCTCCGGCAAAAAGTCCGACCCCGACAGCGGCGGGTAAAACATTCATTGAACCACCGCGAATGTCAACACTGGTAATTTTGTTTGTGAGCATCACTCCGAAAAGCATCAAAATCAAAATACCGCCAACGTAAACCATAAGCTGAACAATGGCGATAAAATCTGCTCCAAGCAAAACATAGAGTCCAGCTACACCAAAAAATGTAAAAAGCAAATAAAACGCGGCATGAACAATGTTCTTAGATGTAACAACGAGAAAACCCGAAACCAGGGTAATTGCCGCAAACAAGTAAAATATTATATCGTAAATTCCCATTTTAATTCGATCTGCTCTGTTCTTGATTATCTTCTTTATTTTCCGTCTTATCTTTCTTCTCAACGGGTTTAGCTTCTGTTTTTTCTACCGGTTTTGCATCGGCTTTTTCCGCAGGTTTTGCATCAGCTTTTCCGGCCGGTGCTTTTTCAACCGGTTTAGCTTCAGCTTTTTCTACCGGTTTTGCCTCAGCTTTTGGAGCATCTGCCGGTTTAGCTTCGGCTTTTTTTGCCTCTGCGGCTTTTGCCGCCTTTGCGGCTGCGGCTGCAGCTTTAGCTTTTTCTTTTTCTGCTTGAAACTTTTCCCAGTTGGCTTGTTTTTCTTCCACTTCTTCGGGTGTTAGTGTTGCAAACTGATATTTAAGGTCTTCCCTCTTATATTCAGAAAACTCGTATACATCAGTCATATAAATACATTCAGTAGGACAAGGGAAAACGCAAAGCTGACAATAGCAACATTTTGCAATATCAATTTCAAATTTTGTAACCCAAAGGGCTTTCTTTTTACCGTTGCTTGTCGTACCCAAATCATCCGTTGGTACACCTTTTACCGTTTCGATGTGTATACAATCAACCGGACAAGCACGCGAGCATTGGTCGCATCCAATACAATCATCAATATTCACATATAATCTGTTTCTAGCTCTTTCGGGCATGGGAACACGCACATCGGGATACTGAATTGTAACCGCAGGTTCAAAAAGATGTTTGAATGTAACTTTCATTCCAATGAAAATAGTTACAAGCGCTTCCCATGTATTTTTTAAATATTCCTTCATATCAAATCAACGTAATTATGCCAATAATTATTAAATTAAATACTGCGTAAGGAATTAAATATTTCCAACAAACTGTCATCAATTGATCCACTCTCAAACGGGGTAATGTCCATCTTAACCACATCTGAACAAAAACAAAGAAAATGCCTTTGGCTGTAAACCAAAAGAGTTGTTCGAGTGGAACCAGCCAATCTACTCCAATAGTATTGCCTAAATAACCGATGGGAGATTGATAACCACCCCAGAAAATACTTACCACAATAGCAGAAACGGCGAACATATTTGCATATTCTGCTAAGAAGAAGATTGCAAATTTCATTCCCGAGTATTCTGTGTGGTAACCGGCAACCAATTCCGATTCGGCTTCGGGAATATCGAACGGCGTTCTATTCACTTCTGCCAACGAACTTATATAGATGATTAAGAATGCAATCATCATAAACGGAATCAACAGCAGTTTCTGGATTCCCCACTCGGCTCCCCCGAAAATATTCCAATTCCAGAACCAAGCTGTTTGGTTCTGACTCATTGTATCCAAATTCAAAGTTCCCGCATACATTACCACTGAAAGAATAACCAATGCTGTAGGAATTTCGTAGGATACAATTTGAGCAGCCGAACGCATTGCACCGAGCAATGAATACTTATTATTGCTTGCCCAGCCTGCCATCAAAATTCCCGCTACCACAAGACTGGAAACCGCAATAATGTAAAACAATCCCACATCCACAGATGAACCGATATATTTGCCGCTAAAAGGTATTGCGGCAAAGGCAGCAAAACTTCCAACAAATACAACATAAGGTGCCAAATTAAATAGAGGTTTATCTGTGCTCTCGGCAACTATATCTTCCTTTTGCATCAATTTAATGATATCGGCAACAGTTTGAAGAGTTCCGTGATAACCAACTCTCATTGGTCCAAGTCGATCTTGCATATGAGCCGATACTTTTCTTTCGAACAATACGGCAAAAAGCGCAAAGGGAAGTATGAATAAGAATAACGGCAGCATTGCCGAAACAATCATTGCTAAAATTTCACTGCCGAATAAATTATTTAATATCTCGTACATTATCTGTCCACTTCTCCTAATACAATATCAGTACTTCCAAGTATTGCGATAATATCCGCAACAAGATGGCCTTTACACAATTCCGGTAAGACCTGTAAATTCACAAACGAAGGAGCTCTCACTTTTACTCTGAATGGATTTACGCTTCCATCAGAGATGATGAAATATCCCAATTCACCTTTCGGATTTTCCACTCTCGAATAAACAGAACCTTTCGGAGGTTTGATTCTACGAGGAATTGCAGAATGAACATCACCTTCGGGGACACTACCAATTGCTTGTTCAATGATATTCAGACTTTGTTCCATTTCTTGAACACGAACCCAATATCTGTCCCAGCAGTCCCCCGTTGTACCCATTTCACCTTTTCCAACGGGAATATCGAAATCAAATCTATCGTAAATTGAATAAGGATCTTCTTTTCTTAAATCGAATGCTAATCCGCTTGCTCTTAACATCGGACCGGTAACGCCAAAGTTAATGGCTGTTTCCAAAGGAAGAATTCCTACGTTCGCGGTTCTTTCAACAAATATTTTGTTGAATGAAAGGAGGTCATTCAATTCTTTTATTTTCGGGCGGAAATAAGTAACAAATTCTTTTGTTTTTCTGATAAACTCGGGGGTAATGTCGTGGGAAACACCTCCGACCCACATATAATTATAAAGTAACCTTGCACCGCAAGTCATTTCGAAAAGATCGAGAATATGTTCCCTATCCCTAAAACAATAAAGAAACGGAGTAAAAGCACCGATATCCACGCCGTAAGTACCCAATGCAACAAGGTGTGAAGCAATTCTTTGCAATTCACCCATAATAACGCGAATATATTCAACTCTTTCGGGTACTTCTATACCAAGTAATCTTTCAACTGCAACAACATAACCGAAATTGTTGTACATCGAAGCAAGATAATCCATTCTGTCAGTATATGGAATTACTTGCGGATATGTACATGCTTCGGCATGTTTTTCGAAACAGCGATGCAAATAACCCAAATGAGGTTTTACGTCTTTTACAAGTTCACCTTCAAGTTCAACTTCGAGTCTCAAAACACCGTGAGTAGAAGGGTGTTGCGGACCCATATTCAATATCATCTTCTCTGTTTTAACAGCCATATCTATTCACTCAATAAGGTATTTTCATTCCGTTATAATATTCCGGAGATTTATAATCCTTTCTCAAAGGATAAATTTCCGGCCAGTCATAAGGCATTAAAATTCTTCTCAAATCGGGATGACCATCGAATTTAATACCGAACATATCGTAAGCTTCCCTTTCGTGCCAATTAGCACTTTTCCATACTTTCACTACAGTTTTAACTACCGGGTTCTCTCTTTCCGCAGAAGCTCTCAGTACCACTTTATGTTTTAAAGTAGTGGAATGAAGATGGTAATAAACGCTGAGTGTTCCGCCTTTAATTTCTTCCAATCCATCTTCGTCTTGAACTTTTTCCCCGTTTGCATCATCCACACCCGAAAGATTCATGAGTGCATCAAATTGCAAATCTTCATTATCCCTCAAGAAAAGGCAAATTTCATCCACCTTAGCGGGATTTACGGAAATTATATTATCAACCGGAGTTTCGGTATCGATGGAAATTATATCATCACCGAATTTTTCTTTTAATATTTCAAAAATTTCTTCTGGAGTTTTCATGCTCTCTTCTTCCTGAGCGTTTCTTTTCTGATTTTATCCTGAAGTTTTAATAAACCTTCCAACAATGCTTCCGGTCTTGGAGGACAACCGGGCACATAAACATCAACCGGAATAACTCTATCTATTCCTTTCAATACGTGATACCCGTGTTTCCAATAAGGACCGCCGCAATTTGCACAGCTACCCATAGAAATGATATACTTCGGGTCGGGCATCTGTTCATATAATCTTTTAATTCTCGTCGCCATTTTCAATGTTACGGTTCCGGAAATGATAATAATATCAGACTGGCGTGGCGATGGACGTGGAATAACACCAAATCTATCGAAATCGTAATGAGAGGCAGATGTAGCCATCATTTCGATTGCACAGCAAGCCAATCCGAAACCAAGCTGCCATAAAGACGACAGACGTGCCCAATTGAACAAGTCTTCCGCTTTGGCAACAACAATATTACTTTCAGTAAATTCTTTATCGAGGAATCCCATATTTACGCTACCGTTTCAACTTCTTCATTATTCTGTTTTTTAATATCGTCAATTACCGGAGGCTTAATGCGGGGTCTCTCCCAATCCAAGTCCCCTTTTCTCCATTCGTAAGCCATTCCGATGAAAAGAACGATGAGGAAAATTATTCCGACTAAAAATCCATACCATCCGGCATCTTTATAAGTAAGTGCCCAAGGGAAAAGTAGAACAACTTCCACATCGAAGATTAAGAATATTAAAGCCACAACGTAAAATCTGATATTGAACTTCACCCAAGGAGAACCTTCCGGATCCTCACCGCATTCATAAATTAATAGTTTTTCTTTGGTAGGTCTTTTGGGAGCTAAAAGTTTGGAAACGAATATCGCTATTCCAACAAACGCCGCAGCTAATAATATAAATACGAAAATCTTACCGAACTCTGTTAACAGCATACCTATATCAAATATGTGATCAAAAAATTCCAGTAATAAAATACAAAAAAGATGTAAACGTATTTTATTTTAAGGACGAAAAATAGTAAAAATATTTTTCATGCAAAAACAAATTCAGCTAAAATTTCCTGATAAATAAAAAAAAGAAATGATTTGTCCGAAAATCCACAGAAACTTGCGTTTTTTCTACCTAATTTTTTGAATATAAAGGAAATTGTGAACGGGTCTTTCCCCCGTTTTATCCGAAGGACTATTTTCCACTTTCCCGTTTACCCACATTGTGGTTGATCCTCCGCCATCCAGGTTAACCGCTTGATAACAACCGATACCTAAGAGGAAATCGGCTAATTCGTTCAATGTCATTCCCACACTGTAATGTGTTTGCCTTCCGTCCACCGTTACAATGTAAATTTTAGTTGAATCGCGGTTAAAACCAACTGCGGTTCTGGGATTTTTCCCTATGAATTTATCGCTGGTTAACCCTTCTACACCGTGGAAATCTTCAATGGCTTTTCCGTCCACAATTAGTCTGGGCAATCCACCGGTGAGAAACTTAATGTTTTTTATTTCCGGATCAGTGCCGAGAAATAGCTTGATTGTATCTTTCGGTGATATGTATCGATTTAATATATCATCTGATAAATTGGATAGATAATATCTCCCGGATTGTAATTCCGGCTCTAAAACTAACTTTTCAATTTTTTCAACAATAAATGATATTGTATCGTTTGGAACATCTTCGGTTAATGCCTTCACCAAAATAGAATTGTGAAGTGTATCATCTTCTATCAATTTGTTTGCAAAATGATTTATTACAATATTTTTTTTATCAAAACCGTAGTTAAGAAAGGACAGCGTAATTGAAGTATCCCTTAGAAAAGCAAATCCCTTGAATTTCAGCTTTTCGATGATGGGTTTATTGTTGTTTAATAGTCCAAACTGCGATCTGTTCCGGTTATTCCCTTTCACAAATTTGCCGCCGCTGATATTGCAGTTCAATACTTGATGCGGATCGTCGCCGAAAAAATCGGCATTCACTGCCGCAACAATTTCCTTTCCATCGGAAATCATTCTTTCGGCAAAATGGGAAACTGTTTCTCCTCCGTTACCTAAATAATTGTTGGCTATTGCTTGACGAAGTGATATTTCATTCGATTTTAAATCAATTTCCAGATACTGAATTGCAACCGGTCCGGGTAATTCCAATTTGTGGAAGACCACTCCATCGCAAATTTTCTCTTCCAGGTGATACTGTGAAAAAAGAATTGATGAAACAAGAAGATATAGTGATAAAAATTTCTTCATAATAATTTGGATTTAGGATTCAGACCTCTTCCCCGTCAACATCGAAAAGTCTGCGGATTTCGTCTTCCGAAATAGATTTTTGAATTTCAGATTCCTCATCCATCGAATAATCCCTTTTGAATGAAGCCCAAAATTCCTCGGACTTTATTGGTTTGCAAGAATTTGCCCTTGCTACGGAGATAATTTCCAGATCGCTGCTTACTACTGCTATGGTTTTGGGAGATTTATCCCTTTCAATTTCGTCCCTTATACAATTATCGGCGGGACGATTATAAGAATAAACTATTTTAATCTTTTGTGTTGGGATAGAATCGCCGGGATGTCCGTCAAGAAAAAGGACAACTTCAAAACCTT
>CAZULK010000001.1:3706-68741 GCA_964621225.1 uncultured Melioribacteraceae bacterium | reverse complement strand
GATAAAAGAACGGGGAATTCGAAATTTTTTCCGATTCCCCACTGTAAACTTTTTACCGTAGTTTGTGGAAGAACTACATTTAGTGAATAAAAGAGAAAAAAAAGACTAAAATATTTCCACACATTTAATGGAGACGTATGGGATGTAAACTTTGATGATCTGATTTTCCCTAACGGCCTCGAGCAATAATCCGTCGTCGTATGCGGCAAGCAACTTCCCGGTTTTGAAAACAATCTCGTAGAATGTTGGCTGCTCACCTTTTTTTTGACCATAAACAACTCCGTAATTTTCGAACATTGTTACATTTACTGTTTGCCCTACAAATTGATTCCAATCTAATTTCATAGGCCGTCCTCAGATTATTGAAAATTGTTAATTTGAAGTTTAATGTAAAGAATTTAGAGAGTATTTACAATACTTACGGTGAAAAGTCTATTTTGTATAAAATTTAAATAGCCGGGTGTCCCCGGCTAAAAATTTATTTGGCTCTTACGGTAATATCTCCGCCGGTTGTTTTCAGAATTATTTTTTCCCCACCGTTGTTGAATGTACCTGTATATTTGTAAGCTTTCACTTCTTCCGCATGAGCATTGGGATACTCAACATCAACATCTCCGCCTGTAGTTTTGAAAGAAACATCTGCATTTATACCTTCGGATAGAAGCAATTTAATATCGCCACCGCTGGTTTTACCACTAATCCCTTTATTTTCTCCGGAATATTTTATTACAATGTCCCCGCCGGAAGTGGATGCATCAATTTTTCCACCGGTATTGTTGATGGCGATATCTCCTCCGCTTGTTGCTGCCCAAACATCACCCGCATGTTTGCGGATATTTATGTCCCCGCCGGATGTAGCTGCCGAAACTTTTCCTTCCGAGCCGCTTGATTCAATATCTCCACCGGATGTTTTGAAATTAAGCTCACCCTTTAATTCACTAACGGTAATATCACCACCGGATGTTTTAACATCGCACTGGCCGTTGACCGATATTACTCTTACATCACCCCCGCTGGTTTTAACTTTAACATTAAATGATTCGGGTACCCGGACGAGTATTCTGTATTGAAGTCCGCCCCAATTGAACCATCCGGAACTTTTCTTTTCCGCCTCAACATAAACGCCTTCGTCCGTCTTTTCGAATTGAAATTTTACTTTCTTTGCTGCCTTGGATGTCCCCACAACTTTGATGTACACTTCATTTTTATCCCAGGCTTTAACTCCAACATCCCCGCCTTGTGCGTTCACTTCGAGCAATTCTCCCTTTTCAACCGCAAAGGTTTTTTCATGTATAACTTTTTTATCTGCAGCTTGAGAATTGATTGCAAGGGAAATAGTAAAAACAATCAAGAGAAGAGAAAATATTTTATTCCTACGATATTCCATTTTAACCCCTTCCATTTGTTTTGAAATTTGTAATTTTGTATTTAGACTAATAAATTATAAAAAAGTTATACAGATTCGGATTTATTAATGAAGTATTTTTACGTTTTTCTCGGTACAGGATTTGGCGGAATGTTGAGATATTTGATTTCAACGAAGGTTTATAAGTTTTTACCTTCTTTATTTCCCTATGGTACTCTTGCGGTAAACGCATTGGGTAGTTTTATTCTCGGCGTTTTAATTTTCTGGTTCGACGATAAAGAATTGTTGAATGCTAATCTGAAATTATTGTTGGCAGTAGGTTTTTGTGGTGGATTGACAACCTTTTCCACTTTTTCATTCGAAACATTTAATCTACTGAGAGATTCGGAATTTCTATTAGCCATTGGAAATATCTCATTGAATTTATTTATCACAATTTTATTTGTGTTTATTGCATACATAATCGGCAGGTGAAAAAATGAAACTAACCGGCAATGCAAAACTCTTAAGAATCTTTCTCGGCGAAACCGATAAAGTTGATCACGTTACGGTTTATGAGAAAATTGTTTTAGCAGCACGTGAAACCGGATTGGCTGGAGCCACGGTTTACAGAGGGATAATGGGTTTCGGCGGAAACAGTAGAATTCATACCAGTAAAATTTTAGCCCTTTCCGAGGATTTACCTTTGGTAATTGAAATTGTGGACGAAGAAGAAAAGATCAACTCATTCATACCTGAAGTAGAGAAAATCTTCGAAAGTGCCAATTGCGGAGGACTGATTACCCTCGAAAAGGCGGAAATCATTAGATACACAACCTCTAAAAAAGAAGAATAGATTTAAAATAAAAAACCCCCGCATTGCGGGGGCATTAATCAAATACTAAATTAAGATTCTTTCAATGCATTTACCAATCTGGTAATTGCTTCTTTTGCATCTCCAAAATACATCAATGTATTATCTTGATAAAACAGTTCATTATCGATTCCGGCATATCCTACATTAAGAGAACGTTTATTAACAATCACTGTCTTTGCATAATCAACATTCAATATAGGCATTCCGAAAATCGGACTGTTCTGGTCATGTCTTGCAGCAGGGTTAACAACATCGTTTGCACCAACGATAAATGCGATATCAACATTGTTAAAATCATCATTAATATCTTCCAAAGCATATAACTTATCGTAGGATACTTGTGCTTCTGCCAAAAGAACATTCATGTGTCCGGGCATACGACCGGCAACCGGGTGAATAGCGAATCTGACATTAATTCCTTTCGATTCAAGAATATTTGCCAAGTCGCGTACGGCATGTTGAGCCTGTGCTACTGCCATACCATATCCGGGGACAATCACAACATTCTGAGCAGAATCGAATAACATTGCAGCTTCTTCTTCGTCTACGGATTTAACAGGTTTTTGAACCGTTTCTCCACCGCTAGCAGCAGCACCTGATCCGGCAGATTCCCATCCACCAAGAACCACGTTCATTAAGGAACGGTTCATACCTTTGCACATAATAATTGTTAATATGATACCGGAGGCACCAACCAATGCACCGGCAATAATCAGCATATTATTATGAAGTACGAATCCGGTCATAGATGCTGCAATACCGGAGTATGAGTTCAACAATGAAATTGCAACCGGCATATCCGCTCCGCCTATAGGCAATACAAGCAGCACACCAAGCACAAGTGAAACTGCCGCAATTCCGAGTAATAAACTTTCTTCTGCCACCGGATTAAGAACAACCATCACACCGGCAACTAAAACTGCCAAGAATAATAAAACATTAATCGGGTTTTGCAACGGATATTTAACCACCTTTCCGGTAACTAAGCCTTGTAGCTTACCAAAGGCTATAAGCGAACCGGTAAATGTTACGGCACCAACCAATACGGAAAGTACCATCGTGATAGTGGTGGAAATTTCAAATTCTCCGCCGGTTCCTATCAAGTGATAATACTCTGCGAAAGCAACAAGCAGCGAAGCACCACCACCGAATCCGTTTAATAATCCAACCATTTGCGGCATACCGGTCATAGGCACCTTGAGGGCAAACACGGCACCAATAGCCGAACCGACAACTAAACCGATTAATATCCATTCAAAAGTTACAACTCTTTGATCGAGTAATGTAACTACAATCGCCAAGAACATACCAATTACTGAAAGGAAATTACCTTGTCTGGCTGTTTTAGGCGAAGCTAATCTTTTTATACCGAAAATAAAAAGAATAGATGCAATCAGATAAACTAAATATGAAATTACTTGCATAACCTATCTCTCATTTCTTTTTAAACATTTTTAGCATTCTGTCGGTAACAAGGTAACCTCCGACAACATTGATAGTAGCAAAAATCAATGCTACTAATCCAAGAATTGTACTAATCTCCAGATTTTGCGCTCCGGCACTAAGCAATGCACCAACAATAGTGATACCCGAAATGGCATTCGAGCCTGACATAAGTGGTGTGTGCAATGTTGGGGGAACTTTTGTGATAAGTTCGAAACCAACAAAAATAGCCAGAACAAAAACGTATATCTGCAGTAATAAATCAACAAGTGCCATTTTCAATTCCTTATTTTATTGAAGTAAAGCTTTTGTTCTTTCGTGAACAACTTCTTTATTTTTAACTATTGTAGCTCCCTTCACAATTTCATCTTCCATATCATATTGGAAATTACCTTCTTTATCCAACATGTGCTCTAATAGAGCTTGAAGGTTTTTTGCATACATATCACTTGCGTGAGTGGGAACCAAAGAGGGCAAGTTGGGTTCACCGATGATTTTAACACCGTATTTCACAACTGTTTTACCCTTTTCACTAATTTCGCAGTTGCCGCCGAATTCGGTTGCCATATCGAGCACAACAGAACCGGGGCGCATGTTTTTAACCATTTCTTCCGTTACCAAAACGGGAGCTTTTTTACCCGGTACTAATGCAGTTGTAATTACTATATCTGCATTGGTAACATGCTTGAAAATAAGCTCTTTCTGTTTACGAAGGAATTCTTCGCTTGCTTCTTTTGCATATCCGCCTTCGTCCTGCATATTCTCTTCGACGGGGACTTCAATAAATCTACCGCCAAGGGATTGAACTTCTTCTTTAACTGTGGGACGAATATCGGAAACTTCAACAATTGCACCGAGTCTTTTAGCCGTGCCCAATGCTTGCAAGCCTGCAACACCTGCACCCATAATAACAACTGTTGCGGGTTTAATTGTCCCGGCCGCTGTCATCATAAGAGGGAAAATTTTACCCAGCTCATTGGCACACATAATAACAGATTTATAACCTGCCAAGTTTGCCTGAGAACTGAGAGCATCCATCTTTTGTGCAAGTGTGGTTCTCGGTATAGCATCCATCGAAATCACGTCAACTCCTTTTTCGGCACATTGTTTTGCCAATTCAGGATGATGAAGCGAATACATAAAGGCAATTAAGAGAGAGCCTTCTTTCATCATATCCAATTCATGTTTCTGTGTTTCGGGATGCTCAACCGGACGTTGAACTTTAAGAATAATATCGGAGGAAGAATAAATTTCTTCCGCTGAATCGAGTATACTAGCTCCGGCTTCTTTGAATTGTTCATCAGTATAACCGGCGTTAATACCGGCATCCTTTTGAACTTTTACATCAAAGCCTTTTTTAATCAGTTTGGAAACTACATCCGGAACTAATGCTACCCTGTTTTCTCCTGGTAAGATCTCTTTCGGAACACCAATAATCACAACATTTCTCCTTAATATAGTTTGATTAGGTTTTCAAACTTACAAATAAAAGAATCTTTATGTCAAATTTTATTTAGTAAAAGATTTTTTTTGCCTGGACTTGACAAGATAATGAATATTTACTATTTTTGAATCGTAATTCATTTATATTTTGAAATGAGAACCAAAGAAGGAAATAAGGAAAAGGATATAATTGAAGCAGCCGTTCAGGTGTTTGCGGAATATGGCTATCACAATGCAAAAATAAGCAAGATTGCCGAAATTGCAAGTGTAGCTACAGGAAGCGTTTATGTATATTACAAGAATAAAGAGGATATTTTATTAAAAATATTCGAAGAGATTTGGCATCCTCTTTATCAGCAAATATTAAAAATTTCGAATAATAATCTCCTTAGCGCTGCCGAAAAGATGGATTATTTAATTGATCTGGTATTCGATTCTTTTATCGAGAATCCGGCAAAAGCTTTGGTCTTTGTTAACGAGCAAAATCATTTGATGCAAAAGAATCCCTCCTCTTTCACAAACTATTATAATTTGTTTATGGACGAGGGAGAAAAAATTATGAAAAGCGGGATCGATTCGGGTGAATTCAATACATTCGATCTGAAGATATTTAAGACCTTTTTTCTCGGAGGATTAAGGAGTTTGGTTCTCCAATGGGCTCAGTCCCCGGAAGAATATCCTCTGAACGAGATCAGACAAAATGTTAAGTTTTTTTGCAAGCATGGAATTATGAAATAAAATTTTTTAAATTATTATTGAATATTGATTCATTATACAACGAGGTTTTTATGAAACGTAAGATGATTTTAACTCTTTTTATTTCTCTATTATGGGGAGTTGAAATTTTTCCTCAGCAGATAAGTCTTTCTGAGGCAATAAATTTAGCCCTTTCGAATAACCCGGATTTAAAAATTCAAAATCTTAAAGTTAAGTCCGCCGAAAATGAATTAAAGAAAGCATGGGGTAATTTTTTCCCTTCACTTAATTTTGAAGGTGGATTCACCAGAATGAATTCGCCGCTTGAATTAGACCTTGAGCCGTTCAGACAACTTATAATTACTCTTCAAGCAGGCAATCAAACCGAATTACGGAATTTATATAATATAACTTCCGGCGGGACATCCTATTCCCCCGCCGAAAAATCTGCAATTTTTAATCAGTACTATAGTTTACTGAATAACCAGATACCCGCTTTCAACATGGAACTGAAAAAACAGAATTACTATCACGGAGAACTTACCGCTGTTCAACCTCTATTTTTGGGCGGGAAACTAATTGCTTATAAAAACTATAGAAATTCAAATTTAAACTATGAGAAGAATGAACAGCTTAGGAAAAGAAATGAGCTCATATCGAAAATTTCAGATATTTACTTAAAAGCTTATCTCCTGCAAAATATAGTTGAAATTCGGAAAGAAGTAATTGCAGCCGTTCAAAGACATAAATCTGAAGCGGAAAAAGCTTTTGACGAAGGGTTGGTTACTAAATTTAGCATCACCAAAGCAGAAGTTGCGTTATCGGAAGCAACATTAAATTATAAGCGTGATAGACACAACAGTCAACTTCTAATCCTTTCACTAAAAGAACTTTGCGGACTGGATAAATCGGATTTGAGCATCAAACTAATAGACCCTCAGTTGCCTGAAGAATCTTTCAATCTGAAAGATTTCCTGAATAAGTCGCAGTTAAATCATCCTGCAATAAAAATGATTGAAGAAAAAATCAATCAGGCTGAAGATAATTACATAATTAAAAGATCCGAATTTTTACCACAGATAGCTGCATTCGGAATGAAAGAAGTTTACCCCGAATATCTCTCTGTTCTCGAACCCAAATGGGTGATAGGAGTTCAGCTGAAAATGAATTTATTCAACGGATTTAAAGATTACATGGAATTGGAAAATGCGAACTACTTAAAAGAACAGGCAGATTATAAAAAAGAAAGCATAAAAAGAAAAATTAATCTTTGGGTAAATAAAAATTATAAAGAATTGCTAAACGCACTTGATGAATTAAAACTCTCCGGCAAAAGAATTGAATTGGCAAGCGAGAATCTTCGAATAGCAGAGAAAAAATTTGAAAGCGGTACCGGAACAACCACGGAAGTAATTGATGCGGAACTTGGATTAGAAAAAGCAAAAATAGATCAATCCACAGCGATTTATAAATACTACTCTGCATTACTCAATCTATTTGAGGCAAGTGGTGAACCGGAAAAAATTTTGGAATTTATTGATTAGGAGGAAGAGAGAAAATGAAAAATATTTTAACAAGATTTATTACAAGCGCTATGATTTTAGTCTTAAGTTTAGCAGCTACCGGATGTAATAGTTCTGATCAGATAGATTACTTCGGAAAAATTGAAGTTAATGAGATAGATGCCTCGAGTAAAATCCCGGGAAGAATTGACACACTTTATGTAAGAGTAGGAGACAAAGTAAGAAGAGGTGATACACTTGCAGTTCTGGAAAGCAAAGAAATGGACGCTAAACTGGAACAAGCCAAAAGTGTGATGCTGGCTGCAAAGGCAAAATGGGAAATGGCAAAATCGGGAGCCCGTAAACAGCAAATAAAAGCCGTAAAGAAACTTGTAGAACAAGCAAAGTATCAATATGATTTTGCAAAATCATCGTATTTAAGACTGGAAAAACTTTACGAGGACAGCGTCATTTCCCGACAAAAATTCGATGAGATATCTTTCAAATACAAAGCCGCAAAAGCACAATACGAAGCTGCTAATGCGAAATACGATATGGTACTGGAAGGTGCACGTCCGGAAGAAAAATCCGCAGCAGAATCCCTTTTCCGTCAGGCTGAGAATGTGTATAAAGAAGCATTGGCTTATCATGATGAATTGACTATCACAGCGAAAGTGAGTGGGACTGTTTATTCTCTGGTTGCAGATCAAGGGGAAATTATCTCTGCAGGTTATCCTTTGCTTACAATTGTAAGAGACAATTCAGAATATGCAGTAATAAATGTAAAAGAGAATGAACTCTCCAAAATCAAAACAGGAGAAGTAATTGACGGGTATCTTCCGGCAATCGGTAAAACAATTCCTTTCAAAGTCTATTATGTTTCCCCTCTTGCCGATTATGCAAGCTGGAAACCCACTTCGCAAAAAGGCGATTTCGATATCAGAACATTCGAAGTAAGATTATCTCCCGAGAGTAATTTTGAAGGGTTGAGACCGGGCATGAATGTAAAATTTGAACTTAACTGAAAATGAAGAAAATGAAAAAAATCTTTAAAAATAAAGTCATCATTTTAGTAACAGTAATTATCCCTATAGTAACTGCATTTATATATGCAGAAATTTACCAGAGTGAAATATTGGAGGAACTCCCCATCCTCGTTGTGGATAATGACAATTCGGAATTATCCAGACAATTGGTTAAAATGTACGAAGATTCCCCCACCATAAAAGTTGTCGGTGAATTACATTCAGAAAAAGAAATAAAATCTCAGTTGATTGAAGAAAAGGCTTACGCTGCTTTAATAATACCGCGGGACTTTACAAAGGAAATAAAAAGCGGTAAGCAAGCAAAATTAACCTTTTGGAAAGCCAGCAAAAATGTAATACTGAGTAATTTGCTGTTGAAAGAATCTGCAACAATAGGAAGAATCTTTTCATCCAAACTTTTTGCCGGGAAGCAAATGAAAGCCGGATTGAACAAACTCAATGCTGAAGTTTTGGCAAATCCGATAGTAATACATACTCAATCACTATTCAATCCAAATTATAATTATTTGAATTATCTTGTGCCCGGATTGATTTTATTCACACTTCAGCTGGCAGCAATTCTCTCAGGTAGTTTGGTATTCGAGATAAAAGAAACATCAAAATGGAAGAAGTTGAGTTATCTAATTCTACTCAATATTATAGTTTCCTTATTCGTAGTATTTATTCAAATGCCGCTAATGAATATTTCATTTGTGAAGAATCCGGCTTTGGTATTTGCTTTAATTATCTACTCCGAATTAGTGGCTGTATTACTTGGATTTGCAATTGCATCCGTTACCAAAGGAGGAATGTTGGCGGTGGAAGCCGTAATTTTCTATACAACACCGGCTTTTATTTTTTCCGGTTTAACATTCCCAACTTGGGGAATGCCCGCGATTCATCAACTTTATTCGAAAATTATTCCCTTTTCCTATGTTTTAGAAGCATATATTAAAATCGCAGAAATGGGTTCCGGTTTATTTAGTTCGGTAAATGAATTATTTGCGTTAACGTTATTCCTATTACTTTCGATGGCAATTATTATTTTCTCATCTAAAAGAGGAACAGCACAATGAGAGAATTTATTTTTGAATTAAGACGGGAAATTAAACACATTATTCATGATAGGGATCTGTTGATGATTCTGGTCGTAGCTCCTCTATTCTATGCAATTTTTTACGGAAGCACTTATTCGAAAAAGTTCGAAACGGAATTACCGGTTGCAGTAGTGAAGCATAATAATTCGGAATTAACAAATAAAATAATTTCTGATTTAATTGCACATCCTTCGATAGATGTGATTTTGGAAACTGATAATTTTGAACAAGCAAAACATTTATTGCAGAAAGAAGCCATTTACGGGATAGTGGAATTTGAAAATGATTTTGACAAAAACCTTAAGAAAGGCAAACACGCAAATGTAGGCGTACTTCTCAACACAACCAGATTTCTGGTCTCGAACGATATAAATAAAGCTGTAAACGAAGTGATAGCAAAGTATAATTACGGAATCCGCTTAAAGTATATCAATTCCAAATTGATGAATAGCGGAATAGGTCTAAAACAAATAATGCCGGTTATTACCGATATTAAACCCCTATTCAATCCCCTTGAAAGTTACGGCGACTTTTTAATTCCCGGAGTACTTCTTTTGATACTTCATCAAACTTTGTTGATTGCAACCGGCGAAAGCATGAGCACGGAAAATAAAATAATAAACGGCTCAACTATCAGTAACTTTAACAAAAACTTTTTGGCCAAAGGGATACCATATTTTACACTATTTGCAATCTATGCTGTTATATTTTTAGCAATTATTCTACCTTCGATGGGTTTATCGTTTACAGGTTCCATTTCTGCTGCTGCAGTATTGACAATTCTATTTTTGATAAATTCCATACTAGCCGGATTTATAATAGGCATTTTAATCCGGAACAAAAAAAATGTGCTTATCATTTTAGCCTTTTCTTCCTATCCTATTTTTTTGATTTCAGGTTATAGTTGGCTGCATGTTGCCATGCCTTCTGCTTTGCCATATTTAAGTTATTTAATTCCGGCTACGCCCTATTTACTAGGCATGAGCAAAGTGGTTTCGTCCGGTGCATTATTGAATAATATAATTTTTGAACTAACAATTTCATCCCTTCAAGCAATTTTACTTTTTGTAACAATAAACATAATTCACAAACGCAAACAATC
The DNA here is from genome assembly GCA_964621225.1 of uncultured Melioribacteraceae bacterium. Classification (GTDB taxonomy): domain Bacteria; phylum Bacteroidota; class Ignavibacteria; order Ignavibacteriales; family Melioribacteraceae; genus CAYNUJ01. Next base: position 58,211 of record CAZULK010000001.1, on the reverse strand, counting down.
AGTGAGGTAAAAAATGAAAAAGCAACTTGTAAAATTATTCGTATTAATTCTATTTGCGTCGACCATGATTCAAGCACAAGGAAAATATTCAATTGGATTGGTTTCCAGCAACTTGGTAAATCTCGATAACGATCATAAAATCAGCAATATTGAATCTCCTTTTGGCTATGGATTTGTGCTTGGTGCAAAAATAACTAAAGAAGCCACGGTAGCGGCAACGTTTGAGTATCTGTCGGGTGATGCAGAAGATAGTTATGCTAATGTCAAGGATTACAGAGGACATATTTCAGTTTTCGTAACTCCCATGAATTTTGGCAACTTTTATCCCTATTTTTCGGGAGGTGCAGTAGTTTCCAGTTCCAGAACATCCCTTAATGGAAAGGATACCGATGATACTCAAATGTTTGCTCGCTTTGGTGTAGGCGTTGACTATAAATTATTAAACAACTTCGGATTGAATTTTGATTTGGGAATCTATTCAAACGGATTGAAATTCAACGGACTCTCCAACAGTATCGGTTTCAGATTTGTATGGTAAACATTACCATAACCTCCTAAGATGGGCGGGGAAAAATCCCCGCCTTCTCAATTTTTCCCGCTTTGCCAACCGCTTACAACCGGCAGCTCAATCTCTTTGTAGAGTTTATTATCGACGTCAGTTTTAGGTAGCGATCCAAACGATAACACTTCAGTAGGACAATTAACAACACAAGCTGAACATCTCACGCATTCCACGTCGTTCATTGGAATGCCTTTATTTGCGTAATTCATAACGTCGATTCCCATATGACAAACCTTTGTACAGATGTTGCAAGAAATACATTTCTTTTTTTCGGAGAAAATTCTGTATCTTGAAAATCTATTATAAATATGCATTAACGCCGCCAAAGGACAACCGAATCTGCACCATATTCTTCCGCTCATGAAAAAGTAAACGCCTAACCCGAGTACACCGGCGAAAATTACATCAATCCCTACATAGTAGAAATTATGAAGAAAGTCCGCCGTGTAATTAAAAGATTCATTAATGATGGGAATCCGGATTTTATATATAATACCGATTAATTTGAATGCAGTAATTAAGAATGCGGATGCAAGAATCCATTGCCCGATATTTTCCCACTTTTTGGCTTTCGCTCCGTGAGGGGCTAAGGTTCTATATTCATCGCCTAAGGTTTCCGCCAATCCTCCGCAAGAACAAATCCAACCGCAGTAGGCGCCTTTTCCCCATTTGTAAACAATAAAAGGAATTATAACGAAAGTTTGAATAATACTGAAGACTAACCAAAACGTAGTAATATTAGAATTATATAAATTGCTGAAATTCAAAGGCCAAGCTAGTATGAAACCATAGGAACGCCAATAACTTTCTCCGGGAAAGATTTGTGTCATTATAAAACTATCTTTTGCCCCTAATGCCCCAATAGAACCCAAGTAGGGTAAAATAAATTCCGGTAGAAGGAAGAGAAAAAGTACTTGAACCAGCATCAATGTCCAAGTTTGACGCTTTATATATCCGGTCGGTCTTACTTTAATTCGTCTTAAACCAAATATCACTATTGTGACAGAGTACATTGCAGTATACCAAAATCCTTGTGATTTGCCCATCACTTCGTATCCAAAATACCTTCCGCCAAAAAATGTAATGAGAAAAAATATCCCCATCAAAATGAAATATGAATATTTAAATGTTGTCCAATCTAATTTTATTTTTCTTTTGTACTCGATAATAAATTTAATCAATACATAAATGCCTAATAAAACAAAGCCGACAAATGAGATGTACGCCACAATTGCGTTAAAATACTTTGATGCATTCCACACTCTAATCTTATCGGAGAATAACGTCATTACAAGGACATATGGCAATTCTATGATTTTTGTCCAAAAGTGAAGGGAGAAAAAGTTGGATATCACTTCACCAAAATTTGTGATTTTCAAATCTGTAAATTCTTTATAGAATGTTGCAGAGCTTTTTCCGAAATAGAGAACACCGGCAAACAAGATAAGAAGTAAAAATTGAAGTTTGGAGAATAAATTCATCTCCCCTTCCATTTTTATTCCTATTCTCCGGAAAAATTCCAAGGGGAGTTCCTTCCCTATCATTACGTAGACTGAATCGTTTGGGATTTTCACTTCTCCATTTTCAGTGGAAAGAACAACTTCATCCTGATGAATTTCTTTTACTTGTGATTTATAATATATTTTTACTCTTCCTTCATTCACCAATTTATTAATTTTTTCAAGATTCCCTTCCTTTGGTCTACTGAATTCGGATTTTCTGTAACTAATAGTAACACTCAATGCATACTCTGCAACAGCTATAGCTGTTTCCAATGCGGAATCCCCTCCTCCAACAACAAGTACATGCTGATCTTTAGTATCCGCAGGATCGAAAAGCCTATTGAATACTTTAGGTAATTCCTCGCCTGGAACATTTAATTTTCTCGAATTTCCGGATTTCCCGATGGCTAGAATAACACGAAGAGCTTTATATTGATTTTCTTTTGTAGATATAACAAAATGATCGCGCTCCTTTTTAATATCTTGTACAACAGCCCCTTCTACCAAGGGAAGATCTTTACCTTCAAGCTGCGAATAGAGTTCTTTCAACAAACTTTCTTTTGTGCCGTCATTAATAATCAAATCGGCTTTTTGAGTATAATCTTCCGGCTCGGCAAATATTGGCTTACCTTTTGGGAAATTAACAATTGTACTGAAGGTTTTATCCGATTCCAAAATGAGAAAATTGCAATTGTTTTTTTTAGCTTCAATTGCTGCGGCTATTCCCGCAGGTCCGGCTCCAATAATTATAAAATCATAAACATCCGGATTTTTGTTTTTACTTTTTTCCTCAAGAAATTTTTGATCGTTCAAAAGGAAATCAACTCTTTCTTTTCCGCTTTCGGCCGCGAGTTTTAGTAGCGGTAACCCGGTCAGATCACCCGCAACATATATACCTTCGACAGACGTTTCACCATTCTCGTCTATCAACGGATATTTCTCTACATCTCCGGTCGGAGCACCTTTTTGCAACCAATTAAAATATTTGTTCGATAGAAAATCCATAATACTCTCAATTGTTGTTACAAATATTCGTTAAAAGTAACTAATTTTATGTAAATAAGCTGACATTTACAAAAGCATTATAAATTTCATATCTCTTAAATAACACACTATTATTACCTAAAACTATTTTATGTCCATATTGAATGCCTTTTCATAGCGGGCATATTATATTCACTTCCATCATCCGCGTAATATATCAAGGTTCAAATAAGAAAAAAGAAAGTATAATTATGGTTATATTTGCGCAATTAATAATTGAGGATTTTACATGTTCGAATTTCACATTGCTAAATACATAAGGGATAAATTTCAACTTTCGGCTTCGCTATTCGAATATAATGGAAATGTAGTGTTAGCAAATTTTCCGGAAGTAAGAAAACTGGCTCAAAAACTCAATGAAGGCAGAACAGAGCATTTGGTATCCCCGGGTGAATTAAACGCACTCGGATTGATAGATGAAATTTGCCACTTCATACTAAGGCAATATGAAAATAAAATAAATCCCGATGCTATTAAGAGAGCATATTCCGAGCTTGAAAAATCTATTGGCAAGGATATATTTAATTATTTTATACAAGATTTCATTCGTATTTTTCCTCCGAAAGAGGTTTATAGCGGTTCAATTTCCGTGAAAGAGTACTTTGAAGGCAGCCATGGAGGAAGGGAAAACAAACTCATTGCCCTCGAAGAGTTGATAATGCTCAATTTGGAAAATGAAAATAGAGCAGCAGATAAATTGAAGGAACTTTTTAATCACGAATATCTGGAAGACAAGAGAACTTATAAGCAAATAATTGATGTACTGCAAGAGTTCTTTGCAAAAGAGCCTCCGCTTGGGGAAGAAAAATTGGATTTACTGACTTTCTTGAAGAAACCGATAATGGAATTCCCCGACGATTTAATGCAACAACTTAATTATATCCGGGAACATTGGTCAATTTATTTAGATGAAGAATTTGTAAACAGGATATTATCCGGCAAAGACTTATTCAAAGAGGAATTTGTTTTACAAGGATTTGGCGACGGTGCAAGTCCAACCTTCGTTCCCCAGTACAAAGAAGGCATAAAATTAGGCACAGCTTCACTGGGTAAATCCGGTTTTGATTTTGTGGAGGAAAGTTTAAGTGATTATGAAGAACCGGAACAATTCACACCCGACGTTCACTGGATGCCCAATGTAGTCTTACTCGCAAAGAACACTTACGTATGGCTCGATCAACTAAGTAAAAAATATGGAAGAGAGATTAAACGACTGGATCAAATTCCGGAGGAAGAACTTGATTTAATTGCATCAAGGAATTTTAATTCTATTTGGTTGATTGGAATATGGGAAAGGAGCAGCGCTTCAAAAAAAATAAAACATCTAATGGGAAATATTGATGCGGTTGCATCGGCTTATTCATTGTATGATTACACGATTGCACACGATTTGGGAGGCGAAGAAGCGTATAAAGTACTTGATGCAAGATGCAAAGAAAGAGGAATACGCCTTGCAAGCGATATGGTACCGAATCATACCGGCATCTATTCCGATTGGACGATTCATCATCCCGAATATTTTATACAAAGAGACGACCTTCCCTACCCTAATTATTCATTCGAGGGAGAGGACCTTTCCGAAGACCCGAATATAGAAATAAAAATTGAAGACGGATATTACTCAAAGAGTGATGCAGCAGTAGTATTCCGTTGGAGAAATAAAAATACCGGCGAAATAAAATATATTTATCACGGCAACGACGGGACGAATATGCCATGGAACGATACAGCTCAGCTGAACATGCTTAAAGAGGAAGTTCGCGAAGCTGTAATTCAAAAAATATTTGAAGTTGCCCGTCGATTTTCAATCATCAGGTTCGATGCAGCAATGACTTTGGCCAAAAAGCATTTTCAACGATTGTGGTATCCGCAACCTGGTACCGGTGGCGATATTCCGACGAGAAGTGAATATGCAATGACACGAAAAGAATTCGATCAATTTTTCCCGAAAGAATTTTGGAGAGAAGTTGTAGACAGGATAAATGAAACTATGCCCGAAACTCTTTTGCTGGCAGAAGCATTTTGGTTGATGGAAGGTTATTTCGTTAGAACACTCGGCATGCACAGAGTATATAACAGTGCATTCATGCATATGATGATGAATGAAGAAAATGATAAATATCGTGATCTAATTACAAATACTCTGGAGTTTGATCCCGATATACTGAAAAGGTATGTCAATTTTATGAGTAATCCCGATGAAGAAACTGCTATAAAACAATTCGGAATGGACGATAAATATTTTGGTGTTTGTGTTTTAATGTCCACATTGCCCGGATTACCGATGTTTGCACACGGACAAATAGAAGGCTATACAGAAAAATATGGAATGGAATACAAACGTGCATATTATGATGAATATCCGAACAATTGGTTAATTGAAAAACATAATAGGGAAATTTTTCCGATCCTCGGGAAAAGATATTTATTCAGCGAAGTAGACAATTTTTGGTTCTACGACTTTCATGAAAACGGATCAATTAATGAAAACGTATTCGCATTTACGAATTCTTTCGGCGAAGAAAAAGTTCTTGTTCTTTATAATAATAAATATGAAAGAGCTACGGGAAGGATACATAAATCAACACCTAAAATAAATAAAGGTAATCCGGATAAATCATTGCATACAATTTATATCACAGAGGCTCTGGGTATAAAACCCGATCCGAATTATTTCTACAAAGCCAAAGAATTAACTTCCCACCAGGAATATCTATTCGCGGGGGATGAATTCATAAACGGAATTCATTTTACGTTAGACGGATTTAAGTATAAAGTATTTTACGGCTTCGAAGAACTATACGATTCCACAGGCGAGTTGAGAGCAATAAAAAACAGAGTTCAATCTTCTGCGATTCAATCGTTGAAGAAGGAATTGGAATTGTTCAAATTAACTCCGGTTCACGAAAAAATAGAAAATTTCTTTGAAGAGAAGTTTTTCGACGAACTTGTGAGGAATTTTGTGATAGTTAAAAATTCCCAACTTGCCGGTTCCGATGTCTTAAAGATGATTGATATCAAGTTGAAAAATTTAACCGGTCAAATTCATGATTCGCTTAATCTGGAAGCAAAAGAAAAAGAAACATACACATTAAAATTGTTCATTGCTTCCTTGGGATTAACTAACCAGATAATAGAAGAAGAAAAATTTGATAAGCAACTGAAATACAGAGATATTCCCAATTCGATAGTGATATCAGAAAAAAATAAATATCACGAAAACTCGTTCATATTAGTTCTATTTAAATTGCTCGAGTTACTTAGGAATAATTACGCCGGTAACGAAGAAAAACTTGAATTGGACAAAGTAACGGTTCAAATTCTGAATAAACTTGGAAGGGGCGAAAGAGGAGTATTTTACGATTCCCATCTATTGAAGATAATGTTAAATATAAGCTTTCCGCTGGAAGAAATATCCGATAGTGAAACCAGTTCTGAATTTAAATCCGGCTTGCTAAACGAAATCAAAAAGAAGTTCGCAACGCTATTGGAAAATGAACATGTGGCAGAATATATAAACGTTAATAAGCACAATTCGATTGTTTATTACAGCAAAGAAAATTTCGAAGAGTTGTTAGACTGGTTATTCACCTTCTCGATTGTAAAAGACGTTTGTCGCGCCCTTGAAGGCCAACAAAATAACGATGCGGGAGATTTCTTTATTTATCCCGAAGAAAGAGAAATTATCGTTTCAAAATTAAAATTCCGGTTTGGATTTATTGAAGAATTGAAATCACTCTCTGCCAATTGCGGTTATCAATTTAATAAACTCAAATCGATACTTTTGCAACCGGAAGTTACAAAGGGTAAGTCAGAAAAATAGTTGATTAACATTTACTATTGTTACAATTTATTGTAAGGCTACTGTTTCAATAATTGAATTAGCTTTTGCATGTCTTCCGGCAGTTCGGAATCGAATTTCATGAATTCTTTTTTATTGGGGTGGTAAAATCCTATTGTTTTTGCATGCAGGGCCTGACGAGGCATAATCTCGAGCAGGTTATTCACTCTCTGTTTCATCTTCGGCAAATTCAACCCGTATACAATTTTTCTTCCGCCATAAACCGCATCTCCAAAAATCGGATGATTAATATGCGAAAAGTGGACTCTTATTTGATGGGTTCTTCCCGTTTTCAGTTTAACTTTGATGAGTGAAGCAAATTCAAATTCTTCCAATACTTCATAGGTTGTGTGAGCGTGTTTACCTTCATTTTCCGAAACGGCAAATTTCTTTCTATCTGATTTACTCCGGGCAATATTTCCAATAATCTCCCCTTTCTTTTCTTTCAACAATCCCCAGCAAATAGTCCAGTATTCCCTTTCTGTGGTTCTTTTTTCGAATTGTTTTGCCAATTGCGAATGCGTCCAATCATCTTTAGCAATAAGCAATAATCCGCTGGTATCTTTATCCAATCTGTGCACGATTCCCGGTCTTCCCGGTTCATTTACCTCGCTCAGTTTTTGTGTATGATGCAAAAGAGCATTCACTAATGTACCGGTAAAGTTTCCAAGCGCAGGATGCACAACCATTCCGGCAGGTTTGTTTACTACCATTAAATAGTCATCTTCGTAAACTATTTCCAAAGGTATGTCCTCAGGCTCTGCATCTTCGGGACGGGGAGTAACCGGAATTGTTACATCAATTTTGTCCAATGGATTAATGATATAATTTGGTTTGACGGTTTTACCGTTTACCAGAACAAGCCCGGCTTTAATTAATTTTTGAACTTTGGAGCGTGTTGCGTTTTCGATGGAGTTACTTAGAAATATGTCTAGGCGTTCTTTCTTCTTCCCTTCCGGTATTTCAATTTGCTGGTGCTTCTCTGTTATTATCTTGGCCATCTATATCAACCTCATCCGAATGGGAAGCAACGTCTATGCTTTCCTCTTCTTTTTTTCTTTTCCTTTCCGCAATATTGAAATAAATGATCAACATTGCAACTCCCACCGTCACCGCAGAATCGGCAACATTGAATATCGGGAACCGGTCGTAGGTTTTACCGAAGATGGAAAAATCGAAAAAGTCTACATTGAAAAAATCTACAACTTTACCATAAAACAACGGAGCATAGCCATAAAATATTCCGTAGAATGCTCTGTCGATAAAATTACCTATTGCACCCGAAATAATTAATGCAAGGGAAAGCCTGAAAGTTAAACTACCGTCTCTGTGTTTGTAGAGATAATAAATCAATCCGATTGCAGCAACAAGAGAAAAGAGTGAAAGGAATAGTTTCGTATATGAATTGATATCTATTCCGAAAGCCATACCGGGATTTTCAACAAAAGTTATTTTGAAAAAATCTCCTAATACTTTGATGCTTTCGCCATAATACATTCCTTCCACTTTTATACCGAGGAAAGGCAAAGAAAAACCTTTAACAAATAATTTTGTTAATTGGTCTACTACCACCATGAAGGCAGAAAAATAGAGAACTCTCAATCAATGACCTATCTGTTATTTTGCATTTTTTGTTTAACTTGTAAACAATGCTGTGTGTGCGGTACAGCCAACAATCTTTCTTTAGGAATCAACGGACATGTGGGACACAAACCTTGAGGTTCGTCAATACATTCAATACAAAGTCCGTATGTGCCTGCTTCAATTCTTCCAAGAGCATCTTCTAAATATCCAAGGAATTTGTTCTCTCTTTGAGCCCAAAGATAGAGTTTTTCCCTCTCCATAGCATCAGTCCCCTGCTCTGCCATATGCAATGAATAAGGGGAATTCTCGTTGACATATTGTCCGGTGGATGTATCCATCATCTGCTCTTTAAGATTATTGAGCGTTTCTAATATTTCTTCTCTTTTTTTGAGAATAATTTCTTTGAACTCCTTCAATTCCGTCTTTGAGTATCCTTTAGGAGCTTTCTTTTTAGGTTTCGGTTTGCTCACAACCTCAACCTTACGCGCAGCACGGGATTTTGTAGTCTTGGTAGAAGATGACTTTGCCTTGGAAGCTACCGTTTTTTTAGATGTGGATTTAGCGGTAGTTTTTTTGGCAGCAGTCTTTTTCTCCGTGCTGTCTTTTTTTGTGGTTCTCTTTGCCATTTATTTCCTCCTAGTTGCAATCAATTTAGTTGTTCTTTTCAATTCCAATTTCAAATTCGTAATCACCAATTTTCCACTTTTGTGTATATGCTCCCTCCGCCGAATCTGCATTAACTTTATCGGCTAAGGTTTCTTTAGCAATATAATCGGTGAACTTACTAATAAATTTAGTTGCTTCCGGATCCGTTTTATAATTAATTATGATTCTGTCCATAACGTCCAATCCGGAATCTTTTCTCATATTCTGTATTCTGTTAATGAATTCGCGGGAATATCCTTCTGCAATCAAATCTTCGGATAATTCGGTATCGATTGCAATTGTAATCCCTTCTTCCGATTCTACAACCCAGCCTTCAATTTCGGAAGTTTGAATTATAACATCTTCCGGAGTTAAATTAACTTTTTGACCTTCAACTTCCAATTCCAAGTTGCCGGATTTTTCCAATTCATTTATTTGATCATTGGTCAAAGTAGTGATCGCTGCAGCTAATTGCTTCATCATTTTACCGTATCTGGGACCAAGAACTTTAAAATTCGCTTTCGCGGATTTATTTACAATTCCGGAATCATCATCCAGAACAACAAGTTCTTTGATATTCACTTCTTCGAGAATTACATCTTTCATATTCTCTAAAGCATTGGTCTTTGCTGCATCAACGGCAACCATTATCTTTTGAAGCGGTTGACGAACTTTCAAATTATTTTTTGCGCGCATCGATCGTGTCAAATAAACAACCTTTTGGGCAATATCCATCTTCTCTTCGAGTTCCTCATCAATATATTTTATCGATGGGAATTCAACAAGATGAACAGATTCTGCTGATTCTTTCTTTGTAACCGAATTTAAATTATTGAATATTTCCTCGGTTATAAAAGGTGCAAACGGCGAAGCCAATTTACTTATTGTCATCAAACATTCATAAAGAGTTTGATAAGCAGATAATTTGTTTTCGTTTATTTCGGACTTCCAAAATCTTCTTCTGCTTCTTCTTACATACCAGTTACTCAATTGATCTATTGTAAAGGATGCCACCAATCTTGCAGCTTTGGTAACATCGTAATTATCCATCAGTTCTTCATATTCCTTAACTGTAGAATAGAGTTTGGATAGAATCCATCTATCTATCTCAGGTCTGTTCTCAATAGGAATTTCATCTTCGCTGTAATCGAATTTATCAATGTTGGCATACAAAGCGAAGAAAGAATAGGTATTAACCAATGTACCGAAGAATTTCCTCTGAACTTCAAGCACACCTTCTTCGTCGAATAATGTCGGTCTCCAAGGAGGACTAACCGTTACTAAATACCACCTTGTCGCATCTGCACCGTATTTATCGAATAGTTCGAACGGATCAACTGTGTTGCCCTTTGATTTGGACATCTTCAATCCATTCTTATCCAAAATCAATTCATTAACTATAAGATTTTTATATGCTACATTATCGAATAGCATAGTTGCAATCGCATGGAGTGTGTAGAACCAACCTCTCGTTTGATCAATTCCTTCACATATAAAATCAGACGGGAAGCTATTTTCGAATAATTCTTTGTTTTCGAAAGGATAGTGAAATTGAGCAAATGGCATGGAACCGGAATCGAACCAAACATCAATCAGCTCTGGTGTTCTTTCGTAAATTTCACCGTCCTTTTCGAATTTCACATCGTCAACAAAAGGTTTGTGCAAATCTATTTCTTCTTCCGGAAGATCTGCAACTTTAATTCGTTTTCCGTCTCTTTCAACGAAACCTTCTTTCAATTCCTCTATGGAACCTACGGCAAACATCTTACCCGATGGACTTACCCAAATAGGAAGTGGTGTTGCCCAAAATCTATCCCTTGAAAGAGCCCAATCCTTATTATCTTCCAACCAATTTCCGAATCGACCTGCTCCAACTTCCGGAGGATACCAATTAATTGTTTTATTCAATTCGATCATTCTGTCGGCAATGGAAGTTGTTTTTATAAACCAGGATTCCCTTGCATAATAGATTACCGGGACATCATCGAATCTCCAGCTGAATGGATAAGAGTGAGTGATTGTTTCCTTTTTATATAATTTCCCTTCACTCTTTAATTTTTGAATTATACCGGCATCTGCATCTTTAACAAATTGTCCGGCAAAATCTGGAACATCCTCTGTAAATGTTCCGTTTCTCTTAACAGGTTGCAGGAACGGGAGATCATGTTTCTTGGAAACTTCGTAGTCATCCGCACCAAATGCAGGAGCAATATGTACTATTCCCGAACCGTCCTCTGTACTTACAAAATCTGCAGATACAACATAAAATGCATGTTTGTCAACGGAGAGGTAATCGAATAATTGCTCATACTCTTGACCGAGAAGGTCTTTACCTTTGAATTCTTCAACTATTTCGTAGTCTTCACGAATAACTTCGAGTCTTTCTTTTGCTAATATTAAATAAACGCCTTCTGTTTTAATTTTGACGTAATCTATATCCTCCCCAACAGCAAGAGCAACGTTTGAAATAAGAGTCCATGGAGTTGTTGTCCAAACCAGGAAATAAGTTTCTCCGTCTTTTGTAAGTTCAGACTCTTTTAATTTCATCACTACATAAACAGAGGGGTCTTTTGTTTCTTTGTATCCCAAAGCCAATTCGTGTGAAGAAAGAGGAGTTTCCGAACGTGGGCATTGAGGAACAACTTTATAATCTTTGAAAATTAATCCTTTATCGAATAGTGTTTTCAGCGCCCACCAAACCGATTCGATATAATTATTATGACATGTAATATAAGCATCATCCAGGTTAATCCAATATCCCATACGTTCGGTCATTTTTTCCCAAACATCAAGATATGTGAATACCGAATCGCGGCAAGCTTTATTGAATTTATCTACACCGAATTCTGGGATTTCACTTTTATTTTTAATTCCTAATTGTTTTTCTACTTCAATTTCCACAGGCAAACCGTGTGTGTCCCAACCGGCTTTTCTGTGAACTTGATACCCTTTTAATGTTTTATATCTACAAACGAGATCTTTTAATGTCCTTGCCATTACATGATGTATACCGGGTTTACCGTTGGCAGTCGGAGGACCTTCATAAAAAGTGAATGGTTTCGATTCGTCCCTTGTAGAAACACTTTTTTCGAAAATTTGATTCTTCTTCCAAAATTCAAGAACTTCTTTCTCTATTTCGGGGTAATTTACCTTATCTGAATATTGCTTAAACATTTAATCCACACCTGATTTATATTAACAACACATTATTCGTTTTTATATCTGTTCAATAATTCTTTTTCCAATTTGATAAATTCATTCAACTTGGTTTCCATTTTAACTTGAGTTTCTTCCAAGTTTTTAATTTTGTTCTCAGCATCCAGAGTAATCTTTGCCGCATCAACCTTTGCCTGTGCGATAATCAGATTAGCCTTCTCCTTTGCGTTTTCAATTATCTCATCCTTTGTAGCATTGACGGTTTCGTATGAATTTGTTATTCTTTGCAGTTCAATGAGTTTGGAAACCGCCATTCCGAATACTCCCATAAGACCTATGTAAATATTTCTCAGAATGTACAAAAGAATATTTTCGGTTAACACAGAGTTGATGTTAAAATACTCTTGAAATATCGTTATAAAGAACATTGTTATTACCGCAGTAACAATTATTACCGCGAAAACAACTCTTCCCCCGAAGTCCCAATCGAGGGTGTTTGTAATAATCCATCCTAACGAAAACGCAAAAATAGACAGAATGAACCAAACGGCAAAATTAATAACATTCCCTGAGAATAAATCGGTGCTCAAAAAATTTGAGGAAAACATTAGCACCGCCAATAATGCGGGAAGTGCATAATATATTTTATTTACATTCTCTTTCAAAGCTGCTCAACAACTTTCTTCATTATTAATGTCATTTTCGGTTCGGCGTTCATAGCCGTGGCAATTATTTCTTCCACATTTACGGGTTTAAGAGAATCGGGGAAACATTCATCGGTTACAATGCTTATTCCCAGTACCTTCATACCCATGTGATTTGCAACAATATTCTCGGGTATCGTCGACATTCCTACTACGTCTGCTCCTATTGTGCGCAGAAATCTGTATTCAGCTCTTGTTTCCAAATTCGGTCCGGGAACTGCAACGTATACTCCCTTCTGTACTTTAATTTTATTGTCCAGAGCAATTTGTTCGGCAAGTTTAATAAGTTCGGTGCTATACGGTTCGCTCATATCCGGGAAACGGGGACCAAGTTCATCTTCGTTTGGACCAATTAACGGATTATCGCCCAAAAGATTAATATGATCGGTAATAAGCATAATATCCCCTTGCGAAAATTGAGGATTCATACCTCCACAAGCATTAGAAACAAGCAGAGTTTCAACTCCAAGGAACTTCATCACTCTTACAGGGTAAGTGATTTGCTGCATGGAATATCCTTCGTAATAATGGAATCTCCCCTGCATGGCAACCACATCTTTCCCACCTAGTTTACCGAAAATTAATTTCCCCTTATGGCTTTCCACTGTAGATAATGGGAAATGAGGTAAATCTTGATAATCGATTGTATGTTCGATTTCTATTTCTTCTACCAAGCCTCCCAAACCCGTTCCAAGTATAATCCCAACAGGATAAGTTTTACCGGTAACTTTTTTAATAACTTCCAAAGTTTCATTAATTCTTTCAGTCAACTTGCTCATAACAATTTCTCCAATATTTCATCTGCATCTATCTCTTTTGTTGCTCTCAGTCTACTCTGTTGATCCGGTTTAACCGTCTCTTTATTTCCGTTAAGTAACTTAAGAATCGATTCTTGACTTTCAATCATCGCCTCGAGTCGGGAAAGATAATAACTTCTCTCCTCCTTGAGGTTTGCAACAGATTCTTTAATTATTTCGGCCTCTTCTTTTGCTTTCTCCACAATCAATTTGGCCTTTAATTCGGCTTCTTTCAATATTAACGCTGATTGCTTTTTGACCGATTCAACCGTTTTATTAGTAGACTCTTGTGCATTCAATAATGTATTTTGTAAATTCTTTTCAATCTTTTTATAGTCGTTTATCTGTTTTTCCAAATCGGTATTTTTTTCCGTCAACAGTTCTATTCTTTCATGCAACAGCTCAAATTCACGGGATAACTGCTCGAGATAGTTTTTCACCTCGGCTTTATTGTATCCGAGAGGAGCTTTATTGAATTCCTGCTGCTTTATATTTAACGGTTTAATTTCCATAATACCTAGACCCAAAAATTGCTGTGCCGATTCTTAACATTGTAGCCCCTTCTTCCACTGCCAATTCCCAATCGCCGCTCATTCCCATAGATAAATGGTTTAACGAAAATCCGCTTGAATTTAATTCATCTTTCAAGTTCCTCAACGAAGTAAAACTTTTTCTGATTTCTTCTTCGTCATCCGTATATGGAGCCATTGTCATCAATCCGTCCAATTTTAAATTCGGTTGCTCCCTGCAAAATTCGGCAGTTTCAAAAATTTCATCTTTGTTTTGCAAACCAAACTTTGTTGCTTCTCCGGAGGTTTTTATTTCCAAAAATATTTTCTGCACTTTCCCTATCTGTTCTGCACGCTTCTGAATTTCCGAAGCCAATTTTATTGATTCCACCGAATGTATATATTCTGCCGGTTCAATAACATATTTCACTTTATTTGTCTGAAGATGTCCGATAAAATGCCAATTGAATTCGCCGGTAAATTCAGCAGATTTATCTCTCAATTCTTGAGCTTTATTTTCCCCGAAGTTTCTCAATCCCGCTTCGTAAGCTTCTTTTATAGCTTCCAACGGTTGATATTTCGACACGCCAATAAGAGTTATTTCCCCGGGCGTCCGTCCGCACGAGAGAGCTTTTTCGGAAATTCTTTCCTGCAATATTTTTAATCTTTCGGCTATCATCTCCAAACAAATTAAGGTCACGAATGTATTGTTTTTGCTCCGAAAAGTCAATGAAATTAAGGTTTAAATAATCAGAGTGTGAGGAGCGAAAGAAGGGACAAAAAAGCCCCTCGAAAGGGGCTTTTTTGGCTTACAATTAAATCTAACTGCAACCGGTTGTTGCACCGCAAGTAGTACATTTTAAACAAGTACCGTTTCGAACCATTGTCATACTTTGGCATTCGGGACAGATATCCCCGGTATACCCCATATTTCTCGCTTCTTGTACTTGTTTAATTGCGCTAAGAACCTGAGCTCTTTCCTGACGACCGTTTCCTTCGTTCAACACATCATCAAATTCATTAATTTCCTTAGTAGTGTCATCAAGTTGAATGACTCTTTCGCTCACCACCTCTTCACTTTCGTAGTCGGGTTCAAGTCTGCTCCTTCTATCATTCGATCTTTTATTCATTTCACTTTCGTCCACATGAGCCAAATCGTTTCTTCCCAAATAGGTAACCGCTAATTCTCTGAAAATATAATCGATTACAGAAGTAGCCATCTTAATTCTGGCATTACCCATTACAGGACCGCTTGGTTCGAATCTGGTGAATACGAATGCTTCGACGAATTCATCCAAAGGAACACCATGTTGTAATCCGAGTGAAACGGCAATGGCAAAACTATTCAATAAACTTCTGAACGCTGCACCTTCCTTGTGCATATCGATGAATATTTCACCAAGTTGTCCGTTCTCATATTCCCCGGTTCTGATATAAACTGTTTGACCGCTAATTTTAGCTTTCTGAGTATAACCGGTTCTTCTATCGGGTAATCTTCTTCTCTTGGCAATGTATCTGTGAATGATTCTTTCGGCAATTTTGACGATGTCATTATTCTCTTTCTCTTCTTGCATTTCTTCGATATCATCGTCGGAAATCGAATTCAAGGGTTGAGAAAGTTTCGAACCATCTCTGTAGAGTGCGTTGGCTTTTAATCCAAGCTTCCAGGAAAGCATATATGCTTCCTTAATATCATTTATTGTAGCATGCGAAGGCAAGTTGATGGTCTTGGAAATTGCGCCGGAAATAAAAGGCTGAGCAGCAGCCATCATCTGAATGTGAGCCTCGCTTGATATATAGCGTGTTCCTTTTTTACCGCATTTATTTGCAGTATCGAACACAGGGTAATGCTCATGTTTAAGGAACGGAGCGCCTTCAATAGTCATCGTACCACAAACATAATCGTTTGCCGTAGCAATTTCTTCATCGGTAAAACCAAGATATTTCAACAAATCGAAGAATGGATCATTTAATTTTTCCTGAGGAATTTTAAGTGTATCTTTTAAGAAATCCACTCCCAAAGTATATTTGTTGAATGCAAACTTGATTTCGAACACCGAAGGAAGAGTAACTTCTATCTTATTTATTACATCTTTAGTAAACCCTTTAGCTTTGAGAGATTCTTCGTTTATGTAAGGACAGCCTTCCAAAGTTCCGGCACCCTTAGCATACTTAACGATTTCTTTAATTTGCTCTTCGTTGTAACCTAATCTTCTGAGTGCGGGCGGAATAGATTGGTTAATAATTTTGAAATAACCGCCTCCGGCAAGTTTCTTAAATTTAACCAGGGCAAAATCGGGTTCGATTCCGGTGGTATCGCAATCCATCACCAAACCGATTGTACCTGTAGGAGCAATTACGGTTACCTGAGCATTTCTGTAACCAAATTTCTGACCTAAATTCACTGCCATGTCTGCATCTTCCCTAGCAGCTTTCAACAAGTCACTGGGACAGTATTCGGGGTCAATCCCTTTAGGAAAGATAGTAAGACCTTCATACTCTTCTTTAGGAACGTTGTATGCTGCCCTACGGTGATTGCGAAGCACCCTGAGCATATGTTCTTTATTCTCTTCATATTTAGGGAATGTACCGAATTCTTTAGCCATTTCAGCACTTGTCGCATAAGCTTTCATATGCATAATTGCAGTAATCGCACCGGCAATTGCATAAGCTTCTTTACTGGCATAAGGTATTCCCTGCCTCATCAAAAGGGATCCGAGATTAGCATACCCCAATCCAAGTGTACGGAAATCGTAACTTCTTTGAGCTACTTCTTTACTCGGATATTGCGCCATTAAAACGCTAATTTCAAGAACTATAGTCCATAGCCGGGATGCGTGACGGAATGCTTTTATATTGAATTGTTGTTTATCATCATCATAAAATTTAACGACGTTTAAGGAGGCTAAATTACATGCAGTATCATCTAAAAACATATATTCACTGCAAGGATTTGAAGCTTTAATTTCCCCGGAAGCCTTGCAAGTATGCCATTCATTTATTGTAGTGTGATATTGCAATCCTGGATCAGCACAGCTCCATGCAGCAGTAGCAATCTGATCCCAAAGCTCATTGGCTTTGATTGTTTTGAACGGACGCGGAGCGCGACCTTCCTTCTCTGCCTTCTTCTTCTCTGTTCTCCAATAAAGATTCCAGTCCCCGTCTTCGAGAACAGCTTTCATAAAATCATTTGTAACCCTGAGAGAGTTGTTAGAGTTTTGTCCGGAAACTGTTGCGTATGCTTCCGAATTCCAATCAACGTCGTATTCCGGGAATTGGATTTCTTTAGCTCCCTGACGTGCCAACTCGATTACACGCTCAATATAATTAACAGGAACATGAGCGCGCTTTGCAGCCATCACTGCACTTTTTAATTTCTTATTTTTCTTTTTATTGAATCTGTCATTTTCCGGGTGTTCTGCATAGCAAGCTTTAATAATATTATTTAAGTGATAATTACATGCTTTTGAACCGGCAACAAGAGCAGCAACTTTTTGTTCTTCAATAACCTTCCAATTAATATACTCCTCAACATCGGGATGATCCACATCGAGAGTAACCATTTTAGCTGCACGTCTGGTAGTTCCGCCGGATTTAATAGCTCCCGCCGAACGATCACCTATTTTGAGGAAAGACATTAAGCCAGAGGATTTTCCACCACCGCTCAATGGTTCATCGGCACCTCTTATATCGGAAAAGTTTGTACCGGTACCCGAACCATATTTGAATAATCTTGCTTCCCTAACCCAAAGGTCCATTATTCCGCCTTCGTTAACAAGATCATCCTTTATTGATTGAATGAAACATGCATGAGGTTGAGGGTGAGTATAAGCATCTTCCGATTTTTTTAATTCACCTGTTTGAAAATCTACATAATAATGTCCTTGAGCCGGACCGTTTATTCCATAAGCCCAATGAAGTCCGGTATTGAACCATTGGGGTGAATTCGGAGCCGCCATTTGATTTGCGAGCATATAAACCATCTCATCGTAGAATGCCTTGGCATCATCTTCTTCTGTAAAGAATCCTGCTTTCCATCCCCAGTATGTCCACGTTCCGGCCAGACGATGGAATACCTGTCTTGAATCGTGCTCGCTACCGTATCTTTCCTTTTCCGGAAGTTGAGCCAATTGTTGTTCATCGGCTACGGATCTCTGCAACCATGCAGGAATTCCTTTTTCTTTCACCTTTTTAACGAATCTCGGTACGCCGGCTTTTCTAAAATATTTTTGTGCTATAATGTCGGTTGCTACCTGAGACCAGGATTTGGGAACCAAAACGTCTTCCATCTTGAAAACAACGGTTCCGTCCGGGTTTCTGATTTCTGAAGTTCTCTTCACAAATTCAACTGATTCGAGCGGATCCTTTCCCGCTTTTGTAAAAAGGCGATTTATCTTCATGTATACCTCAAATTTTTATGTGTTGCTGTGGTTGTTGCATTTAATTTTTTTGACCCCATAAAGTCGTGGAGTGCAAGTTAAAAAAAACAGAATATAAATCAAAGGGTTAATCGAATTAATATAATATTAATTTTGTATAACTTTTGATTTAGCGAAAAATCCCAATTTTTTTTGGAGATTAATTACCCTATCAGGAAAAAATCTTCGGGTGCAGGTCCTAAAAATTAAACTGAATTTTTTTTTGCTTCGCACGTTCAATTTTTTTATTGAATTTCATCAATAAAAAAACCGGGTGTTGAGGTTACACAGATTAATTGCTTACCGCTGCTTCCTTCCGGACCTGACGGAGTTGGGCAACAACCTGTTAACCGCACCCGGTAAAATCAAATTTTTGAAGGCGAAATATATAAAACTATTTAATAACAATCAGCAGTTTTTCAGATGCCACTCGTTTAATTGTTGATATACATCTTCATAAGTAATTCCCCCATCGTACGTACAAATATGAGGGTCTCCCGGACATTGAGATTTACAATATTCTTCGGGAGGTAAAATGTAGTTTGCATCATTCCCCATCGGGCTCCATAACTGGGGTGAGCATGCAGGCAAAGGACAAAATAATGTTAATGTCGGTACTCCAAGAGCTGCAGCAATATGAGCCGGTCCCGTGCTTGCAGAAATCATCAAATCACCTGCTGAGATAAGAACAATCAAATCCCTCAATTCTTTTGTTTTATAATCAAATGCATTGAATTTTTTAAATTCTTCCGGACAATCTTTTTCAGTAATTATCAAATTAAATCTATCATCGTTAGCTATTTTTTCTGCTAATTTTAGGTATTCTTCACTTGGCAGATTAGGCGAACTTTTCCCGGAAGTGATATGCAAAAGGATGTTTTTCTTTCCGTTTCCAAGTTTATCTCTCAATTCCCCGGCACGTTTTTTCTCCTCGTCAGATAAAAATATTTCCGTACGAATATCGTAAGTTTCCACACCAATCTTTCTTGCCAAGTCCATACAATAATCGGCTTCGTGCCTCAAAGGAATATATTTTTTTCTATCTACGAATTTGGTAAACGTTATCGCTTGGTAGAATTTATGTCCGACTCCGACTCTGAATGGTATTCCAGCAAGGAACAGAAGATAATTTATCTTCTCGTTAGGAAGCAGCATCAAAGCATGCGTAAAATTGTAATTTGAAATTTCCCTTCTTTTCTCCCAAAAATAATTGAATCCCGTTCTCTCCGGTTCGAAAAGAATGATTTCGTCAACATATGGATTGTGGAGAAAAACATCTTTGGTATATTCCCTGGCAAGCACGGCAACAAATGAATCGGGGAAACTTTTTTTAATTTCTCTTGGAAGGGGCGTCGAAAGTACTACGTCCCCCAATCTGTCCGGCCGGGAAATTAAAATGCGCTTTTTCAATTGAGTAATTCCCCGGAGATTAATTCGAATTCATTTTCCCAATTCAAAGTTTGGGCAGCATTTCTACAATTCGCCTTCAATTTTTTCAAATCAATTTCGCCGGAACTGATTTTTTGTAATTCCTTACTAATGGTTTCCGGTGTCCAATCCTCTGCTACAATCCCGACATTATAATTTTCAACAACTTCTCTCATTTGCGGCAGATTACTAACCATCACCGGTGTGCCGGCCATTATATATTCAAAAAGTTTATTCGGCAATGCATAATAGTAACTCTTGCTTAGATTTTCTATTAGAGCCATTCCCAAATCGGCTGCCGAAGAGTAGTTCAACAATTCCTCCTGGGAAATAAATCCCAGGAAATGGACACGGTTGCTAACGCAAATCTTTTCTGAATAACTTTGAAATTCATCGCGGAATTCACCGTCCCCAAGAATAACAAAATGCCATTCCGGAAGGTTCTTAATAGCATCGATGGTTAGCTTTATACCTCTTCCCTCAAGAATCACTCCCTGGTAAATAATTATTTTTGCGTTTTCAGGGAGGGATAGTTTTTCCATAATATTTACCGGCTTTAATTGTTTCGTATATTTGGGGAGATTTCTCAACAATAGAATATTATTTACATTGTAATATTCTTCAAGAAATTCAGCATCCATTTTCCCGGTAACAAGTATTTTATCTGCTTCATAAATGTATCGCTTTTCTATTGCAGCAATAATTTTTTGGTTCGTTGATTTTTCCCTTAAGCCCGCCAGAAAAGGATACAATTCCCTCGAATCATAAATTAATTTCCCGGAATAGAGACCTGTCCAGAATTGAACTATGGGAAGAGTATATACATCCTCAGCAAAATAATAATCGAATTTTTCCTTGGATAATTCCCAATTAAGCCGGGCAAAAAACTTTGTGTAAAAAAGAAGTGAATTTCTTTTGGGATATGGAAAAACAATAATGTCGGGATTATCTGAATATACTTTTGTATCCTTAAAATCGAAGGAAAGAACTTTGACCTTAATCCCCTTTTCAGTGAGCGAGCTGTAAAGATTCATCACTCTGCTATCGAAGAGCGCATTACCGAGAAATGCTATGACTGCTTTTTTATTCATTTCTCAAAGATGAATTTCGAGAGTGTTCCTCATTATTGTTTTCGCGTCAAATTTTTCCTTAAAATCGATCAAACTCATAGAAGGAGTCATCGGATTTTCAGCAGATGTATCCTGACTTACTCCTATGTCAACATATTTGTAACCGGTTTCAGTAGCATCTTTTACAACTTCAAACATTACTCTTTGAATCGGTTTGTATTGCGCATAATCATACAGCAACATATTGTAAAAGCAGAGAGCAACATTTTTATTCGGATAGAACATCAAAGAACCGCCAATCGGCTTATCTTGGTAATACACCATGAACAGCTTCAGCTTATCGGGTAGCAATTCTTTGAGTTTCATTAAATCTTCGTAACTGTGAGTCGGTTTTACGTTGTGACGGGCTTTGTTCTCCAACAAAATCGGATAGAACTGATCATACCTTTCGTTAACTTCCACTCTTATATCAGGATCTTTCAATGACTTGCGGATGTTTCTTCTAACGGTGGACTGGAATCTGGGAAGAAGTTCTCTTGCCGGGTCGAGTTTAATTGCCGAGCTTATGTAATGAAGTTGGTAATTAAAACCTTGCCACAGCATCGCAAATTCCAAATTCTGATTTTGAAAATTTTCGTAAATCATAGGTGCAGAAGTTAAAATGAAATGCTTCACCCCGTTTTTCTTACCCCAATCCAAAAGGGCAGATACCAAGTCCATTGTTTCTTTGAAAGTAATATCGGGAATGACAAGTGAGCCGTAACTGGCGCCAATAGGAGATTCGTATACACCATTTTCAAAAGTTCCGGGAAGAACGGCTTTCAGATTCCCCTTTTCAAAAAACATTAAATGATGCCAATCGAATTTTCCGGCGGGATGATAATCTAAAAATTGTTGCAGATGGAACATCGTTCCATTGTTAGAGTTCTCAACAAATTCATCCCAAAGTTCTCTATACTCATCTTTATAAACTACTACATCCATATCATTTTTATCTATAGTTCAACAACACAAGATCTCGGAAGAAAATTATTATAAATCATATCCGATAGTTATAAAATGGGAATTACCCAATTCGTAGGAAAAAGGCACGAAAGCATAATCGAACTTAATATTTCCCCAAATCACTCCTCCGCCGAATGAAATCGACTTCCCTTCGTAACCCGTCACGTAACCAAGCCTTACAGCAAATGAAGATGCATAATTAATCTCTGCACCGATATGCAAATGGGAATTTCCAGAATTCAAGTATTTTTGCATTCCACCGGTTAGGTTAACAATCGATTTTATGTTTGCCAATGAGTAAGTATAATTCAATCCTATTCTCAAATCTTGGGGTAATTCCGTCGCAGTGTTTCTTAGTTTTTCCATAGTTCCGATATTCTTAAAACTTATTCCCGCAGTTAAAT
Organism: uncultured Melioribacteraceae bacterium; assembly: GCA_964621225.1. Classification (GTDB taxonomy): domain Bacteria; phylum Bacteroidota; class Ignavibacteria; order Ignavibacteriales; family Melioribacteraceae; genus CAYNUJ01. Next base: position 35,542 of record CAZULK010000001.1, on the reverse strand, counting down.
TATCTATGAATAAATTGTTATGAATAAGTCCGAAATCGACTGCATAGCCATTTGCTTCATCAGAAAAGAGGCCTTCGTAAATGAATTTTGCTGTAACTCCGGCTTTTAATTCCTCACTTATATTGAAAGCCGACGATATCCCACCATAAAAATAGTGTGCATCGAATTTCCCATCGGCTTCTCCGGGTTTGGTTCTGATTTCAATATCGGGAATAACGGTAGAGGCAAAGCCAATTGCCAGTGGAATATCTAAGAATGAAAAACTTATACCAAGAAATTCATTATTTACATCCTGGATATAAGAATTATGACTGAATTTAAATTGTGTTTTTCCATCGAGTAATGCAGGGTTATAAAAAAATGATGCCGCACCGCCCGAGCTTACAACACCCAAGTCACTCATTGCTATATCTCTTGCGTTTACGCCATTCTTAAGATTAGCCAAACCGGAGGTTTGACTAAAAATTTGAGATGACATCAGAATTACAATTAAGAAAAATCTTTTCATAATCTATAACTTAAAATTTATTGCCAAAACATGAAAGTTAAGTGGTGAATACGGTTCAACACCATAAGTATAATCTATCCCTAATAGATGAGAAGCCAATATGTATTGATATCCAAAACCGAATGAAGGCTTAACTGGAATTTCGGAATTCGAAATATTCAACCCGTCAAGTCCGGCTCTTAAACGGAAACCATCAATAATATTATATTCTGTTCCGAATCTCACAAAATTATTTTCGCCATCATATGCTTCTATTTCAGCCGCTAATAATAATCCTATTTGATTAAACAAGTAAGAAGCTGCAAACTTTTTTCTCAATGGGAATTTATTTTCGGTTAGACTTCCATACTGTCCGTAGAGATCAGTTGTATTCCATTTATATTTTGAATTAATATCACTAATAACAAATGCAAAGTTTAAATTATTATTATAGCGGTAGATAATTCCCGCATCCAGCCCGACTCCCGTGGAAGTAACGTTTTGATATAATTTATAATAGTAAAATTTTATATTCAATCCAACCGAGATATGGTCACTAAATTGATTTGAAACAGCGATAAAGAAAAGGTTTTCTGAAGTTGAAATATCACCGCTTTTAATTCCTTGATTATCCCTTTCTTCTATTCCCGAAACACCCGAATTCACTATTCCGGCATAAATTCCGGCAATCGATTTCGGCTTTGTCCAATTTCCTTCGGCATCTCTTTTCTTACCCAATTCAAAACTTTTACCGAAAGAGAGGAAATTCAAACTTCTATCCAAGGACAATATCGTATATCCCAATGAAAAGTTTATACCTTTTTGAAAGGATGAAATTGCGGGATTATAATATCCGCTCAGATCTCCCTCCAATACCGAGGAAAGTGAATTACCCATTGCTATTCCCCTGGCGGAAAATCCCATTCTGCTAAACGACCCTGTGTATTGAGAAACGGAATTGTATTGTCCGTAAATCAACGAAGTAGTAAACATTAACAATATAATTACAAAAAACTTTTTCAAATCAGTATTACCTCACAGCCATAATTTTTCCGTAAATACCTTTTGATCCATTTACATCTATCCTGTAAAAATAAACTCCATTGGGAACCAATTTTCCTTCCTCATCTCTTCCGTCCCAATTTTCAATTTGCTCAATTCCACCTGTACGCGGAGCATTTTGCAAAAGAGTTTTTACAAGTTGCATACTGAAATTAAAAATCCTAATCGACACATCAGCATTGTTCTGCAATAAATATTTAATTTTGATATTTTCCAATCCTGGTGCGAATGGATTAGGAAATGCGAATGTATTTTCGAAGTTGGAAGATTCGCCTGCTGCATGAAATATTTTCCAATCACCTTGCCACGCAGCTCCGGTTTCGGTTAGCTTAGCCAGACCGTTATCCGAACCTATCCATATATCTGCAGATGAGCCCTTATTAACTGAAGTGGCAGAATAGAAAACATTAGTCTCGATGGGTTGATTGTTTTCGGAATCTATAATTAGAGGGGGCAGATTCCAGGTTAACCCATTATCCGAAGTACGGAAAATTCCGTTATCAGTTGCACAAAGAGCATCATTCACATTGGAATAATTTATGAACCCGAAATTATGCGGTCTTTCTCCGGTAAGAGATACTTCCCAAGTAACACCGCCGTTCGAAGTTGCGGAAACACCGTAATACTCGTCTATACCTTCGGCTTTCCACGTGGAAGCATAAATAATGTCTTTAGCAGTATCATATCCCAATGCAGTTATGAAATTACCTGAGATCGGATTTCTTTGATTAGCATGATTAAACTTTTGCCAGCTAACTCCACCATCGGTTGATTTGTTGACACCACCTGCTGTTCCCGCCCAAACTTCATTATCTTTTCCGGCAATAACGGCAAATAATCTGTGATTAAGATTGTTCTCATTTCCAAAAGCTCCGCTGACCGGCTGAAGAGAAAAATTAAGTGAATCCGTAGGTTTAATTTCATCCAAATAATCCGGAGGCAACACAACCCTTTGCCAAGTTTGACCAAGATCGTCACTCTTTCTCAAACCACCGGCGAACGATGCAATAAAAACAGTATTATTTTTTACCGAAATGTCATAGGTGATATTGTTTATTTCCGTTGTTACCGGTAATGCTCTAATTTGATTTATTCCGTAAGTTACAACTGTATCATCCTCAGCGTCTACCGGTTGTGGAATGGAATTCCACGTAACTCCGTTATCTGAAGAATACCTTAAGCCCAACCCCTTCGGTAAGCTACTTCCGTTAATTTCCACCGAAGTACCGAGCGCTGCCCAAATTATACCGTTTCCATACGCAAGAGCCGTGATGCTGGCTGTACCGAATTCCGAGGTTTGATAATAATTGGTCCACGTTGCTCCACCGTCATTCGATTTACTTAATCCTCTGGAAGTACCAAGCCAGATGGTATCGCCAACAGCTAATATATCCAAAATAGAATTGCTTTTAGGAGACGAATCATTGAATTTTTGTAGAGAGGGTTTATTCAACAAATAGCTTTCGGGACTCATTTGAGCGAGTAGAGTGGAGGTTAAAATTAATATAACTGCAAAAATTTTTTTCATTATTTCACTAATAATTCATGAACAATTTTGTTGCTTAATGAATCGGACTTATCGACCGCTTGAAATTCAAATTTCCACTTACCTGTAGATTGATTTGTCGGGAACGTAAGTTTTTGAGTAAATATTCCGTCATTGGCCGTAACGTCACCCGAGCTGCTTTCATCACCCGAATCGGATAGAGGGAATTCAGAAATTCCTTGCGAATTAACAATCAAAGTACCTGAAGGATTAAAGAGCCGATAATATACACCTCCAGATTTAATATCGTCCAGGCCGTTCGGGTCACTTACTTGAACACTAAATTTAAATTCAGTTCCTCTGTTAACGGAATCGGGCATACTTAAATTAAAAATCACCGGTGGCAACTTTGGCTGAGCATTGAAATATGTTAGACGTTTTTCACCGAGTAACTGGTATTCGCTATTCAGGTCGTAAGCATAAAACTTAAAATAATAATTACCGGATTGATCATTATTGCTGAAAGTTATAAAAGCAGAAAATTTGGAATCCCCCGCAGTAGAGTCATGATAGTTAATAAGATCACCATCATCTTTCAATCTGTTTGCTGTATTGATACTCTCCCCAGTGGAATTAAGTATATCGAAATATGCCCTGTCTACATTTTGAGCATTCTCGATTTCTGCGATTATTGTAACGACGGAATCATCAACTCCGTAAATCAAAGTATCGGGTAAATCAATTTTTGTTAAACTGAATTTCAACAGATCACTTCTCGGATCTACCACACCGTCCGGCATTTTCTCACAGCCAGCAAATATCACTGCAATAATTGCTATATAAATTAAATTTTTCATTCACCAAATAAATTAATGAGAAGAGTTTGAAGTGGTTGGATATGTAAGGACATTCGCATATAGGTTATCCGATTCAATTCTCTTCCCGGTTAAACAAAATCAGTATCAATTATTCCTATAAGTAATTCCTTACATTTTGGCTTGCAAATTAGTTAAGCCGTTACCAATTGTCAAGTCATAAAGAAAGGACTAACGGCGCCGGTGAAAAAGAAACTATCAAAATCAATATTGCAAAATATCCCAACGCCATTCTTCCCACACCTAATTTTTCGAAAGTATGAACCGGCGGGTGTTTCATTTTAATTACAAAATAAAGAATGAAACCCCAAAACAGCCAACCGCTCCAGCCGATTCCCAGATTCAGTTCAAAAAGAGAATCAAAGATTCCAAGAAATCCGAATATCGCAAGAAAAAGAAGTGAGATTCCAGCAACATGTTCATGAATCTTTTCTCCGAACATCGAAAATACTACATGCCCGCCGTCAAGTTGACCAACGGGAATCATATTCATTGCCGTAACAAACAAACCGAACCAGCCGACACATAAATAAGGATAATGATATACTTCCGACATCGGTGGAATAAAGGCATCGGGAGACGCAAATAAATCACGTATAAACGAAAATAGAAGCGTATCTCCGAATGTCAAACTTAATGCATCTTTGCCGTAATCGGGACTAAAATAATCGGGATGAATAGCAAGCAGATAATCAACCGGAGGAAGATGAGTAAACCCATAAATCAATACAATTAAACTCGCAATGAATCCGGCAATTGGTCCTGCCACCCCAATATCAAACATAGCTTTGTTGGACCTGATGACTGAACGAGTTCTTATTACCGCACCCATTGTACCAAAATTGATAAACAGAGGTATAGGGGGAAATGGGATGTAATATGGCAGAGTAACATCAACCCCGTGATATTTTGCGGCAAAATAATGACCAAATTCATGACAGGAAAGTATAAACAAAATTGAAACAGTGTATGGAATTGCTCTTTGAAAATCAGATATTTCATACGGTCCTGCCGTTGCCGTCGTCCACTGCATTCCGGCAATCAATGTTGTGATTACCGTAATAACAAAAAGAAGAAGGTGGAACAAAGGCGAAGAATAGAAACTCTTCTTTCTCTTTTTATTTACGAATATGTTTTCAAATCCTTCTCTCATCAGAATTCCAAATTAAATCCGAAAGCAGAATACTCTTCATTCAGGTCGAAATACTCACCGTGAATATTTTTCCCTTTATAATATTCGTAATAAATTCTAAATCCTTTAGAATTCTTCTCCCCTATTTTTACACCGAGTACAATAGTATTGTTTGTATCGTATTGGTCGATTTTGAATATTCTTAGATCGTAAGCAATGAATGGATATAATTTAAAATCGAATAACGGACCGGAAAAATATTCAAATCCGAAATGATATATATCCTTGCCGATTGTAAGAGGATCTATGTGAATGATGTAAGTAGCACCTCCGTAAAAACGTATATCGAGAAATTTGTAGTATGCCAAAAGTTCAAAGAATTCCCTCGAATATACTTGAGGGTTTCTCCCATTTTTCCACGACGCCGTTGTTCCGTCGTAATGCCCATCGACAAAGTGAGCACTGATATGAGAAAATCTGAGCCTGGCTCCGTATTCCTTCCCTTTGTTAGCATTGACATACGATGAATTGAATCCGAATAAATAATCAACGGCATCAACCGGGAAATGGAAATCCTTTTCTCCCCGGAGCAAAGTATATGTAAACATATCCGCACCGAAAGAGAACCATTGTTTATTATCAATTTCTCTTCTGTAGATATCCATTGAACTGCCTATATTCAATCGAATATCATTTTTATTTTGTTCGAACATAAAGCCCATTCTAGGTTCTAAAAAATATGCCTCGAATGGTCTGAACGTTAAATTATCGGGGAACCACTTACCGAATTGTCCGAATATATTCACTGAAACAAAAAACAGCACTATTATTAAAAATTTTTTCATCAATATTCTCTTCCTTTCCAAACAACTCTTTTACTGAAAATTACAACTATAAGTAGCAGGAATACATAAATTACGAAATAAAACTCGAACAAAATAAATTCATAAAACTTAAACTTAAGACCGTAAACATTATGAATATGTTTCAAAAGGAAATAATCCAAGAGCAATTTCACAAAGATGAAATAAAAAACATTCAGAGAAAAGAAAAACGGAGATAGAACAATACACGCATGTGTGAACCACCCTGTTCCCATTACCATGAATGCAAACGGAGGTGCCTCCCAACCTCCTACTCCCCATCTTTTCTTCTGCCAATAGAGAGACTTCACATCTTTGCATGCATTGGAGGTAACCAATGCATTTTTATCCATTGGATAGATAATTTGATATTTCCCTAATTTATTTACTGCCATTAACAACTGAAAATCTTCTGTAACACTGAAAGGTAAAGCTTGATATCCCCCAACCTCTTCATAAACTTTCCTTCTGTAGGACATATTATTTCCGATGCAACTCGTCGGTTTTTTAAGATTCATCGTGCCGGCAGCAACGGACATCAAATAAAGAAAATCTATTGATTGAATTGTGGAGAATAAACTATCTGTGGTCTGGTTAGTATAACCGCAAACCATACCGACATCTTCAGTATAGTATGATGCAAGTGTTTTCGCCCATTTGGGATGGACGATACAATCCGCATCGGTAGTTAAAATAATTTCCCCTGAAGAATTCTCGATGCCATTAGCAATTGCATTTGCCTTACCTTTAATATTATCGAATTGTTTTTCAGTTTTTATTAATTTAAATTTTTCCTTCCCCCTTATATACTCTTCGACAATATTAAATGTATTATCGGTTGAATTATCATCAACAATTACAATCTCCAGTTTTCCATCGGGGTATTCGCATTTATCCAGAGATTGGATACAGCGCAAAATATTTTCTTCTTCATTCCTTGCCGCAACAATAATTGTAGCAGTGGGTAACTCTTCATCTTTGAGTTTGGGGAATTTTTTCCTTATGAAAACGGAAAACACGAATACTTGGATGAAATAAAGTGTTATCGCAATTAAAAAAATTATTTCAAACATTCTGAAGGTTCCCCGAAGATAAATCCCGATTTTTCTGAGTATTCTGCTACAATTTTGATTGAGTCAATAATTATATTTTTACTTTTCACACTATCGTGCAACACAACAATTGAATTCTTTTTCAAATAATTTTGAACAGCAAATTTAACAATATTAAGATCATTTTTATAATCCCTTGTTAACAGATCCCACATAATAAACTTATGATCGAAAGAGTTATAAAATCTATTCAACGTTGGTATCCTCCCTTTGGGAGGACGAAAATAGGTTGAGCCGGTTCCAAATACTTCTTTTGATATCGTTTCGAATTTGTTTACCTGTTCCCTCAGATATTCTTTTCTTGCAAAAAGCAGGTCGGCATGATTATAAGTATGATTCCCAATTTTATGCCCCTCCGCTACTATCTCTTTAGCTAAAGAAGGATATTTTTCTATATTTTCTCCCACACAGAAAAATAATGCTCGAATCTTCAAATCGGACAAAATTTTCAAAATCGATTCAGTAGTTTCAGGAATCGGTCCGTCGTCGAATGTTAATAATATTTTATCAACCTTACTTTCCCAATAAAAATTTTTATATATCCTGCGAATTGCAGCCGGCGGAGAATAGAGCCACTTCATTTCGATACTCTCCTTCCTTTCCAAGTATAACCAACAAAAGTACCGGCCAATGCACTAAAGACGATATATGGAATATGAAAAATTTCGGCAACCAAAAAATATTTCAGAGAAAGCGAATGAATTATTTTCTTCTTCCCCAGCAGCATCACTTTCAATTCCCAAATAATTTTCCAAATAATTGCCAGAATTGCAACGAATAAATATGCAATATTATTGAGGCTCAAAATAAAAGCTGCAATAATCGAAATGAAAAATAACGCAACCATAATGAGCGAATATTTAATTCGACCTATTTTGTAATCCAATCCCTTGCTCGCCCATCTCGATCTTTGATTAAAAAATTGTTTTAAACTTTCATTAGGTTTTGTCGATACAATCACCTCTTCGCCAATTGCATAATTCACATCCCATTTAGATTCGTATGCAATTTTCTGCATTAAGAATTCATCGTCACCTGAAGGGATTTGTTCGTTCCCCCAATACCCGGAAACCTCGAGAAAAGCTTCTTTTCTGAAAGCGATATTAGCGGCAGAACAAGTAAAAGGTGTTCCGTTGCCAATCAGTCCCGCAGAAGCAATTACAATCCCAGCAAACTCTAATTTTTGAAGTTCATTAAAAAATCCTTTGCCCGAGAATATGACAGGTCCGGCAATAAAACCGGTGGATTCATCAAAGTACTTAACTATAGACATTACCCATTTAGGATGATGCACACAATCCGCATCGGTTATCATTATTATTTCACTATCGGTTTCGTTAACCGCTTTTTGAATTGCACCTTTTTTACCGCCATTCTCTGAATGTAATAATTTAGATTTGAATTTTAATTTAGCTCCCTTCACTATTTCGACACTTTCATCTTGGGAACCGTCATCAATAAAAATAATTGAAAGGTTCTCTTCCGGATATTCCAACCCGTTTAATGAATCAATTAAACCGGGAAGATTTTCTCTTTCATCCCTGAATGGAATGATAAGCGAAACGGATTTAATAATTTCATTATTTGATCTTTCCTTTAATTTTTTCAATCCGTTATACACGGAAAGCAAAAAAGAGGCGTAAAATAGTCCCGATATAATTATGATAATTATAAGTATCATAATTTTTGCCTTATAGTAAAATAGATCCCAATTAACGAAGGAATAACAAGATTAACAAGGAAAACAATGATTGCAGCATTTACGGCAATTTCCGGTTTCAATTCCAATTGTGTAAACACAAAAACCGAAATAATTTCCCTAACCCCGATTTCACCGATGGTAACCGGCGGGACAAAAAACTTAATAAATAAAATTGCATTGGCAATTAAGAATCCCACCGGTAGAGATAAATTATCGAATGAATGGTATAGCAATGCATATTGCATTGGAATTACCAGCGCAACCGGGAAAGCATAAATGAGCGAATTTTTAAATACTTCACTTGTATTTTTAGATTTTAATTCCAATTTATTCTGAAGCCAAATTAACAGAGGCAATTGCATCAATAATTTCGAAAGAGGATTTCTCTTTTCTTCAACATTGTTTGCTTTTAATAATTGAGATAAAATCAGCACTAATATTAGTAGTAATATCATTAAAGTTATCAATGCTATTTGACGAAAATCTCCTATCTTCAAATCAAAAATTGATAACAATAAAATCAATGAAATAACACCAACGAATAAAATTGCGAACATGGTGGAAAATTTATCAATAAAAGTTGCAACTGTAACATCTTTTAATGAAGAATTTTTGAATGGAAACTTTCTTGCTATGAACTCCCCAATTCTGAATGGTGTGAATATTCCCGCCGAATATCCTTGGAATAATGAAGAAATAATTTTTTCATTCGAATTCACATTTAAGAACTTATTGCAAATCAATCTCCATTTCAAATATTGAAATAAGAGGAGTACGGGCAGTAGTAAAATCGAAGCGGAAAAATAAACTATGTCAGCCGCTTTAAACGTGTCCCAAGCGTATTTAATATCAACGTAATTGAATACATAGTATAGAATTCCTACTGTTATAAATAGCTTAGCGCCAAAGGAGAAATATTTTTTCTTATTCTCTTCCAAACTCTCTTAATTAAAATCAACAAAAAATCCGATACCCGTTTTGGATATACGGTTATAATAATACTCACTGAAAATATTATTTCCAATGTAATGGGAAATGTAAAAAATAACTCCCTTTCCATTCCATTCACCAAATTTAACGCCTAGCATATAGTTTGTAGTAAGACTATATTTTGGCGTTCCCATTATGAATGAATGCAATGCTATAAAAGAATTAACCGGGTGGTCCCACAAACTTCCCAACCATTCTGAATTTGCAAATTCAAACCCAAAGCTGCCAGACCATTTTTTTATTACTTGGGGACGCACTAGAGTTGAATAAGTTGGTCCGGCATATACTCTTAATCTATATACATTCCAATCAATTTCCTTCGCAAAAAGTAACTCCCCAAAGTCTCTGGTAAACGGTATTGGTTTTATACCGTCTATCCATTTATCTTTTGACAAATCGTAATGCCCGTCAACCAAATGGGCTGAATTGTGAATGATTCTCAACCGCACAAAGTTTTTACCATTATTTTGTTCATGGGAAAAAGTAGCACTCCCCCCAAAAAAACCATCTATTGCGTCAATTTGCAAATGAAGTCCATTATAGTCGGTGGCCAAGGCATAAGCCATAAACTCCATTCCAAAAGTCAGAACCATTTTCTTTGAGGGAAATGTAAATTTAAGAAGATCAATGCTATTGCCCAGATCAACTTTAAGATTTAAATTATTGGTATAAGCCATTACTCCGATTCGGGCTTCCCTAAAATTAGCTTTCAAAGGAATGAAATGGAGTCCCTCAGGTAAAAATTCGAATTCTAATTTTTTATTTTGGGCATTGATGAACAATGGAACAATCAGAAAAAAAAGCAGCAATTTAATTTTCATTATTATCCTAATTTTTCGTCTCTTTTGTTGTAAAAATAGTAATAATTAGAACGATTTTCTTTATCGCTCTAATTTAGCTAAAAACCGGTTGGTAATTAAATATTCCAAACAAAAAATACCAATTAGCTTTTATTTATTTTAAATTTGCAATTAAAATTGGAGCTAAAATGGAATTGAAATTCTCTGATCTTCCGGGTCAATCAAATATTTATTTAGATTTTTTATACGAATTCGAAAACGTTGAAAAATATTTTTCATTCGATGTTAACAAAATTGATAGCATAGAGTATAATTGTAATAAAACATTAGCCGAATACAATGGGAATCGGGAAGAATTATTTGATATTCTAAAAGCTCAGTATGAAGGGCTTCAAGTTTCCGCACTCACTCAAAAAAATCTTTCTCTTATAAAACAAAATAATACAATTACTATTACTACTGGTCAGCAGGTTGGAATTTTTACCGGTCCTTTGTACACAATTTACAAAGCCATTACAGCAATAAAGTTAGCAGATTACCTTAAACAAAAATATACTCAATTTAATTTCGTCCCGGTATTTTGGCTCGCCGGAGATGATCATGATTTTGCAGAGATACAATTCGTAAACTTATTGGACAAAGAAGGTAAATTAAGAAAAATTGAATACGACGACGGCAAAGAAGTTGATGCAAACAGAGGTTCCGTAGGACAATTGAAATTAAAACCCAGCATTAATCAAACATTGGATCGCCTATTTGAAACTTTAAATGATACTGAATATAAAGAGGAACTAAAAGGAATAATAAATAAATTCTATAATTCTAAAGAAACACTTGCTTCTGCATTTAAAAAACTAATGCACTTCTTCTTCGATGAATTTGGGCTCATTATATTAGACCCGCAAGACCCCGGAGTGAAAAAGTTGATGCAACCAATATTCGAAAAAGAAATTTCGAATTACTCTGAACATGTGGATGATCTTATAGAATTGAGCGCCGAACTGGAGGAAGTTTATCATGCTCAGGTTAAAGTGAAACCGGTTAATCTTTTTATGAATTATGAAGGAGGCAGACACTTAATCGAGCCGAAAGATGAATTGTTCGGATTAAAAGGGAAAAGAAAAAAATTCACAAAAGAAGAGTTGCTTGAACTGATAAATAATTCTCCGGAAGAATTCAGTCCGAATGTTTTACTCAGACCCGTTTGCCAAGATTTCATCTTACCGAATTTACTTTATGTGGGAGGACCGGGAGAGATAGCCTATTACGCGCAATTAAAACCATTGTATGAATTTTTTGAAATGAGAGATCCGGTTGTTTATCCAAGAGCCTCTGCAACTATATTGGAGAAAAATGCGGCAAGATTAATTGACAAAATAGGGATTGAATTAAGAGAAATTTTTATCGATCCGGATATGCTGATATCGAAGATAATCAGCAGGCTTGACGGAAATCAGGCCGAACAATTATTCGATGAGGCAAATAAGAATTTTAATTCAATTTTCGAAGAGATGAAAAATAACATTGCACAGATTGATAAAACTTTGATAGATTCCGTAGAGAAAAACAAACAGAGATTATTTCAAAACCTGGAAATATTAAAAGAAAAGGTTGAGAAAGCTCAGCAGAATAAGTATCAAATTACATTAAATCAACTGAACAAAGCTAAAAGTCTTGTTTTCCCGAATAACAATCTACAGGAAAGAGAAATAAACATTCTCTATTATTTGAATAAATACGGATTGGATTTTGTGAAATTTCTTTTTTCGGAGTTAAAGGTAAATAGATTCACCCATCAAATAATCGAATTATAAATTCGAGATCTGTTTTAATTGATCGAAAAATTTTGGATTGGAAATACTTACGCATTCCGGGTCCGCAATCTTTCCCCCTTCCTTCAGCTGTGAAGCAAGAACCGAAAATGCCATTGCAATCCTGTGATCTCCGAAACTGTCGAATGAATATTCTTTATTAAGATCCGGTAGACCGCTCAGGATAAATCCGTCATCAAACTCCGCTACATCCAAATCCATTTTTCTGAAATTATGAACCAATGAATTAATTCTATCACTCTCTTTAGCTCTTAGTTCACTAGCATTTCTAATCTCGAAATCCCCTTCGGCAAACAAACCTGCTATGGCAAGTATTGGTATCTCATCAATTATATTGGGAATAATCTCTGCCGGAATTTCAACATTTTGAAGATCACTCGAAGAAACAAGTAGATCACCAATTTTCTCACCGGCAATAATTTTTTCATTAACTACTTCTATTTTTCCGCCCATTTCCTTAAGAATTCCGATAATTCCGGTTCGAGTTTCATTCAGTCCGATATTTTTTAATAACAATTCCGAACCCGGTTTTATCAACGCAGCAACAATAAAAAAAGCAGCGGTGGAAATATCCGAAGGGACTTCGTAAGATTGAGGAACAGGATAATAAGAATTATTTGATGATATAATACGGACTCCATCCTTAATTTCAACAGGTAAACCGAGCATAACTTCCGTATGATTTCTGCATTGAACAGGCTCAATGACATGTGTGGTTTCATCCAAATGCAATCCTGCCAACAGCACGGCACTTTTGACCTGGGCGCTGGCAACCGGAAGTTCATAATCAACCGGATGTAAATTGGAGGGATAAATTGTTAAGGGTAATTTCCCTCTATCAGATTCAATTTGCGCACCCATCAATTTCAATGGATTTATTATTCTGTCCATTGGCCGTTTGGATAGGGATTCGTCGCCGTAAATTGAAGAAGTGAAATTTTGAGCGCTCAAGATACCACTCATCAATCTTGCAGTTGTACCTGAATTTCCTGCATCCAGAGTTGTTGAAGAGGGGTTAAAATTTTTAAATCCAACCCCGGTTACTTCCAAAGTATTTTGATCAATAAACTCAATTACTGCGCCCAAGTTTTTCATTATATTGATAGTGGAATTCACATCGGCAGAATCGAGATGATTTTTAATTATTGATTTACCTTTTGCCATAGCCGCAAACATAACGGCTCTGTGGGAAATCGATTTATCGCCAGGTAAGGTTAATTCACCATTTATATTTTTTATATAAGGAACAGCGGTTGTCATTTCTCGCACCACTCGTCAATCATCTGCTGGATTTCGTCTTCTTTCAATTCACTCTTTTCATACATCCCTTTATTCGCACGTTGACGTTGAGCTTCGTAAAGAGTAACCGCGGTTGCAACGGAAACATTCAAACTCTGAATCATTCCTCTCATTGGAATATAAACCAATTTATCCGCTAATTTTGCAGCTTCTTCAGAAACACCTCTGTGCTCGTTACCAACAACGATTGCAACTTTTTCCGTTAAATCTAAATCATAAATATTTTCAGCAGTTTCGTCCAATAATGTTGCATATATTTTGAACCCTTCTTTTCGCAGAGATTCAAAACATTTAGCAGTATCGTCGAACTTTTCATGTCCCACCCATTTGTTTGCCGAACTGGAAGATGTTCTGCTTATTTTGGGGAATTCTTCAACTGTATATAATAAAGTAACCTTGGGTACACCGACAGCATCACATGTTCTAAAAATTGCACTTACGTTGTGAGGATCGTGAATATTTTCCATAACAACGCGCAACGAATGCTGACGCTGTCGAATTGTATTTTCAATTTTCTTTAATCTTCTTTCGGTTGTAAACTGGCGCATCTTATTTGTCGAATACTAATTTATAAACTGAACGGGTTTTCCCTTTGCGGGCTTTGTCTACCTTTATATCATTTTCTTCGGGCAGATTGAGGTAAAATCTGAGCATCTGAACTGCATTGTTGATTGCTTCTTCTTCCTCGTGAGCCCAGGATTCGCATCCCTTAACGGAAGGAATTTCGGAGTTGAATCCGTCGCCGGTATTTGTTGTTATCAGATCGAGTATCATTAATATCCGGAATCCGATTTTTCTCCGGTCATAATTTTAACGCTTGCGCTTGCACCAATTCTGGAAGCACCGCTTTCGATCATCTTCTTGGCATCTTCCAAAGTTCTCACACCTCCGGAAGCTTTAACACCAACCGCGCTGCCGACAACATATCTCATCAAAGCAATATCACCCGCAGTCGCTCCGCCTTTGCTGAATCCGGTAGATGTTTTAACGAAATCGGCTTTTGCTTTTTTGCATATTAAACAAGCTTTAACTTTTTCTTCGTCTGTTAATAGAGCAGTTTCAAGTATAACTTTGCAAACTGCATTATATTTTTTAGCTGCAAGCACTACCTGGTTTATATCATGGAAAACATAATCGTAATCACCGGCTTTCAATCTTCCGACGTTTATAACCATGTCTATCTCTTCGGCGCCCTGCTGCAAAGCTTGTTCCGCCTCAAATCTTTTTGTTTCCGTAGTTGTTGCACCCAGCGGAAATCCAATAACCGTGCACACTTTTACTTTTGTACCTTTGAGTTGTTCAACACAGAGTTGCACGTAGCCCGGGTTCACACAAACGGAAGCGAAACTATATTCTTTTGCTTCTTTACAAAGTTTAATTACATCTTCGGGGGTAGCTTCGGGCTTTAACAAAGTATGATCTATCATTCTGGCCAATGAGATATCATTTAATTGATCCCCAACGCCAATACCCGCGGCAATTCTTTCCGCTCCGTTTTGAATTATTTTCTTAACCGCTTCCGGTTGATCAACAACGTTGCGCTCCCATCCGGCGCAAGTTTCCCCTACGCAATAAAAATCATGTAGTGCTTTTTCTGTAAATACCTGTTGTACGATTTTATCAATTGTTGAGCTTTTCATATCAATCTATCTTTTTTATGAATGATTCCACTGTGTTTTTCATTAACATTGCAATAGTCATTGGTCCAACTCCTCCGGGCACCGGAGTGATAAAAGAAGATTTCGGTGCTACATTTTCGAAGTCTACATCACCAACGATTTTATATCCTTTCTTTGAATTCTCATCTTCAACACGATTAATTCCAACGTCAATTACAACCGCGCCTTCCTTAACATGTTCTGCAGTTATGAAATTTGCCCTACCGATTGCTGCAATCAATATATCCGCTTGTTTTGTAAAAAGCTTTAGATCGGGAGCGGCTGAATGGCAAACGGTAACAATTGCATTTGCCCCTTCCTTTTTTTGAAGCATCATATTTGCAATCGGTTTACCTACAATATTACTTCTTCCAACCACAACAACATGTTTTCCGCGCGTCTCTATTTTATATCTTTTTATCAATTCCATTATTCCGTAAGGTGTACATGGGAAAAAAGTATCTTTCCCGATCACCAAATTCCCTACGCTTACGGGATGAAATCCGTCGACGTCTTTCTCCGGAGCGATTGCTTCAATTATTTTATCTTCATCAATTTGATCGGGCAACGGTAGTTGAACAAGTATACCATCTATTTTTTCGTCTTGATTTAATTCATCAATTTTTGATAATAAAGTTTCTTCCGAAGTTTCCTTAGGCATATTTATTACCTCGGAATAGATTCCGATTTCTTCGCAAGCTTTGTGTTTCATTCTTACATAAACTTGAGATGCCGGATTATCCCCAACAAGTACAGCAGCTAATCCGGGAACTCTCCCAAATTTTTCTTTCAATCGGGTAACTTCCGCATTCAATTCACTTCTTATTTCGGCGGCAATTTTTTTGCCGTCAATTAGTTCCATCATTCCTCCGGAATTAAAGGAAGGAAAGTTTATACTTCTTCCTCAAATGCTTTTTAATTTTTTCGTCTTTTAATACTTCATTTTCGAACGGATTCGATAACTGCCAACCGGTTTTTCCGTTCTTTCTATAATTTTCTAATCTTCTGATCGAAATTTCACAATAAATAGGATCGATATCAATAGTAAAGCACTTTCTGTGTAGTTTTTCCGCAGCTAATAGGGTTGTACCAGAATGGGCAAAAAAATCAATTACCAAATCATCTTTAGCGGAAGATACGGAAATTATTCTCTCAATAGCTTTTAGGGGCTTTTGGGCAAAACACCCGGAAACATTTTCTTCCATTAAGTGGAATACTTGTTGAATATCTATCCAAACATTACCTGCTCTAATAAATTTTGAACGGCTTCTTTCAAGATTTTCGGTAACTCTTCCGTTAACCTCTTTATAATATCCTCTTACAACTTTAGGAATATCGGTATAAACTTCTTCGGAATTAAAAGCGGGATTACCTTTAATATAATAGAGTAATTCTTGCCTTATTGCCATCCAATTTTTAATGGTACCGTATCCCCTCTGGTTTCTCATGGTAATGAAACTTCTTGCTTTGAAAGGAGTCTCCCGCATCATCAACATAATCTCCGGCAAAGGAGAAAAGCCGTCATTCTGATCCGCTCCAAGCCACAGATAAAGTGATGCGTTCTCGGTCAGTAATTCGTTGGTTAATTCGACCCAATCTTTTACCCACTCGATAAATGAAGAAATATCCCTTTCCTGAAAAGCGACTAAATTATACGGTGGATCGTGTATTGCAAGAGTAGCCTTTTCCCCTTCGAAGAAATCTAATACCTGATTTGAATCAGCTATATCTAAGCACCCGACTTTGTGCCCGTAATTCTCATCATACCAGCTTTCTCCTTTTTTGAGCCGGCAGTATTTTGAAAGTAAACCGCAAAGCTCTTCGTCTTTATCCAATCTTGGAAGACGAATTTTATCCATTAACTGCTTTCCTCTCAAATTCGGGCAATAATATTCTTTCTATTTCAAGAGTTTTGCCGGTTTCTGAATCGACCTTCGCATAAATTCCGCAAAGATGTACTTGACCCGTTGCAGCCTGGTATTTTTGCGGGGTTTGATATAAAAATCTATTCAACGCGGCTTCTGTTTTCATTCCTATTATTGAATCGTACGGACCCGTCATTCCAACATCCGTAATATAGCCAGTACCTTTCTTAAATATTCTTTCATCCGATGTTTGTATGTGGGTGTGAGTACCCACCAACACACTGATTTTTCCGTCTAAAAAATTTACCATTGCCAATTTTTCCGCCGTAGCTTCGGCATGAAAATCGATGAAAATAACTTTTGTTTCTTCACGAATTTTCTTTAGAACCCATTCTGCCGTTCTGAAGGGGCAATCAATCATTGGCATAAAGGAACGCCCTTGCAAATTAAGAACGGCTACTTTCCCTTTATTCGTATCACAAATATAGTATCCCTTTCCATAAGTTCCTTTTGGGTAATTTTGCGGTCTCAAAACTCTTGGTTCTGCTCTTAAATACTCCTGCGCTTGATGTTTATCCCAAGTATGATTTCCACCGGTAATCACATCAACGCCAAGATCGAATAATCTCTTTCCTTCCGTTTCAGTACATCCTTTACCCTCAGAAGAATTTTCACCGTTAACTATTGTTATATCTGCACGGTATTTTTTTTGCAAACTCGGAAGCCAGGTCTCAACCATTTCCAATCCGGGCTTTCCGACAATATCACCAATAAATAAAATATTTATTTCCATATATCCTCAAAAATATCAAATTAAAAGATGCAAAAAAGCTAGCTGCTAATCAAATTATAATTACGATTTATTGAAAATAGAAACAAATAATATGCTTTTCTTTCATTTATCTGCACTAAAGTATAAGTTTATCTCTTCAATTTTAACTTTTTGTGTATTGGAAAAAGAAATCAAAAATATAAAGCTTGAAGAAGCGGAATTCTGCGTGCTGGATTTTGAAACCACCGGCACTTCTGCTAAAAACGGAAGAGCTATTGAAATTGGATTGGTCAAGGTAAAAGGATTCAAGATTGTAGAAAATTACAGCTCGTTGATAAATCCCGAAATGTTCATTCCATATTATATAACACAGCTTACCGGAATAACTAACGACGATGTTTATAACGCACCTAAATTCGAAGAGATTGCCGGTGATATTTCCGAATTCATCGGAGATTCTATTATCGTTGCTCATAACATTGGGTTTGACGAAAAATTCTTATACAGCGAATTTGAGCGGGCAGGATTAAAAAAACCTGAAAATCAAAAGATTTGCACACTTAAGTTGGCGCGTAAACTGCTCCCACATTTACCGAGTAAAGCCCTTGGGAAGGTTGCTTCGCATTTGAGACTAAATCATAAAAATGTTCACCGCGCCCTTGGCGATGCTACGGTGACAGCAAAAATTTTAATACGTTTCCTTAAAATGTTGAAAGAGGACCACGGAATAGAATCCATAGAAGAAGTTGTCAATTTTCAAGGTGTTCCCAAAACGTCTTCATTCATAGCAATGAAAAAAACGTTGGCGGAGGGATTTAATTCCCTGCCTAAACAACCAGGCGTTTATTTCTTTAAGAATCGAAAAGATGAAATCCTTTATATAGGCAAAGCGAAATCCTTAAAAGAAAGGGTGAAAAATTACTTCTATAATCATGCGGGCGCCAAATCAAAAAAAATTGTGAGGCGAGCCAGCAAATTAAATTTCGAAGTTACCGGCTCGGAACTTACTGCATTGATTGCGGAGACGGAACTGATAAAAGAAATCGATCCTCCGATGAATGTTCAATTGAAGAACTATCCGAGATCTTATTTCATTAAGGTAGACAAAAGTATTCAATTCCCAAGACCTCAAATTACGACCAAATTTGATTTCGACGGTAATGATTATTTTGGTCCTTTCAACAACAGGGATTCTTCAAATAAATTATTGGAAATTATTGATAAGACTTTCCTCTTGAGGGAATGCACAGACAAAGAATTTGCCAAAAATCAAAAATGTTATTTACTGGATATTAAAAGATGCACCGCGCCTTGTATAAATAGCGTAAACGGTGAATACAAAAATGAATTGGAAAAAATGTATCAATTTCTCAGCGGATCAAATCAAGTTGCAATTGATCGATTGCTGGTTAAAATGAAAAAATTGGCTGAGGAAAAAAGGTACGAAGAAGCGGCAGAAATAAGAGACACAGTAAATTTACTGCTGGAACAATTCAATAAAGCAACTATCATAAACGGTCCAATTAATAAAGCCAGAATTCTGATTGAAATAAATTCATCCTATGAAAATGAATTTATACTTTTGATTGAAGGAAGGATGTACATTAAAAACTTTTTCCGTGACGAACCCGGTTTGTTCGAAGGAGCCTTGGAAGATTATTATAACGGAACGATCAATATCTTCAGAGAGCTTACACAAAAGGATTTAGAAAGGTTAAAAATTTCCCTCAATTGGTTGGTTAAAAACCGCACCAATGTTAAAATCTTTTATCTTGATGATTATGAATCCAAAGATGAATTATTTGCCAGATTAGCAAATAGTTAATTTAGGAATCTTTTGATTACAAAGAGCACTATATAGCCTACCACTGCAGCTAAAAATATATACAAACTTAATAATTTAATCGAACTCCAAGTGATTGTTAATGTACTTCTGTAACCTCTCCAACCGCATTTCTTACATCTGTAAAGTTTAAAAAACGTTGCCCCTTTGATTATCCTTTCCATTGTATTTCTTGCCCTGGAACGATGAAGCGAACCGAGTTCATTACAATCCGGACATTTATCGAATAGAGGATTTTTGTCTACAAGAATTTTAGTATTCATCTAACTCCCCGTTAATTGTTCAAATTGAGTAAATTGAAATATAATGAATCGTTGTTTACAATATCCAAAGCTACTTTAAGTTGTATGTCGTTCTTGAGACTTTCTTTAATTCTACCTTGCCTGCCTGAAATTCTGGCTGCGAATTCTTCAAGCAATTTATCCACCAAAACATTTTTGGATTGAACCATTTCTTTTTCTTTTGCTTCCGTTAATAGCCTGGAAATTTCATTCAAATGGCTAGTAGCTTCAATTGAAGTGAATTCCTCCATCAAGCTTTTCTTTAAGGATTCTAACTCTTCATCACTTTCGGTCGACAATTCATTTTCTGAACTTTTAACAAATTGTTTGAATTCTTCGAACATTGCGTCAATATCGATTTCGCTCAAGGCATTTGGGTTATGTTTATTAAAATAAAGTGTGGCAAAATTAAACAATACCCCTCTGGTTATCAGTTCCTCAATGTATTTTGATCCTAAGTTTTGAGAGACAGTTGTATCCGGAATTATTCCACCGCCCGGAAGAACGGTACGATTGTTATCTGTTTTAAATTCCCCTTTTTCAATTGTAGTGTGATTCTCAAATAAGTTTGAGTTTTCTGCATAATCAATTTTTTGTATGCATCTTCCACTTGGTGTATAATATCTCGCGGTTGTCAGCTTTAGTGACCGGTTCAAACCCAAAGGCACAATTGTTTGAACCAATCCTTTACCAAAAGATTTTTGGCCCAAAATAACTCCCCGGTCGTGATCTTGTATCGCTCCGGCAACTATTTCACTTGCAGAAGCCGAGTTTTCGTTTATCAAGACAACCAGTTTTTTATTTTTTGCTACCGGGTCTTCATGCGCAAAATAATTTCTTGGATTTAAGTCATCTCTTCCTTTTACGGAAACAATAAGACTTTTAGCATTAAGAAATTTTTCACATACATCAATTGCCGCATCAAGTAATCCACCGGGATTATTTCTCAAGTCCAATACTATGGAATTGATTTCCCTTTTTCCGCTAAGTTTCATTATAACATCTTTTATTTCTTCCCCTGCAGATCTGGAAAAACTAGTCAATTTGATATACGCATTCGAACTGTTCTCCGGATAGAAGCCGTAATATTTAATATTACTCAGCTGAATTTCCTGGGCAGTAAGTTCAAAGTTTAAGAGTTCATCCATACCCGGTCTTTCAATAGTAATGTCGATTTTTGTCCCGGGTTCTTTTTTGAGAAATTTACCAATATCATTATAATTATCCGCACCTATCTGCACGCTATCAATTTGTTTAATAATATCACCAATTCTTAATCCCTCTGTTTTAGCTGAATATCCTTCCAGCAAATCGATGATGGTTACATTCCCATTACGAACTCCGACTGTAGCACCAATACCACCGTATTTACCGTTGGTGATTATATCAATATCCTTCTTACCAGTTTCATCAATATAAACAGTGTACGGATCGAGGGAATTGAGCATCCCGTTTATACCTTCCACTATAAATTCTTCGGGGTTGATTTCATCAACATAGTTCAAAGTGATTTCGCGGTAAACTCGTCCGAAAGTATCCAGACTTTTATTTATTCTGAAGTAAATATCACTATCTGACGTAAATCCTAAAGCAGTTATTATTATTGCAATTAAACCAAACTTTACTGTTTTATTCCTCATAAGTTTCCTTTTTCACTTAAAACATTAATTATTTTTGAATGGATCTCTTCAATAGAGTCCATCCCATTCAACATCACAAACCGTTCTTCAGTTTCGCAAAGATGTAAATAACCTTCCCTTACCTTGGAATAAAAATCGTCTTTAGAGCTTTCAATTCTATCTAAATTGAGTGATTTGATTCTCTTCTTTCTCTGCTCAAGTTCTTTCAGTTCCATATCAATATAGAATGTGATATCAGGTTTGGCACCGTCAATTACAAAATTTTGCAGATGAGTAATAAAGCTTATTTCCAATCCTCTTCCATAACCTTGGTAAGCAATTGTCGAATCATGAAATCTATCGGAAATAACATATGTTCCCTTCTTCAGTTCGGGAATGATAACTTCCCTTACTAATTGAGCACGGCTGGCAGAAAAAAGAAGCAATTCGGTTTCCATCACCATTTCGGAATTCTCTTTATCCAACAGTATCTCACGAACCTTTTCCGAAATTGATGTCCCACCGGGTTCCCTTAAAATCATCACTCTCTTACCGAGAGATTCCAAATAATCTTTTAATAACTCAACTTGTGTAGATTTCCCGCAGAAATCCAATCCTTCGAATGTTATAAACATATCAATACTTTTTAATTATATATTTTAATTTTTTCGGTGTAACGTCCAATACCTCCATATATTCCGGAGGAATAATCTTGGGTTCTATAGTTCCCAAAGTATCTCTGATTGCATCATTAAAATCAGCAAAAGCTTGTAAATCTTTTTCCGTTATCAAAGCAAGTTTATTCAATCCCCCTCGCAGCACAATTTTTATTTTTGTCGGAATTATTTCCAGAGTTTGCCGTTTGGGAACATTGATTGTTTTTACCTCAATATTCTCTATTGTTTTATCTACTATCTTTTCGATATCAATATTAATTTTTACCTTGGAAGGCGTAGCATGAATATCCTTAATTTTTTGAAGATCAATAAATGTTTGGAGAGAAGCATTTAATTTGCCAAAATCTTTTTCTATAGTTCTTATTACAGAAATTTTATTCAAACTGTTTTTTGATCCGGATATTTCAACCGAGTCAGGTTCCATTGTTAATTTGGAAACTAATCCGTAACCGTCCGCAACGGAGAACTTAAATTTTGGTTCTACCGATACCTTTTTTTCAAATAATTTTTCCACATTGAAGGAAACAATATTGGGAGTGATTTCAATCAGCTGTAAATTTGAACTGATCCAGGAATTATTGTTCATTTGATTTCGTATTAATGCAGTTTGCTTTCCCAACTCCCCTTTAACATCAATCAAGAAGGATGCTTCCCTACCAAAGGAGATTTGAGCTAATGACCATCCATTCCCTTTAATACTCAGTGCAATGTCGTCGGCTGAACTATTAGTTACCAAGTACCCTTCAGGTACATTTATATATTTGATTGGCACAGAGAATGTTGTGAAATATTCGTTCGAAAGAGATACGAAAATCCACAACAAAATTGAGAGGACAGCAAACATCGAAATGGTTAAAAATTTCTTTTTCATGTTCAAATATAAAAAAACCCCACGGAAAGTGGGGTTTAGGGATTAAATTTTTGTTTATCTCATTTTGTTGAAATAGTCGATCAATGTTTGGCGGTTAGCTTTCGATATTTCCCTTCCTTTAATCGGGAAATTGTCGTAACTTCTTGCCAAATGACGTAATTGATGAACGTTGAGTTTTTGAAGTTCTTCGGTTGTAGGAATATCCGAATCGAACAAAGATTGCTCTTCATCTTCTTCGGTTTTATCATCAACTAAATCCTCTTCTTTCAATTCGTCATCTTCGGCTTCAACCTTAGCATCAATAACATCGGACTGAATAATAAATACTTCCGGTTCAGCCGGTTCAACAACTATTTCTTCTTCCTCTTTGACTTTGGAAGGAGTTTTTGATTTTACCTCCTTCTCCTGTTCAACTCTGGATAACATACCATCCAGTTGATCATCGGGTCGAGGAATTACATGGGCAGAAACCAATTGACCGACTCTTTGAGCCGCCGCCGCACCGGCATCCACAGCAGATTTTACTGCAGCCACTTCACCTTCAACGCGTACATTAACGAGTGCTCCGGTTACAATTTCCTTGGCTACCAATTTAACTTGTGCTGCTTTAACCATAGCATCCGCAGCTTCGATGGCTCCCACCAAACCCTTGGTTTCTATAAGACCTAATGCAAATTTCATATTTCAGAAATGGTTATTTCCTTTTAGGTAAAATTAATTCAACATCGCTGTGAGGACGCGGAATCACGTGAACAGAAACCAATTCGCCAACTCTTTGAGCTGCGGCAGCACCGGCATCTGTAGCAGCCTTAACTGCTCCCACATCACCACGAACCATAACGGTTACATATCCGCCACCAATTGTTTCTTTTCCAAGAAGTTCCACTTTAGCTGCTTTAACCATTGCATCTGCAGCTTCTATAGAACCAACCAAACCTTTGGTTTCAATCATTCCTAAAGCGTCTAAAGTCATATAATTGCTCCCAAATTTAGTGAAAATTCTATTCGAAAATAATCTTTATAGATATGAATGTCAATTTAATTCTTTGAAAAAATATTATCATTTTTTCACCGAGTTTAAGTAATCCGTCAGAAAAACTGCCGCCGCCCGCATATCTACATTTTTTTTATTTCTCCTTTTTTTCTTGGAGGGAATTGACTGAATAATATGATCCTTAGCAATTTCGCTGGAATATCTTTCATCAATATATTCAATCGGCAAATCAGTTTTTCTTTCCAATTCTTCTCTGAATTTTTCTACCAATTCCGTACTGCCGGATCTTTCCCCGCTTTCTTTTAGAGGATAGCCGATTATGATCCGTCCGATATTTTTTTCTTCAATTATCGATAAAATGTTTTTGAATAATTTTTGATCATTATCCAAAGTTTCAAGTGGAATAGCAAATATATTCATCGGATCACTTACGGCAATTCCAACCCGTCTTGCTCCATAATCAATTGCCAAAATTCTTTTTTCCATTACGGCTGGAACCTCTCCACACTAAAGACACCGGGTGAATTTTTTAACCGCTCTATCAATCTGTTTAAATGCCCTAAATCCGAAACATATACCGCAATTGATCCTTCGAATATTGAATCGTGAGAGAAAATATTAACCGATTTAATATTTGTCGATTTGTAATTTGTAATGGAATTGGAGATATCGTTCAATATTCCTGGTTTATCTTCCCCTCTTATTTTAATTCCGGCAACGAATAATTTACCTTCCACTGAAGGCCATGCCACGGGCACCAAACGGTCATTTTTGTTTTCTATCATTTTTAAAAGATTGTTGCAATCTTTTCTATGAATTTTAATCCCTTCTCCGATGGTTATAAATCCTACTATGGGATCACCGGGAATAGGATTGCAACATTTTGCATAATGGTATTCAATTCCTTTATGCTCCCCTTCAACAACTATTCCTCCAACCGAGGCTCTTGCCGTAGTTACAAATTTATCAAATTCCAGATCACCTTTGTTTTCATCCGTTTCCTTTTCAAACTCCGGATTCAGAATTTGATCAATGTCAATTTGCTCCCTGGCAATTGCCTTGAAAAACTCTTTCGAATTATCGAATTTTAATTTTACTGCTAATTTTATTACATCGTCGTTGGAGAAGGAAAGTTTCAATTTCTTTATTTTTTTCTCCCACTTTTCCTTTCCTTCCTCGGCTAATTTTTCTTCTTCTTTGTTGATGTATTTCCGGACATTTTCCTTTGCTTTGTGTGTTTGAATGAATTCCAGCCAACTGGGATTTGGATGTTGATTTTTGGAAGTTAAAATCTGCACCTGATCCCCGGAATGAAGTTCGGTATTCAAAGGAACAATCTTTCCATTTACCTTTGCTCCGATACAATGATATCCGACTTTAGTGTGTATTTGGAATGCAAAATCGACCGGAGTTGATTTTATCGGAAGACGTAATAAATCGCCGTCAGGAGTAAAAACATAAATTTCATCTTGATATAGATTCAGTTTGAATGAATCCATTAACTCTTTGGTAGCTTCATCCTTTTCAGTGGTTTCAAAAATATCCCGCACCCAGTTTACCCAATCTTCAATTTCCCTATCCTTATCCACATTCCCTTCTTTGTATCTCCAATGAGCCGCAACACCTTTTTCAGCTACTTCATCCATTGCCCTGGTTCTTATTTGAACTTCAACCAGTCTTCCGTCAGGTCCAACAACGGTAGTATGCAACGACTGATAATTATTTTTTTTGGGAATCGAGATATAATCCTTCAATCTATCCGGAATTGGTTTATAAATTTCATTTACTATCCCCAAAACATAGAAACATTTATGCGGATCATTTTCTTCCAAAATTATTCTAATAGCGAAGAGGTCGTAAATTTGATCTAAAGTGGTATTCCGCTTTATCATCTTTCGGTAAATACTGTAAAGATGCTTCGGTCTGCCACGCATCTCATATTTGAAACCGTGCTCGTCCAATTTTGCTTTTATCGGTTTCACAAACTTATCTATGTATGCTTCCCTCTCATTTCGCTTATCTTTTATTTGTTGAGCTATTTCTTCGTATGCTTGTCTGTTTAAATACTTGAACGCCAAATCTTCCAATTCCCACTTTACTCTTCCCAGCCCGAATCTGTGAACGAAGGGAGCATAAATTTCCAAAGTTTCCTTGGCTATTCGCCGCTGCTTTTCCATAGGCATATGCTCCAAAGTACGCATATTGTGAAGACGATCCGCAAACTTTACAAGAATAACCCTTATATCTTTAACCATCGAAAGGAGCATTTTTCTATAATTTTCCGCTTGGGTTATATCGCGGCCTTTAAATACTCCGGAGATTTTAGTTACACCGTCAACTATTTCTGCAACTGTATCTCCGAATTCTTTTTTGATAAAATCGAGATCGTAATCAGTGTCTTCAACAACATCGTGGAGCAAGGCAGCTACCACAGAGACATCGTCCAAGGGAATTTCTCTGGCAATGATATGCGCAACTTCAATAGGATGGGTAATGTATGGCTCCCCGGAAGCACGAAAGTGATTTTTGTGTGCTTCGGAGCTTAGACGGAACGCCT
Organism: uncultured Melioribacteraceae bacterium; assembly: GCA_964621225.1. Classification (GTDB taxonomy): domain Bacteria; phylum Bacteroidota; class Ignavibacteria; order Ignavibacteriales; family Melioribacteraceae; genus CAYNUJ01. Next base: position 8,765 of record CAZULK010000001.1, on the reverse strand, counting down.
TCTCAATCAGTGCTTTATCAACAACTTTAAGATTCTTTTCGCATGTTTCGAGAAGATCATTCAATAATTTTTCGCTATCAACCTCTATATTTGCCATACTTAAATAATGAGAAATAAAATTAGAAAATCAAGGTAAATTATTTTCTTTTCAACAATTCGACTAAATTTTTTTTCATTTGTTCCAATTTTTTGAGTCTATCATTCACAAGGCTTTCCTCGTAGGATGTCAAATTCTCAACACTCAGCGCTTTTTCACAATTGGATAACGCTTGCTCCAATTCACCTAAACTTTGATGGAGCATTGCAGTTTTATGCATTATTTGAATGAATTTCACATTATTACTTATCGAATCTTTCTCGAATAAATTTAGTATTTTGTAAAATGTAACGAGAGCCTTTCTTTTGTGATCTGTTTGCAATGCATGAGCCAGAGCCCAAAGAAATAATCTTGAATCCGGATAAATTTTCAGTTGGCTCTCCGCATACTTAATTGCCAATTCATATTTTTTTTCGTGAATTGACATCCAAATTAGGGATTCCATTCCAAAGCTCTGTAAATAGGAATATCCCGAAACACCCTCAAGCAATTGTTTACGTCCTTGCTCCCTTTCATCGGAAACAAACGGCAACCAATCGTATGCAAGCAATGCATCACTCTTCCAATATCTATAAGCCCCGAAAGCCACATTTGCGGCATAAAATTTAGGATTCAAACGTAGACATTCTGAAAAATTATCCAATGAAGATAATCCATCAAAAATGAGAGAAAAATAATCTTTGGATAAATAATTCGATAAAGTTGCCAATCCTGATGATGCTCCACTCAGGAAATAATTCCAATCGCTCCTCTCATGATCCAGCAGACTATCGGCAAGATGATTAGCTCGTTCTTTATACTTTTCAAGCTTTGCCTTATCCCACTCATGGTCTGCATCTCCTTTGCGAGCCACTTCCAAAATTCCAAGCGTGAGATATGTAAGGGGATTATCAGGATAATAATTTTCCAGAATTGTAAAATCCCTCTCAGCTTCGGAATAATTGTTGACCAAAATATTCCAAATACCTGCCTTTACCAAGTAATCTATATTGCTATCCGGATAAGATTGAGCCTTTAAGGAAGAGACAATTAAAAGAAAAATGAGAATTAAGAATTTAAAGCGTACCAAATGTTCTGTCTCCTGCGTCGCCCAACCCTGGTAATATATAACCTTTCTCATTTAATTGTCTATCAAGTGATGCAATGAAAATGGGAACATCGGGATGATCACCACTCAATTTTTCCACGCCTTCCGGTGCTGCAATGAGACCGGCAAAAACTATATCGTTCGCTCCCCTATCCTTTAAAAATGTACATGCAGCAGAAGCACTTCCCCCGGTAGCCAACATCGGATCGAGAATAATAACTTTGGATATATTGAGATCTTTCGGAGTTTTATAATAATATTCAATGGGTTCCAAAGTTTCTTCATCTCTTTTTAAGCCGATGTGCCCAACTTTTGCATTGGGAATCATTTCAACGAAAGAATTCACCAAACTTAACCCGGCTCTTAAAACGGGTACCAGTACAATCTGATGAGCAATTCTATATCCTTTTGTCACTTCCAAAGGACTTTCGACTTCAACTTCCCTCAACTTGAAAGTTTTGCTGATTTCTATTGCCAAAGAGTATGCTATTCTTCTGAGCGCAAGCCGGAATTGGTATTCCTTTGTATCTTTATCTCTAAGATAAGTAATATCCCTTTTTATCAAAGGATTTTCGACTACCGTTAAGTTTTTCATAATTTCCTCAAAGCCTTTTTAGCTAAAATTGTTAATATATTTATAAACGGAGATGCGGGAGGAGTATAGTTGAAATTAGTTTCAGCCAATTGCGAAATACTTCCGTTTAATTTTATAAATCCGCTTAATAAATTAGAATATCCTGTTACTTCTTCCCCACCTAAAAAAGAACCACCTAAAATCCTTCCGGTTCTTTTTTCGTATACAAGTTTTCCGAATACTTTTCTACTCTCCGGCATTACATGAACTTTATTATATGCGATTCCCACCACAGAATCAATAGCGAACGGAGAACTTTTCGCTTCCGCTTCTGTCAACCCAACAGATGAATAAATATCATCAAATATTTTTACTGCAATATTTTTCAGCACAGGTTTTACAAATTCATTTCTTCCAGCAGCATTAGCACCGGCTATATGACCGAAATCCCTTGCCAGTGTAGCAATAGGAAGCAGACCATGCTTGTTTGCTATTGCAAATTTAATTTCTATGTTATCTCCCGCTGCGTAAATATCCGGATCACTGGTTTGGAGCTTATTATTTACTTTAATTCCTCCCGAATCACCTACTTTTAAGCCCGCATCAATTGCTAAAGAAGTATTAGGCTTTACTCCTATGGATACTAATACAATATCCGTATCAATCAATTCACTTCCGGCTGTTATCGATTTACAACGGTCATTTTCAATATTATAACGTAACTTCTGGCCACCGATAAAATTTACTTCTTTATTTATTCTCTCGAATATCAAATTCCTTATTTCCGGCTCTGCGCCTGGTAGCGGTAATGATTCAATATCGAATAAAGTTACATCAAAACCAAGTTTTGAAAATGCTTCTGCAGCTTCCAACCCAATATAACCTGAACCGATTATTGCCAATGACTTGAGAGAATTTTTATTAAGAAAATCCTTTATTTTTAGGTAATCACCAACTGATTTCAAATTAAATACATTTTTCAAATTTTTATTCAGTTCAGGAATTTTTCTGGCAAGCGATCCGGTAGTTAAAATTAATTTATCATATTCAAATGATTTTTGAGAAGAAGTTTTGAGGTCTTCCACCAATATTCTTCTATCATATCTATTTATTGAAAGCACTTTGTGTTGTGTGAAAACTTTCACTCCTTTTTTTTCTTCGAATGATTTCTCATCGAAAAAAACTATTGAATTAACATCTTCAACCTCACCGGAAAGGACATAAGGAAGTTCACACGTACCGGTGGAAATAAAAGGTGATGCTTCGAATAGAATGACTTCGCAATCGGGATTTGTGCGCTTGGCCTTTGCGGCAGCAGCCGGTCCGGCTGCATTACCTCCCACAACAACAATATTTTTTATTTTATTATACAAAGACGTAAAATTTTTTCTACAAATATAAGAAAATGGGGATTATATAATATTTTGCTGAAAAAGTTTATTTATCACGAAAACTAATTGTCATCGGGACACCGGAAAACCCAAAATGCGAACGAATTGTTCTTTCGGCAAACCGCTTGTATGAATCCGGTATATGTTTTGAATTATTCGCGAACATCAAAAAGATCGGATACTTCTCACCTACTTGGGTAATATATTTTATTTTTACTTCTTTTCCGGTCGGTGTTGCTGGTGGTGTAACCCTTTGAAATTCGGGTAAAAGTATTTCATTCAAAACTGCAGTTTCAATTTTTTTCTTTCTCTCATCCGCAACGGCTTTGGCAAGGTCTATCAGTTTATATATTCTTTGTTTTGTCTTTGCCGAAATAAATATCAATGGGACATAATCCAACTGGCTTAGTTTATCTCTTACTTCCTCTTCATATTTATGAGCCGTATTCGAATCTTTTTCGATTGTATCCCATTTATTGATAGCTAATATCATCCCCTTTCTTCTGCGGATTGCCTCGTCAATAATTTTCATATCCTGTTTTTCAACGCCGGTTTGGGCATCTATCATAATGATTGCCACGTCGGAATCAGCCAATGCTCTAAGGGTGCGAACAGTGGAAAAAAACTCAATATTTTCCTTTACTTTTTTCTTTTTCCTCAAACCGGCCGTATCAACCAAAACAATCTCTTCGCCGTAATATTTTAATACAGAATCGATGCTATCCCTTGTGGTTCCCGGAATATCGGTAACAATACTCCTATCAAAACCCAAAAGTGCATTTGTTAATGATGATTTCCCTACATTGGGTTTTCCCACAATAGCTATTCTCAATCGTGGATCTTCTTTTGCTTCGGAATCAACATCGGGAAGAATATCAATTACATCGTCCAGCAGATCGCCGAGATTCCGTCCGTTCAATGCTGAAATATCATACACCTTTTCTAAGCCCAAAGAATAAAACTCTGAAGCCATTAATCCCATGTCGGGATTATCGGTTTTATTAACCAAAACGAAAACCGGTTTTTCAGCTTGATGTAACTTCCGCGCTACTTCCTCGTCAATCGGAGAGACTCCGGTTCTTCCATCTACCATAAAAAGTATGGCATCGGATTCAGCAACTGCCATATCAATCTGATTTCGAATTGCAGTATCAAACAACTCCTCCGAATCGGGAACGTATCCCCCGGTATCAATTACTTGAAACCTTCTATCGTTCCATTCGGCTTCGCCGTATAATCTATCGCGCGTAACACCGCTGAAATCATCCACAATGGAGGACTTGGATTTGGTTAATCTATTAAACAAGGTAGACTTGCCTACGTTGGGTCTACCGACTATGCAAACTAATGGTAATTTCATATTAAAAATTTATCTTAAAATTTATTTCCGGATAATAATGAACAAAAGAACCTATATATTGTTTCTGCAAAGATACATTAGTTTCAAGAGATTTGTTATACTTTGCTGTTGTCCAAGCCGCATCCACTGCAGAAATAATATGATTTACAATTACTACAATTACTGCTGCGCCTGCAATATCATAGTAATGATTTGCGCTTCCACGCAATCCTGAATAAAACAAATATCTCTCTGTTAACGGATCCCCGTATGTATAAGGAGTATGTTCATCACCAAAATCGTCCCAGCCCGGATTAAACTGCTGATATTTCCCAATCATTTCATAATATTGTTGATCCCCGTAAGGAGCCAAACGATGGGAATAATAGCCTCCAATATCTTCTTCCAGTTGATTGAGTACTCTCCAATCCACTTTGGTTTTATTTGCATCGAGAAATAGACCCGAATAATCTGCGGGATTCAAATTTGGATTTAACGATGAAAGATTGGTAATAGTCCAGAGTGCATATCTTGCAACCGACCAATGCTTTTGAGCAAATTGCTCGAACTC
>CAZULK010000001.1:0-3606 GCA_964621225.1 uncultured Melioribacteraceae bacterium | reverse complement strand
GGAACAGGCGGTCCGAATATAGTCGCTGCCCTGAATTGTGCCGTAAGTGTATTATCCTTAAATACTTCCAAATACTCTTTCCAGTTCACTTCCAAACGATGGAAATAATAATTTCTATATACCGGAACTAAAATACCGTCTTTTACTTCGTACTGACTATCGGGATTGTACTTATTCAATTCATAATCATATCTTATTTCAACTTTTCTTCCGACAGGGTTAATATCCAAATCCCTTGTGGGGAACATCGAATTGTAAGTATAGGTTAGCCGTAAATCCCTTCCTATAAAATATGCATCACTCGAACTGGGATAAAGGGTTGTAGTACCCGGGAAAATAAAACTACCTATAGTGGCGCTGTATCTGCTCCACACAAACCTGAATTCCAAATCGTGTCCTTCAGCAATTAATTTATGCTTGGCAGCCAGATCGACTTCAAATAAATTATATGTTACGTCTGTGGGAACTGTATAACCGGTAAGTGTTGAATCAAAAACAATATCCACATCGGTTTTTCTACTTACGGAAAAAAGGTCTAATGATAATTTTGGAGTTAACCCCAAAGAGTAAAGTAAGGGTAACCTTTCATTATACTCAAAATTCAAAAATAGATCTCTCTCCATTCTTTTATTAATTGATCCCCCGCCGAACAAGCTGTACCGGTTAAGCATATCGCGCGAAGTAAAATATACACCGGGTTTAATTCTATCAAGACCTTTATTTGCGGTGACGTAATTATCATACCGTATGAACGGGAAAAAACTCATTCTCGAAAATGAGCCATGATATTTTTCCGGTTCGTAATCAGATATATTTTTATCGTTAAAATTCTTCAATTTGGAAATTAATTTTTGATCCAGATCTCCGTTAGGTTTGTCTTCTCCCAAAGGCGGGTTATCTTTCCAAACATATTGAATATGCTGGTTAACTTTTTCTTGTTGATCCTTATCAATCGCGAATATCTTGTATCCTGAAGATGTATAGCCGGCATAATAAATTTTACCCGAATCATCAACAGAAGGCATGAAAGCACCGCCAAGTACATTCGTCAATCTTTTCTTTGTTTTACTCTTTAGATCGTAGGAATATATATTAAATATCCCCGTTTCATCGGATGCGAAATATAATTTGCCGTTCTTTTCTACCGGGTTTCTTTCATCTATATCAGAGTTAAGAAGAAATTCAAATCCTGAACCATCTACATTAACCTTTGCAATATCCCTTCCATGATGGTAGGAATAATCAAAAAGGATATATGAACCGTCCTCAGAAAATTTTGGATTATAAACTTGTTCTCCGTTTTCAAAAAAAGTCAACCTTTTAAAATTGGATCCACTTGTATCTACTATTCCAATATTCGTTGTTCCATCTTTCTGATAAAGAAACACAATCTTATCTTGTGACGGAGAAAGTGACGGATTATTAGCTCTTAAACCAAACGTCAACCTACTCTCTTCATCCTTATTTATATCATATACGTAAAGATCGTGAATGCTTACCCAATTTTTATTTTTCTCACTAAGTTTTGCGTAGTAAATCTTATTGCCATTTTTATTTATTCCAATCGTAGACCTTACATTATCAACAACCGCTTCCTCTTCACCCGATTCCAAATCGAGTTTATATATTGAACTCAAGCCGAAATAATCCGCTGTCTTATTTGAAATAAAATAAAGTTTCTTTCCATCCTCTGTAACTGTGGGATAAAAATTTCCGAATCCTTCACCGGAAATTAAATCCCCTTTAACAATGTTTTTACGGAGTTCTTCTGTCCTACTTTTATAATCTTTTGTTAAGTATTCTTTCCATTCATCATAAATTTGATTACCGTCTTTACCCAATACATCTTTGAAAGCCGCATCGATTGTGAAATTTGTTAACTTACCCAATGCATGGGAAATTTTTCTTAATTTATCTTCCCCGTATCTTTGCGCAATATAACGGGTGAGCGCAAATCCGGAATTATAAACGGATTCGTTACCCAAACTGGTTTTGGAAAATACACCCATCTCATTCCAGCTGAGCATATTCCCGTCTAATACATACGAGCGCAAAATCATATCACGGTGAGTATCCCATCTGTCGTAGTCAAACTCTTTTCTCATATATTGAGCAGTTCCTTCAGCGAACCAAGCCGGAACGTTTATCATTGCAACCGGATAAGAAGCGATAAAATTAGGGAAACCGTATAATATATCATCCCTTCGTTTATCTTCGTAATTCAGGAATTGCAAATATACTGCCGGAACAACGCGAGTAGTCTTCATAGAAGCTTGAATTTGCACCATGTGAGTGAACTCGTGTGAAATCACATTCCTCAACCAGTTGTGCGCACCCCTTAAATCAAAATCGAGGGAGGAAGCCCAAATTTCTATTTTATTATCAAAGAAATATGTAGCTCCATTTGCGTAATCATCTATATCTTTAATTACAAAGTGAACGGGTTCGGGTTCATATTCATATAAAGTAGTGATCGGGCCCCATACTTCGTCGGCTATTTTGGCAACAGTACGGGCAGATCTTTCCGCACCCTCGTGATAGTGAACAAATACATGCTTCCCTTTGATAGTATACCAATTGTACTCCGGATGGTATCTATCCCACTGAGCGTAAGCTAATTGAGCAATAAATAAAATCAATAAGAAAAACTTTTTTTTCATAATCCCAACTAATGAATAACAGCTATTTTAATAATTTTTGTTTTGGATTTGCCAGAAATGCCCACAGCTTTAACATGAGCAAAATAAACACCGCTTCCAACATTATCAACGTTCCATTTAGTTTCGCTTTCAAATCCGCCGGTAGCGGTTGCCGTAATTTTCTTGACGAGTTCACCGCTTAAGTCAAAAATATTTATTTCAATTTTTGAATCTTCCGAAACGTAATAATGAATAAAAGTATCCCCACCGTAAACGGGATTCGGCCAATTGTATACTTTATTATCGGGTAAAAACTCAGTGCTCGAATTACCACTTGATGGTGCATCAACAAAATTTCCATTAGTAATGTTTGCAAACTCACTTGCCCAATCAAAGTTTCCGGGGATAGAGTTTTTAATATCGAACATTGCTAAAGAATTTGTTATTAACGGAATAACTAATAAATTATTGTTTACCGGTGATAAATTATTAGTAACCAAAGAAACCGGCTTATCTATTTCCGTTCCTACTGAAATTGGAAAAGAAGGTAGCAATGTTCCTTTTCCTCCATCAATTGCGAACAGATTCCCAACTTTATCAAATGCAATGATATCCGAATATTCATCACCGTTCATCTCCCCTACCAGAATATTTCCAGCAAAATCATATCCATATTCAGAAGTGAAGGGAAAGGATTCATCAACACTACCTGTAAGTGAAGCAGAAAGTATTTGATTTTTTGTAGAATAAACTAAGTGATTATTCCCGTCGTTTTTGATGTTTCCTATCGCAAAAGAAATTACATCACCGGAAATTATCTCAGAATTTAATTTGTCGTCAATGATTACAAGATTGCCAGAATTAGTCAAAAGGATTCCGATGTAACTACCTGAATTAGTTTTGGTTAATGCAATCTTAGCTATTCCATCTTGGAATGAAAGGCTGTCTCCATAATTATTGAATAAAA